>CALHXU010000209.1 GCA_938040365.1 uncultured Acidimicrobiales bacterium
TGATGACGATCCACGCTACTCGTGGCTAATTCACAAATACGACCGGCTATAGCGGGATTGAACGAGCTACTCGTTGAAACGAGAGAACTTTTGCTAGAAATCGGTCTTAACGCCGCCCTCAGCGACCCGACGTTCGACGAACGCGTCGATTTCTTCGCGGACCGCCTCGTCCATGGCGGGTTGCTGATATTCGGCGAGGAGTTGGGTGGCGAGTTCTGCGGTCTTGATGTCGGCGGTGGGCGCTCCGGCTTCGTCCCACGATTCGAAGTTGCGCCAATCCGAAACCATCGGTGCATAGAAGGCGTTGCGGTAGCGGTCTTGAGTGTGTTGCACTCCGAAGAAGTGCCCACCCGGGCCGACCTCGGCGATTGCTTCGATTGCGAGGGTTGCATCGTCGACGACGAGCGGCTGGAGCCACGCGGCGACCATGTTGATGAGGTCGGCGTCGAGGACCATCTTTTCATACGAGGCGCGCAGGCCTCCTTCGAGCCACCCAGCACCATGGAAGACGAGGTTGGCGCCGCCCATGATCGCTCCCCACAACGAGAAGACCGATTCGTATCCAGCTTGTGCGTCGACGGCGTTCGCCGCATTGACGTTGGATGAGCGGTAGGGAATCTCGTAGCGCCGGGCGAGTTGTCCACCGAGCATCGCTGCTTGCATGAACTCGGGAGTACCGAACGCTGGAGATCCCGATTTCATGTCGACGTTCGAGGTGAATCCGCCATAGAGCACAGGGGCGCCACGTCGCACGACTTGGGCAAGGCAGATGCCGGCGAGCGCCTCGGCGTTTTGCTGGGCGACCGCACCTGCGACGGTTACTGGCGCCATCGCTCCAGCCAGGGTGAACGGGGTGACGATGACCGCCTGGTTTCGGGACGCGTATTCGATGATGCCGGTGCACATTGGCTCGTCGAGGCGCAGCGGTGACGACGTGTTGATGACCGTGTGCACGATGGTGTTCTCGTCGACCTCGTCCTCGGTCAGTTGGTGGGCGATTCTGAGAATCTCGAGGGCGTCGCGGTTGCGTTCGGCGCCGAGGCTGTACGCGTTGACGGCCTTGTCGCTGAGCTTGCAGATGTCAGAAATGGCGTGCAGGTGCCGGACCGAGGCGTGGACGTCGGCGGGTTCGACCGGATAACCACCATGGACCTGGATCGCGTTGAGGTGCTGGCTCAGGCGAACAAGATTTTGAAAGTCGGCTAGGTTGCCGGTCCGGCGCCCGCCCGCTGCGTCGCTCACGTTTGGCGGGCTGGCAACGGCGGTAAACACCACGTTATCGCCACCGATCTCCACAGTGTGGCCGGGGTTGCGCGCGTGGAGCGTGAATTCGGCCGGGGCGGAGCCCACGAAGTCGGTGACCATCTCGGGGTCGAACCGCACTCTGTTGTCGGTGATCGAGAGCGTGCATCCGGCTGCTTCGAGCCGCGTACGGGCTTCGGGGAGGAGTACGTCGATGCCAATATCACGCAGGATCGTCAGCGATGCTTCGTGGACCGCCTCGAGTTCATCATCGGATACCACGCGGGTAGGTTCGACGGTTCTTCGATGTAGGCGGAACGGCGGCTGTTCGACTGCTTTCGACCCTTCAGACGCACTGCGTCCACCTTTTCGACGTCCCGCTCTCCGCGACCCAACGCCTTCTGACACAGTAGACCTCCTCGACCCCATCGTTGACGTGGTGAGTGTAATGCTCCCGCGATTTGATACTGCTACCGCGCCGCAAGCGCGTCGATCGCCTCCGCCGCACCGGGTTCACGGAGTGGTGCACTGCATCAGGGCATAGTCGTCCTGCGGTGTATGGATCCGGGCGAGGTCGAAGCCATTGCGCTCGAACATCGAGTCGACTTCTGCTGCAAGGTCGAGGCACGACCGGTAGGCCGAAGCGAGTTGCTCGCATTCGTCTTGAGTCGGAACGTCACCGGGGCGAAGTTGTGGCCCGACCGTGTGAAGCACGTATCTGGCCGGGAGGGCGTACCCGCGAGTGACCTTGGCTGCACCGACGGCCTCAAGTGTCCGTTGTTTGGCCATGATCGACGCACAATCGTCGCGCAGCCGAGGCCCTGCTGCGCTATGGATTGCATTGTCGATACATCGATGGTTCGGAATGCGGCACCCCAGCATTGCCTTGTTCGCTGCGTTCACGATGGCGTCGACTTCGAGCGTCGTGATGTCGGCGACGACGACCGATATCTGGTCGGTAGCCGGGTACGACGAGTCGATCGACGCAGCGAGATTTGGAGGTTCTGACGTCAGTCGGCCGCGACTGGCTCCCGCAAGGATGGCTTCGATCCTCGTGACGAGCTGTTCCTCGAGCATGAACGAGTCTGTAGCGGCGAGGACTCCGGCGCGCGCATCGAGCAGCTGCTGGGGTGAGTTACCAGGAGCAGCCGAAACGCCGAGCTGTTCGAGAACTCCGTGCAGCTGGTCGGGCCAGTCAAACGCTGGTTCGATCTCGGTTGACTCGTCGAGGCGGACCGCCGCCCGGTAGCTGTCGAGCGACAGCATTTCGGGCGAGCGGTCCGAAGTCTCGTTCAACTTCTGCCCCTCGGTCACTCGACTCCCGAGAGCGTCGCCATGGCGCCGAACTTGCCATTGCTGTGTTTGTGCTCTTCTGCCGGAGCGATCGATTCCATCACATCCCAGTGCTCGACGATGAGGCCGTCTTCGAGGCGGAAGATGTCGAATCCGATCTTTGGGCCAAAGAAATCGTAGTCGGTGTGAGCGACCACAAAGTCGCCGTCACGCAGTACCCGCACCGTATTCACCCGAGCCGACCCTTCAGGGAGTGCCGCCAGTGCTTCGCCAAAACCTGCGACACCATCGGCGACCCCCAGGTTGTGCTGGGTGTAGGACTCAGCGTTGATCGCCGCACCCGCTTCCGGGTCGCCGGTCTCGATCGATTTCAGCAGTGCTGCTGTCTTGTTCTTGAGGTCGTCTCCGTGGTCGCTCATTTGCGTTCTCCATTCCGCTTTGGTCCAATCAGTGCGATCGGACCTCTTGGGATTCATCCTCGCCCGAGGATGCGCTCCGCAGAAGGTGCAGACGAGACGACGACTAGTACATAGTTGACAACTACACATTTAAACGGTCGGAGCCGCCGAACCTGGTTGGGTTCGGCGGCTCCTTCGTTACCTACATCATGATTTTCTACATCATGATTTTCTACATCTCGGGATGTGTTACATGTTGAGGGTTTCGTCTTCTCGGCGCCGGGTTGGCACGAGAGCGACAGCTGCTGCGCCGATGAGCACGAGCAGTGTTGCACCGAGTGCTAGTTCGGCGCTGGAGCGGCCGGTGAAGGCCAACGATGGTGGGATCGGATCTACATAGGTGACCGTGATGGTCGCCATGCGATATGCCGTCGAACCAAGGACCTGTGCCCGGTATTCGACTGGGGTTGGGTCGCCCTCGAAGCCGGGTTCTGGCACGAAGGTGACTTGTCCGGTCACGGGGTCAACGGTCCACGTTCCTTCACCAGGTACGACCAGCTCGGTCACGTACTCACCCGTTGCCGGATCGAGCAGCTGGACCGAAGTCGGATCGAGTCCGTCCTCATCGTTTGCGAGCGGATCGATTGTGACGGTCGAGCCGATCGGGTTGTTGAGGTCCTCGTCGTTCGCTGGGTCTGGAGCGTCGAGGTAGGTGATGACGATCTCGGCCGTCTTGTAGACGTCGGAACCAAGGACCTGTGCCCGGTATTCGACCGGGGTTGGGTCGCCCTCGAAGCCAGGTTCTGGCACGAAGGTGACTTCTCCGGTCACGGGGTCAACGGTCCACGTTCCTTCACCAGGCACGACCAGTTCGGTCACGTACTCGCCCGTTGCCGGGTCGAGCAGCTGAACCGAAGTCGGATCAAAGCCACTGTCGTCGTTGGCCAACGGGTTGATCGTGACGGTCGATCCTGCCGGGTTGTCCAGATCCTCATCGTTTTCTGGATCTGGAATCAACGTGATCGGCGTTGGGTCGCTGTCGTTGGTTGGATCGCCGTCACCATCGGCATCAGCGCCGGGCGCTGAAGACGGGTCGGTTCCTTGATCTTGGCTGTCGTCGCTGACGAGCGTGCCAGCCGGCGATGCGCCGGTGGCCATAGCCGTGTTCTCAAAGTTTGGGCCACCCGCTGGGGTTACCGTCACGGTGACGGTGACTTCGGTGAACTCGCCAACGGCGAGGTTCGTGCCTGACAACATTTCGGTATCGGCAACACCATCGAACCCAGTGTTTGCGGTTCCTGGCGCGGTCGCCGAGATCGAATCAACCACGATGGTCGACCCTGCCCCGAAGGTTGCTGCCAGGTCGTCGGTCAAGCTGACGTTCGACAGGTTCACATCACCGGTGTTGGTAGCGACCAAACCAAAGGTCATCGTGTAGCTTCCGTCGCCATTGTCGACAGGAGCTGTCGTGAGTGCCTTGGTTACCGAGATCTCCGGGTTTTCCGTGAGATCGAGTGGTGTTGGTACGTCATCGTTGGTTGGGTCACCGTCACCATTGGTGTCAGGGTTGCCGTCGCCGGGGGCTGAGTTCTGGGAATCATCGTCTACCGATGGTCCAGGAACAACCGTTCCGTCTGGCAATACGACATCTGGGGCGTTGCCCGATGCGGTTGCGGTGTTGTTGTACGGCCCGAGGTCGCCGCCTGGGGTGAGCAGGATCGTGAACGTCACGACTCCGCTTTCACCAATGGCCAACGTGTCGGTTCCGGCGAGCATGTTCGGGTTCGCCGAACCATCAAAGCCAGCGTCAACGGTGAGCGTCGGCGACGAGATACCAGTGACCGCAAACGACGTCGCTGTCGCAAAGGTCGTGGTCAAGTCATCGACGAGCGAGACGCCGACAAGGTCGGTCGTACCAACGTTGCTGACCGTCACGTCATAGGTCACGACATAGGTGCCGTCACCATTGTTCACGACGTTCGTGATCGCCTTGTTCGTGCCAATCGCAGGGATCGGCAACGGAGTCGGCGTCGAATTGTTCGACGGATCGCCGTCACCATCAGGATCAGAGTCGAGATGATCGGGGATGCCATCACCATCGGTGTCATCGGGGATGCCATCGCCGTCAGCGTCAACGACTGGACTGTCGTTCGAATCATCGGTCACCGACGCACCTGAAGGCGACGTGCCCTCAGCGGTTGCGGTGTTGTCGAACGGACCGTAGTTACCTGCTGGGGTGATCGTGACCGAAATAATGACCGTGCCCGATTCGCCAACAGCCAAACTGTCAGAGCCATCGAGTGTGTCATCAGAATCGATACCAGCTGCGCCGGCAGCACCGGTGTAGGCAGCATTTGCGGTCAACGCAACTGCTCCGGTCGATGCGTCGACAGCGTCAACGGTGTAGGCAACGGTGCCGAAGGTGGCATCGAGGTCATCGACGAGTGCAACATTGTTGAGCACGATGTCGCCGGTGTTCTCCACGTTGATCACGTAGTCGAAGCTGACCGTTCCATCAGGGTTCACCACAACGTTGGCGACCGTTTTGGTCACACCAATCTCGGGGTTCTCTCCGAAGCTGGCCAGTGTTGGCGTCGAGTTGTTCGACGGATCGCCGTCACCATCAGGATCAGGGTTTTGGAGATGATCGGGGATACCGTCACCATCGGTGTCATCAGGAACACCATCGCCGTCGGCATCGACGACCGGGCTGTCGGTCGAGTCGTCGGTCACCGTGGTGCCAGCGGGGCTGTCACCGGTCACGGTCGCGACGTTCTCGTATGGTCCAAGGTCAGCACCTGGAGTCACGACAACTTCGAACACCTGGGTGCAGGCATCGCCGGCCCCGGCAGGAACCGATGCGTTCAGTGTTTGCGCGAAGCACGTATCAGAAACGATCGTGAATGTTGTCAACGCAGCACCGAAGGCAGTCGAGAGATCATCGTTGATGATCACGTTGCTGAGTGGAACATCGCCAGTGTTCGTGGCGACGATCGTGTACCCAAGGGTGTACGTGCCATCACCGTTGTTGACCGGGCCATCGGTCAAGGCCTTCGCCAAACCAATCTCAGGGTTCTCCTCGAAGCTCACTGGTGTTGGGCTCGTGTCGTTGGTTGGGTCGCCATCACCATCGGCATCGGCAACTGCACCATCGGTCGAGTCATCGGTCACGGTTGCCCCAGATGGGCTATCACCGGAAACCGTTGCCTGGTTCTCATATGGACCAAGGTTCGAACCTGGAGTTACGTTCACCGAAATCACCTGCGTGCAGGAATCTCCAGCACCGGGAGGCGCCGAGGGGCTCAACGTTGCACCAGCACACGTGTCAGAAACAATGGCCGACGAGTTCAGCGCAGCACCAAAGGTCGCTGCGAGGTCATCGTTGATAACAACGTTGCTCAACGGAACATCGCCGGTGTTGGTTGCAACGAGTGTGTACTCGAGCGTGAACGTGCCGTCGCCATTGCTGGTCGGGCCGCCCGTCAAGTCCTTCGCCAAACCAACCTGAGGGTTCTCCTCGAGAGTGACCAGTGTTGGATCAGAGTTGTTGCTTGGGTCGCCGTCACCATCAGGATCAGCATCGGTGCCGTCTTGAGAGATATCGGTAACCGGTCCAGCTGGGCTATCGGCGGTTACTACAGCCGAGTTCTCCCACGGCCCAAGGTTGGTACCAGGAGTAATGGTTACCGACAGTACCTGCGTGCACGTGTCGCCCAAGTCGAGGGCAGCGCCTGAGCAGGTATCACTCGTGACCGACGACGAAGTAAGTGCCGCACCAAAGGTGGCAGCAAGATCGTCGTCGATCGCAACGTTCTCGAGATAGGCCCCGCCCGTGTTCTCGGCGATCAGCGTGTACTCGAGCGTGTAGGTGCCATCACCATTGTTCACCGGCGCGGCCGACAGTTCCTTGCTCAACGCAATCTCGGGTGTCAACGAAACACTTGTTGGCACCGAGTTGTTCGACGGATCGCCGTCACCATCAGGATCAGCATCGGCGCCGTCCTGAGAAACATCGGACACAACCGCACCACCAGGCCCGGTCGCATCGACAGTCGCCGAGTTATCCCACGGTCCGAGCGATCCGCTCGGCGTGATCACCACATCGATCACCTGGGTACAGGTATCACCAGGATTCAACGTGACACCAGCACATGTATCTGTCGAAATCGTCGACGATGTGAACGACGGACCGAACGTCGCAGCGAGGTCATCATTGATCGTCGGATCCGACAACGGGAAATCGCCGGTATTCTCGGCAACAAGCGTGTACTGAAGGTTGTAGGTACCGTCACCATTGCTCGTTGGGCCATCGGTAATGTCCTTGGCCAAACTAATCTCGCAGTCGAACGCGAAATCCATCACGGTCGGGTCGGCCGAGCCGCCCTCGCCATTGTCCGCCGATGGCGCCGGATCAGACCCCGCATCGGAGAGGTCGCTGACAGCGACACCATTAGCAATCGCCGTCACCTCTGCTTGGTTCTCGATCGACACCGCACAATCAGCCCACTCCGGGTCTGTGAGATCTGGGGTGTACACCAACGACATCTCGACAGTAGAAACACCTTCGGGAGCAAGAACATCGGATCCAGCGAGCAACGACGTATCGGTGACACCGTCATAATTCGGGTTCACCGCAAGACCGCTCGCCGACGTTATCGAAGTGACATCCACCGAACTGAAACCAGCGAGGTCCAACGGGTCATCAACCTGAAGATCGATCGCATCAATACCCTGCGGATCTCCCGTAAGGAAACTCGAAGCAGCACTGCTCTGCGCGGTATCGACAAAATTGGCGAGCGTTGCCGACGACGGCAAATTGTTCAACACCGTGATCGTCACATCGACCTCGAACTGGCCCGTAACCGGATTCCACACGGGCGTAGACGCCTGCTTCGATGAACCAAGCGCAACACAACCACCACCAACAGCGAAACCAGCGCCACCAGTGCCGGTCTTAGTGACCTCCAAAGAATTGATTGGACCCAAGAAATCCACCTGAGCACGAGTGCGAACCTCTGCACCGTTTCCGTTCACCCTGTCGGTGTCATTAAAATCCGCGAACGACGCAGTCGAACCAGCGAAGTTGAAGTTCGCGTCACCTCCGTAGATGGCCAGTTCTCCGGGAGCACCAGTCCACGTCGGAACGACTTCGAATCCTTCGGATGAGAGGTCGACATCGATAAACACCCACTGGGAATAAAACACCGGCTCCGACAACGCAACCTCGACCACAGCACCCGGACCAAAGGTCACGCCGTTCTCGTTTGCGACGATGCGCGGCGTCACAATGCTCGAGTTGCTCGAGTTGCTCCCTCCGAACGTCGTGGTTGTACCGGTAAGCGTCGGCCCACCAGGACCCGAGTTGGCCGTGAACGACTCGACGGTTTGAGCGCCCGTATCATTGAGGAAGTCTCCATCACCGTTCTGATCAAAGTTGGGGTTGATGTCCTGATTTGGGTTGTCCTCCAACGCCCGATCCTGGTCGATCTCGCCGAAATAGGTCGGCGCATCGCAATACGCGATCGGGTTTGGAGCTGGCAAAAACGTGCCAGGCTGTCCAGGGACCGCCGGTCCCGTTGGTGTAGGGAATGCTCCTGCGCTTGTTGGGAAGGCAGCCACGGTCGCAATCATGCTCAAGACCATGGCCACCGCGAGACTAATCCGCCCCCTTTGGGAAGGCTGCTTCTGGCGCAACGCTCCCTCGATCGACTGATAGTCCATTTGCGTCTCCTTCAACGTCACTTAGCCCATTTGGCCAGAGTCACATAACCCATTCGGCGCCAACGCGTCGAGATTTAGGTCGGTGGGTAACTTTCGAAGAGCCCCCAAATTTGGTCAGAGGCGCTTGCCGTACAGCATCGGCTCGCCAGCGGACGACCGTTGAGACCGGTTACCGACGTGGGTTCGAACGGTTCGGCGCAGACTTCGGCGCTGGATAGGAGTCGCCGATTGTCAGACTTCGGCGCCAGAGTCGGCGAACTCTGCCTTCACGTCACCGCCTCGGATGGCGCTAAGAATTTGCGGTAAGAACAGCACCGTCAGCGTGGCGAGCAGCAGACCAATGTTGAGCGGGCCAGCAATGAACGTCGTGTAGTCGCCTTGACTTGCGACGAGCGATCGACGGAAGTTCTGCTCCAAATCGTCGCCGAGAATCAGCCCCATCAGAATCGGAGCGAGGGGCACCTCGAGCTTTCGGAATAGGAACCCGACGTGTCGCCGTTGCAACTGCAAGGACCGAAGTCGGACGACCGCTCTCGCTGGCCACGGAGTAACCGAGCAACGGTTGGATTGCTACTCTCGGGCTATGAGCACCGCAACTCCTCCTGTCACGCTGAGACCAATGCCGAACACAGAGCTCGGCGAAGGCACTATCCAAACGCTTGCAAGCCACGTAGAGCGCTATGGGAAGCGAGCGTTCGTCGTGAGTGATCCAGGTGTCCAAGCTGCAGGCGTCCTCGACCTAGCAACCGCAGTGCTCGACGAGCACTCGATCGAGTGGACGCCGTTTGTTGGTGTCGACCCGAACCCAACCGAAGAAAACGTTGCTGCTGGAGTCGCTGCGCTACGCGAGTTCGGTATCGAGGGCACGGTCGTGGTCCTCGTCGGCGGCGGCTCTGCGATGGATTGCGGCAAGTACATCGCCATGGCGGCCCCTTCGGGCATCGATGACTTGTCCCTCGCCCGGTCACCCGAGTTGGACGAGAACGACAGGATCGACCTGGCGCGACTCGCGCCTGCGGCACAGGCGACCGCACCCGCGATTCCGACGATTGCGGTGCCGACCACGTCGGGCACGGCGTCGGAAACCAACGGCGGCGGTGTGATCACTCGAATCGCCGACCATCGCAAGCTCATCTTTTCCTATGACGACGTCCTGCCCAAGGTAGTCATCCTCGATCCGGTCCTGACCGTTGGCCTGCCCGCGGAAGCCACGGCCGCGTGCGGTATGGATGCGCTCACCCATGCGACCGAGGCCTACACCTCGACGAACGCCAATCCATACTGCGATGCAATGGCGCTGCATGCCATCCGAATGACGTCAGAGTGGCTGCCACGGGCCGTCGCAGACGGCACCGACATAGCAGCGCGAGCAAACATGCAGGTGGCTTCACACCTCGCGGGCCGGGCCATGTCGTCTGGGGCGAAGCTCGGCTTGGTGCACGCAACCGGTCACCCGATCTCGGCGCGCTTTGGGATCGCCCATGGACAGACTCTCTGCACGATGATGCCCCATGTGATGCGCTTTAACATCGAGGCCGTGCGAGATCGGTATGCCGACATTGGCCAGGCAATGGGCGTTGCTGGCGACGCTGAAGCGGCGATCGGCGCCGTCGAACAGCTGTCGGCAACGGTGGGCACGAACCGAACGCTCAGCGATCTCGGAGCTACCGCCGATCACATCGACGACCTCACCACCGATGCGCTGCGCGACGTGATCATTCTCACCACGCCTCGCTACCCCACCCGTGACGAGATCGCCGAGCTGTACCACCTCGCCCTCTAGTACGCAGCGTTTGATCTTGTCTTCGAAGTTCTCTTGCAATCGTGACGCACCGGCGAGTCTCTTTCTACTGCAGCAGCAGGGTGGCCTCGACTGGAGCCAGGCGTGCCCTTCAACAATGCTGGGAGTCCCATCAACTAGTGAACGAGCCAACATGTCCAAACCCGTTACCAGCCCGACCGCCAGCGCCGTGGGGCCTTACAGCCACGGGATTGACGCCGACGGCCTGATCTTCTGTTCGGGTCAAACGCCAATCGACCCCGCTACCGGCCAACTCGTCGAAGGCGGTGTTCGCGAGCGAACCCACCAGTGCCTCGACAATCTCTTTGGGGTTCTCGAAGCGGCCAACCTCAGCAGCGACGACGTGGTGAAGGTCAATGTCTACCTCACCAACATCGATGACTTCGAAGCAATGAACGCCGCCTACGCCACCCGGTTTAACGAGCCCTTCCCTTCGCGAACGACAATCGGGGTTGCATCACTTCCTCTCGGTTCCGAGATCGAGATCGAACTCATCGCCTCACGCCGCCCCCAGTGACGTAGCCCCCTTCAGCTTCCTTCTCGCACGCTCCCCCGACCCTCTGAGGAAGACCGGGGTTCGATTCAGCGCGCTCGATCCCCTGCATTTTCGTTCGCCTCCTCGTTTGGGTTATTCGCGCCCGTTAGCTCAAGAGAGCAGCGAGACGGCCGACGGACGGTATGCGGGCCGGTCTGGGCTGCGAAAGACCACATTGGGCGAGTAACGAAGGAACCGAAGTGTTGAAGATCCTTTCTTGGAACCGAGTCGCATCTTGGCTGGTGAGCGTTGCGCTCATCTCAACCGTTCTTGCGATTCCACCGAACGCACTGTCAGCACAGTCGCAGAACGAGGTGCTGATCAACGTCCTCTTTGATGGCGCCGCCGAGTTCGATGATGGCGAGCCGACAACTCCTTCCAGCGATCCCGGTGATCCCGAGGCACACACGCCTGGGCTCGACGGTGGACCACAAAACGGTGTGGTGCGCATCAATGACCTGTACGGCGTTCGAGTCGATTGGAACGTGAACGAGGACGCTGCCACAAACGTTTTGTTGACGGTCGTGCTTCCTTCCCATTCGGAATGGCAGCCAGATGCGACGGGAATGTTCGCCGGATGCGATCCGGCGACTTCGTCGTTCCCTAACCCTCAGACGCTCGAGTGTGGACTTCTCGACCAGCAAGAAGGATCGAACGGTACGATCCGCCCGATCGCGCTGCTCACCGGAGGCTTGGACAACGACACCTTCAACGTCACCGCATCGCTCTCAACCACCGACGATCCAACCGGAGTTAACGACGAACTCGATGACCTCTTGACGATTTCTGAGGCACCGTTCGTCGACTACGTAAAGGACGCCCCAATCGTCTCGAGTCTGATACCGGACAGCACAGACGGTGTGAACGAGAATGGCTACGTTGCCCTCTTCCCGCTCACCTTCCTCGACTTCTCCCAGATCGCCGAGCCACAAGTTGGTATCGGACCGATCGCTGACGGGACGCCGATCCCGCTCTTTGACCACATGTGGAACCTCACGCCATCTGTTCGCCTGGCATCTGATGCCGAGATGGCCGCCGCTGGCTTCGCCGGTAGTTCGTGTGGCGACTACGCCCAAAACGGACCATACATCGTAGGTAACGGCACGTGGGCGTGCGGTAACTCGACCACGGGCGCCGGTGGCTACCCGGTCGTTCCGATCAACATCAGCATCTTCAACTCGCGACCATTCCCGGCGACCCTTGCCGACGGTACTGCCAACAATCCTGCTGCTCCGCAGGTCTCGTCCGGCCAAATCGCTGTTTGGCTCACCGAATCTGAAGTCAACGACGCGATCATGAGTGCGGACAGCGGGTCCGGAACAAGCGATGCAGCATTCGACAACTCACTCGTTGCCGAAGGTCCAACGACCGTGATTGAGTCGACCGATGACGTCATGGAGGCTCCAGGGTTCGGAACGTCGGGGCCGACCATTATGGGATCGCCGGTGAACAACTCGGCTGCGCTTACGTTTGGCGATTCGGTTACCGTCCCAGCTCCTGGCTTTAGGACAGGTCATGACATCAAGTTCCTTCCCGGTGCGTTGCAGCTTGCCAACATCGCTTTCGCTAATGGACACAACCAGTTCAACCACGACGGAGGTGCGCCTG
>CALHXU010000210.1 GCA_938040365.1 uncultured Acidimicrobiales bacterium
CATCGACACCTGCGGTCTTGACGATGCAGCCATCTTCGGCGAGGTTGCCGAAGAGCACCGCAAGGCCACCCTCGGTCGAATACGCGTTTTCGACCGATCGGATGCAGCCGTTCTCGCGGTCGTCGTCGACCGTGTCCCATCGGGTTGCTTGACTAAACGCGACCTGGGTTGGGATGCCCGCCGGGCCGGCGCGCCAGAAGGTTTTGACCTCTTCGGACGGATCGAGGGCGATATCCCATTGGGCGAGCGCGTCGTCCCAGTTGTTCGAGTGGATGAGCGGTGTCGAGGTATCGATGATCCCGCCGCGGGCAAGCTCGCCCATGATTGCCGGGATACCACCGGCGCGGTGCACGTCTTCGACGTGATACTCCTCAACCGATGGAGCGACCTTGCACAGGTTTGGCACACGGCGGCTCAGCTCGTCGATGTCACTCATCTTGAAGTCGACCTCGCCTTCTTCTGCTGCGGCGAGCAGGTGGAGGATGGTGTTGGTCGAGCCACCCATAGCAATGTCGAGTGCCATGGCGTTGGTGAATGCGGTCTTGGTAGCGACGCTGCGAGGAAGGACCGAGTCGTCACCCTTTTCATAAAAGCGCTTGGAGATGTCGACGATGAGCCGGCCCGCTTCGAGGAACAGCCGTTCGCGGTCGGCGTGGGTAGCGAGCGTGGTGCCGTTGCCCGGCAGTGAGAGGCCGAGCGCTTCGGTCAGGCAATTCATCGAGTTGGCGGTGAACATGCCCGAACACGATCCACACGTTGGGCAGGCGGAGCGTTCGATGTTGGCAACGTCTTCATCGCTGACGTTCGTGTCGGCAGCCTTCATCATGGCGTCGACGAGGTCGACCTTGACCTCTACGCCGGCGAGCCTGGTCTTGCCCGCTTCCATCGGGCCACCCGAAACGAATACGGCGGGAACGTTGAGACGCATAGCGGCCATGAGCATGCCGGGGGTGATCTTGTCGCAGTTCGAGATGCACACGATGGCGTCGGCCTTGTGGCCGTTCACCATGTACTCGACCGCGTCGGCGATGAGCTCGCGACTCGGGAGGCTGTAGAGCATGCCCGAGTGGCCCATCGCAATGCCATCGTCGACCGCAATGGTGTTGAACTCTTTGGCCACGCCTCCGGCGGCTTCGATCTCTCGTGCGACGAGCTGGCCCATGTCCTTTAGGTGGACGTGGCCCGGGACGAACTGGGTGAAGCTGTTCGCCACCGCAATGATCGGCTTGTTGTCGAAGTCTTCGTCGGTCATGCCGGTCGCACGCCAGAGCGCACGAGCACCCGCCATGTTGCGACCACCGGTTGATTCGTGAGAGCGATACTGGGCCATCTCGCGATTCTAGCCACCGCCTCTACCCCAACCTCCAGCGCGCAATCTTCCAGAACGGAATCTGTGGTCTGCCAGCAGGACCATTGCTGCTAGCAGACCACAGAATCCATTGCTCAGAAATCTGTGGTTTACCTGCAGGACTATTGCTGCTGTGTTCTTTCAGGACATAGCGAACAGGTGTCGCGGGACATAGCGAACAACATGTTGGAATGGCTGGTGAGGTTCCAATGAGTGTGAAGAGGTTGGTTGCCACTGTTGATGTGGCCTCGATGAATGTGTCGGCGTTTTGTCGTGAGCATGGGATTGGGAGAACCCAGTTTTATGAGATTCGTCGACGGTTCGAGACCCAAGGCGAATCAGGACTGGAACCGAGGTCTCGTGCTCCGAAGTCGATCGCGAACAAGACTCCGATATGGATCGAGGACCAGATAGTGCTGTTACGTAAACAGCTCGACGAAGAAGGGTTAGACGCCGGGCCCGAAACAATCTCGTGGCATTTAGGCCAGCAAATAGATGCCAGTTTGGTTCCCTCGCGCACAACGATTTGGCGGATCTTGCGAGACCGTGGACTTGTTGTCGAGGACCCGTCAAAACGGCCGGGCAAGGTATGGCAACGGTTCGAAGCCGATCGCGCCAACGAACTATTCCAAATCGATGGCACAAACCATGACCTCAGCAACGGAGACACCGTAAAGATCATCAACGTGATCGATGATGGCTCAAGATTCTGCGCTGCGTCACGGGCACACCCAGCAGAGTCGTTCACTGCAGCGTTCACGACGCTCATGACTGCTTTTAGCTCAATCGGCATGTGCGCCCGACTGCTCTCAGACAACAGCAAAGCGTTCATCAAGCTCAACGGGCCACTCGCAGCGCTCGGCATTACCAAGATCGAGTCGACACCATTTCATCCTCAAACATGCGGCAAAGTCGAACGGTTCCACCAGACCCAAGCCAAATGGCTGCGATCTCGGCCCCAACCCGACACGCTCGAACAACTCCAAGAGCTACTCGACGAGTTCACAACGATCTACAACTATCGGCGCCCTCACCGATCCATCGGCCGGCGAACACCCGCCGAGCAATGGGAGAACATGGCCAAGAGCGGGCCAACAGACCGGCCCCTACAAACCAACACCAAAACCGAATGGCACCAAACCAAAGTCGCTTCCAACGGTGCTCTACCCGTCAAAACCTACGCCATTTCTCTCGGCGCTGAACACGCCCACCAAACTGCTGACACCATCATCACGGGCAACAACTGTGACGTGTTCATCAATGGCCAACACATCCGCCACCTCACCATCGACCCAAACACCCGCGTTCAACCACTCCACAAAACCCCAGGCCGACCACGAAAGACCAAACCATGACCACCAAACTGTTCGCTATGTCCCGCGACATGTGTTCGCCATGTCCCGCGACACCACAGCAGCAACTGTCCTGCCAGGAGACCACAGATTCCTAGGGAGGAGCGTTTTCGTAGAGCGAAGCGAAACGAAAAGGCGCAGTTTGAGAAAGGTCCGCCAGGACCGTCTCAATACCGCCTCAGGCGCCCAGCCTGCGTGGCGCTTGAACGCTCCCCCTGAAGGGGAGCACGAGCCGAAGCGTCGAGAGCGCCAAAATAACGACGGAGTCGTTGGCGCTCTAGACGTTAGGCGAAAAACGTCTTGGCTACTTCGAAGAGGTCTTCGTTGACGTATTTGAGTTCGGCGACTGCATCGGCAATGCGGACTCGCTGCATTTGGCCGCACTGGTAGGCAACCATGGCGCCAAAGTCTAAGTCGTGTGCGGCGCGTGCGGCT
>CALHXU010000211.1 GCA_938040365.1 uncultured Acidimicrobiales bacterium
CAAGGCCGCGTACGAGGCGGAGAGCACTGCGGGGGTCATGTATCGGTGGGCTGCTCAACAAGCCGATGTCGAGGGATACCCCGAGGTTGCGAAGCGCTTTACCGCCATGGCCGAAGCGAAAGTCGGCCAAGCCCTCGGCTACTTGGAATACCTGTCCTATGTCGGTGACCCGGCGACGGGTGCAGCGATTGGCGACTCCGAGGACAACCTCTCAGCAGCACAGGCAGGGGAGACGGCAAAGGCCAATGACCTCCTGCCCGGCTTTGCTCAGGTGGCCCGAGACGAAGGTTTAGATGAGGTTGCTGAGTGGTTTGAATCGGCACGAATGGCCAATGAGGCACACGCCGCAAAGTTCAGCACCAGTCTCGAGAACCTCTGATGTCGAACTAGGCGACAACCGTCACCGCAATTGCCACGGCGAACAGCACGATCGCGAACGGTACGCGTCGGTCACGGTCGTTGTGAACGATGAGCTCTAGTGAAGCCAGCAGACCGGTAACGGCGACCGCGATGAAAAAGGTCATCGCAGCAAGAACCGTGCTCGTCACGCCGATAGTAAAGCCGACGAAGGCAGTGGCTCCTGTGTCCATCGATGAGAGGCCCTCAGGCCATAGCAAACTCGCTCCGATCGGGAGGGCGACAAGGGTAACGGCGGTGGCGGCAGCCCGAAATGGCGTGGACAGGTCGTTGTCCCAGAACGCAGCAGCTATCACGGCCAGCAAGCTGACAAACCCCAACGTCCACGCTAAGGCGTTGTTGTCCACGCTCGTGCGGAGTTCCACTGCGGCCGAACCCCCCACCTCATTGGGACGGAGGAGAAACGCTGCAATTCCGAACAGAGCAATTCCGATCACACTTAGGATGCCGATCACTCTCGCACCAACACATGATCCACCAGACGCTCGGTGACGAATCCTCCGGTGGTGTGGAACCTTCGATGGCCGAAGTCCCGAGTGAACTCGAGATCCACATCGCCGTTTCCTCGACGGTTTTTCTCGATGCTGAATACTACGTGGTTACGAAATTCGTCGGCCCGCACGCTGTCGAAGGCTGAGTGGTTGCGAGAGACGATCGACAACTTGTCATTTAATAGAATCTCGATGTCGGACTCGTGCCCAAGAACAGCCGCATCGATGAGCCCGGGTTGTCTCAGGCGCTGGTCTGCAATGCCTCCATCGGTGGTTGTCGCTGCAGCGACAACCGTGGCTGAGGAGTCAACGGCTAGCTGTTTGCAGAACTCTGCTCCTCTGGCCGCATTCCCATCGATCCGCTGCAGATGGTCCACCATCACCACGTCGGGAGAGTGGTGATGGGTGGCGTTCAGGAGAGTGTCGTACCCGCCGGTTCGTCCTGATCGATCGAGCACGGTGATCCGCTCGGAGATGGCATCGAGCCGAGCCGCCGCCTCGGCGATGATCGGGTCAGCGGCGAGCGTTTCATTCCACGACGCACGTCGCGAGATAAGCCGATCAACGGCGCCCCTCGCCGCAACGCTCTCAATCGAGTTCGTCACCAGCCCACCAATCTCGATCAACAGAAGCTGCGCCATGACGACCAGTTCGCTGTGTTCGTAGCAGGCCAACACCACCTCATTCCCGGCACGAGCTAGGTTGCGGGCCCATTGGACGAGCGCGACAGACTTTCCAATACCTGGTCGGCCGCCGACGATCACGAGCTCTTCAGGTGCAAGGCCGCCGGAAAGAACCTCGTCCAGCGGGTTGAAACCAGTAGCTCTCAGTTGATGGGTGGCGCTCAGCGCAGCCGAACGCTCTTCGTTCAATAGGTCCGCCAGCCCGATCGCCCCCGCCCCGGTCGAGGTCTTCGTTTCCCAGCTCATAGGAATGTGTCCATAATCTCGAAGGCAGCAGGTGCAAGGATGATGAGCACCAACGCAGGCAGAATGAGAACTACTAGGGGAAGAATCATCTTGACGGGAACCGTTTGTGCATTCTCTTCGGCCCGTTGGCGACGAATCGTTCGTAGCTCCTTCGATTGGGAGCGGAGCACGTTTGCAACTGGGACTCCAAGCTTGTCTGCTTGCTGGAGGGCAACGACGAATTGTCGAAGCTCTTGAACGTCGGTCCGCTGCGACAGGCTGTCGAACGCGTCGGTCCGCGTCATCCCTAACTGCATGTCCTGGAGCACACGGGCGAGTTCGTCGCTCAACGGCGAGTCGACCTGCTGGACGACGTGGCCAATGGCAGAGTCGAACCCTAGTCCCGCTTCAACGCTGATCGTTGTCTGGTCGAGTATGTCCGGAAGGGTGAGGGCAATGTCCTCCTGCCGCCTCTTTGCCCTGATCCCGATCAGCAGGTCGGGCGTGATGAAAGCCCCGACAGCGAGTAGGACGCCCATGAACAAGGTTCTTCCATCGCCGGGATCGGCAAACCATCGCAAAGCGCCGATCAGTGCGAGGCCGGAGCCCAGAATGAGCTTCGTCCCCAATACCCTTTCGAGCGGCCAGCGGTCGCCGGTGCCAGCGAGGGTGATCTTGCGTGCGAGCCGGTCCACCATTCCAATAGGCGATATCGCTCGCGCCCACTGGGCAAGTCGTTCAATCCCAGGCGCCAGCACTCGTTCACTCGCGTTCTTCGAGAGCACGAGCTTTCGAAGATCGTTGTCTACCCGAAGCCGACTCTGGACGTCTTCGCGGGGCGTCGACGCAGCGACGGACCACCACAAAACCGGTAGCGAGAAGCCGACGAACATGGCGCCCACCAAGACCACGAACGGAACTCCAAAC
Organism: uncultured Acidimicrobiales bacterium; assembly: GCA_938040365.1. GTDB lineage: Bacteria > Actinomycetota > Acidimicrobiia > Acidimicrobiales > SHLQ01 > SHLQ01. The sequence continues at coordinate 2,744 of CALHXU010000211.1, forward strand.
ACGTTAGAACCTCACTTTCATGATGGCTCGCATCCAAAGCGCGCCGAGCGAAATTAGGAGTATCGCAACTGCAATGATGAGAAATCCGCGTGGTCCTTCGATCAGCCTTCCGATGTACTCGGGATTGGTGAATGCGAGTAGCACCACGACGACGAAGGGCAACGTGGTGATGAGATACGCCGAGTATCGCCCTTCGGCCGACATGGCGCTGATCTGGCGTCGGATGAAGTTCCGATCCTGAATGGTTAGGTAGATCTTGTCGAGCACGTCGGCCAAGTCTCCGCCAACCTCACGGTGGATCTGGATGGCTTTGACGAGCCACTCGAAGTCTTGGGAGTCCAAGCGAGACGCCATTGCTTCGAGGGATTCCCCAAGATCCCGACCGAGGCGTACCTCGGTTGAAAGCCGATGAAATTCGTCCGATGTGGGCGCCATCGTCTCATTTGCAACATGTTCCATTGCCTGTGGTAGGGCGAAACCAGCCCGAAGGCCGCCGCTCAGCAACTGGATCGTCGCCGGCAGCTGATCGACGAACTTGGCGGACCGCTGACGGCCCCGAAATCCGACGGTCCATCGTGCGAAGAAGAACGAAACCGGCAACCAGATCACCGCTGGGAGGACTCCCCAGAAAAGGCCGAGCAACATCGCCACCACCAACGACCCGGCGACCACCATCACCACGAACTCAGCCGGACGAAGGGCTAGCCCTGCGCGTTCTAGTGCTCGTGAAAGTCGACGATCCCGGCCATCACGTCGGAGGAATCTGTCGGCTAGTCCGTGGAGGCGCTCGGTGACGTCGACGACGCGGGTCGGAACACCTGGCGAGCCTCCCAGAGTGGCCACATCACCACGGCGTCGTCGAGTGTCGAGCAGCGAAACCTGGTGAGTAGGGAAGCTGATCAGAAGGCCTACCAACAGCAGCATGATTGCGATGGCACCGACGCCGAGGTTGCGTGCCATGGCGGTCGCTACCCAGCGTGGTGCAGTGACCTGATTGGCTATCGGAGTGTTCGGTGTTGCAGTGGTCGCCGCTCCAGGTGCGGCTGCGACGACGGCATCTTTAACGACGACACTTCGGGCGCCTCCGTCGTTCACGCTATCGAAGCGAAAAGATGTGCCGGCGATGACGTCGCCAGCGTTAATCAGTAGCAATGCCTCGCCCGCTCCTGACGTCTCAGGCGTGAAGGAAATAGCAAACCGACTGACCAACTCCGAAGCAACGTCGTCATAGATCGAAACAAGGCTCGAAGAGTCATCGATACGGATAAGACGACCAGCCGAACCGTTGACGAGAGCTTGCAGGTTGTCGGTTTCTGACTCAGAGGTGGCGAGAGCCACCGCAGTGGACTCGATGTCGGCGTCGAGCAGCACCGATCGTGCAGCTGCCAGCGGGGATGTGCTCACGGTGTCGCCCCCGTCGCTAAGAGCCACGATAACCCGACGAGTCGAGTCGTCCTTCGAGAATTCAGACTCGGCCAAAACAATGGCGTCGAAGAGTGCCGTTTCCCCTCCGACCTTAAGTCCTGCGATGGCATCGAGCGCCTCATCCCTGCCCGCACTGAGCGCTGAGACGGTTCGAGCGGTTTCGTCGAAAGCGATGACCCCAACATCGACGACATCGGGGAGCGCTAGAACGAACGACGAAGCGGCTTCCTGAGCCGCCTCTAGCGGCGGGCCTGCCATACTTCCCGATACATCGATCACGAGCATCACCTGCAAGTCATCGTTCGTGATTCTGGTCAGCGAGACATCTTGTTCGGTAGTGCCGACGATCAAACTCACCGAGTCAGCGTCGACGGCGTCAGGGCTCTGCTCCAAAGGCAGGATGACGTTCGCGGTCACCACTCCGGAGTTGCGTTCTCGCTCGACCGACGAGACCGTTACTTCGCGCTCTGCCGACGTGGGCTGGTCACCCTGAGCCGCGAGCTGTGGGGCGACGAACATGTTGGCGAGCACGCTAAGTACTACAAACGGCGTCATCCAACGAGCGGCGACTGGGCGGGGTATCGACCAATTCATCGACTTCTCGTCAATCTCAGGCCGTCGTGGGGGTCGCCGAACAAGTCGCTGCTTAGTGAGTGGCCAGCGTCGCTCAGACGTTCCTCGAACTTGGGTCGCACGCCGGTAGCCCGTATCGAGCCGAGGGACCTACCGTTCTCGTCGAGTCCTGCCGAGCGATCAAAGTTGAAAAGCTCATTGAGCGTGATTACCTCGCCTTCTAGCCCTTCGACCTCGACGACCTTCGTAACCTTACGACTGCCATCTCGCAGGCGCGAGAGGTGGATGATCATGTCCACCGCACCCACGACTTGCTCGCGAATGGCCTTGATCGGTAGGTCGTAGCCAGCCATCAGGACCATTGTCTCCAACCGACTCAGCGCGTCTCGGGGAGTGTTGGCGTGAAGTGTTGACAACGAGCCTTCATGACCGGTGTTCATGGCTTGGAGCATGTCGAGAGCTTCTCCTCCTCGAACCTCGCCGACGACGATCCGGTCGGGCCGCATGCGGAGACTGTTGCGCACCAGATCCCGAATTGTGACTTGGCCCCGGCCCTCGATGTTCGCCGGTCTCGCCTCGAGTCGAACCACATGGCGTTGTTCGAGGCGTAGCTCAACGGCATCTTCGATGGTGACGATCCTGTCGGACTCTGGGATGGCGGCGCTCAGCGTGTTCAGAAAGGTGGTCTTTCCCGTGCCGGTTCCGCCGCTGACGAGGATGTTCAGGCGGCCGTCGACGCATTGGTCAAAGAACGTTGAAAGCTCAGGGGTGTAGGTTCCCAGTCTGATGAGATCGTCTGCCAGAAGCGGACGCCTTGAGAACTTTCGGATTGTTAACTGAGGCCCGTCAACAGCGAGAGGTGGAATGATCGCATTCACACGAGATCCGTCGGGCAAGCGGGCGTCCACGCTCGGGGAACTCTCGTCCACTCGACGGCCGACCGCGTGGACGATTCGCTCAATGACTGTTCGTAGGTGTTCCTGATTCAGGTATCGCACATCGGTGAGTTGGAGCCGTCCATCGCGTTCGACGTAGATCGCGTCGTCCGATAGCACCATGATCTCGGTGATGGAAGGATCGTCGAGAAAGGCTTGGATCGGTCCGTAGCCAATGACATCTCGGCAGATCTCTTCAACCAGCTGGTTCCGCTCAGCCTTACTAAGCGGGATCGCTTCCTCATCGAGCGCGCCGGAGAGTTCTTGTACGAGCAAATGTCGCAGCTCTTGCTCGCTCGTCGATGCATCGGTGATTCGTCCACCCAATCGCGCGTACAGCCGCTGCTGGGTACGCTGCTTGAGATCGACGAACGGGTCGACTCGCTCGCCTTCTGGCGCGGGGATCACAAAGTCTGGGGCGGTGTCTCGCAGGTCGATGGGTTCTACTGCCTTGATTCTGTCTCCGAGTCTCATTTGGCTGTCCTTCTGCGTCGCCGCTTTCCGTTATTTGTGGCCTGAACCGGTACAGCCCGGCCGGCCAATTCGTTGAACGCCCTACCGGCGGGCGATCGAGGGTCCTGCAGGGCCACCGGAATGCCCCGATTCACCGATAGCGGGATAGTCTTCGTCGCCGGGATTCGAACATCGACCTGGCGCCCGAGTGCGCTCTCGACGTCGTCGACGGTGAGGCCTACCTTTGCCGATGCGTTGTTAAGAACGAGGTGCCACTCAGCATCCTCGAGGCCGAGCAATTCGAGCGCTGCGATCTCTTTCGAAATCGCCCGAACCGACGGCACGTCCATGCTGGCAACAAGAATCAGGTCTGTAGCGATGTCGAGAACCTCGAGTGTGAATTCGTCGATGCCGGCTGCGGTATCGACGACGACGTAGCGAAATTCGTTCGAAAGCATCTCGACGACCTTTGCGAGCAATGTGGGGTCGAGCTCGTCGGCCTCGGCGGGGGAGTGCGGTGCCGCAAGAATGAACAGCCCTGCCGCTTCGTGGGGCGTCAGCATCGCCTTCAGGCGGGTCGTATCGAAGCTCTCCGACTGATTGCACACGTCGGTAATGGTGTGGATGGGTTCGAGCCCGAACCCCGAGGCAACATCGCCGAACTGCACATCGAGGTCGACCAGCACGACTTCGCCGGGAAACTCTCGAGCGAGGCTCGTGGCGAGGTTGGTCGACACTACGGTCTTGCCCGATCCACCCTTCGCCGCGAGGACGGGCAGGATTCTGTTCATTGGCGTACCCGGCGCCTCGCTCGTCAGGGCTCGCCGCCGTTTCTGCGCTACGGAGGCCGCTCGGGAAAGGACCGCGAAGATTTCTTCTTGATCAGCATCTGGAGCGAGCACTGCACGCATGCCGGCGGCCATGGCCCGCTCCAAAACTTTGGGAGATGGGGTTGCGACAAGTACGTTCGAAATCTCTGGGCAGAGGGTGTCGATTCTTTCCGCCACGACAATCGCAGTGTTGAGGAAATCTCCGGGCTGGAAGACGATCAGGTCGGGCTTGCCCGCCGTCAACGAAGAAGCGGTCTGCTCGATGTCGCCGCTCGAAAGCGAGCCTGGCGTCGCGATTTTCGTCAAAGCGTCGATCGTTGAGGTCGTGGCCTCGAGGCGGACCTCGAAGGCCTCGCTCGATGGTGCACCTTCGATAGTAGTCATTAGTTCTGCGGCTCCTCGAAGACGTTGAACCGATCGATGATCTCGGTTCCTGTTTCGTCGGCGTCCTCGGGCTCGGCGGCGAGCCAGACCCGACCGAATTCCAGGGTGAAGGCCAATCGCTCGATCATGGGTGCCTCGAGAGCGACCGTTACCAAGAGGTTGCCAGTCGGAGCGGCGCCGGTCCCAACGCCTGATTCGTCATCCTCTGAGAAATCCTGTCGCCGCTCCTCCTCCTGCACGTTGGTTACGAGAACCTTGTGTGCGAGGATGTGCGAAACACTCGGGGTTTCGTCGATGCCTAGGGCGCCGCCGTTGAAGAAGCTGTTCAAGACGTCGTCGAGTTGATCGGTCGTGAGGTTCAATTCCAGTCCATCGGGCAGCGACGGCGAGTTGACCTCGAACGGTTCGAAGGTAGAAACGATGGCGACGGTATCGCCGGGAACGAGCGAACCGCCCACGACACGCTGTGGATCGAGGCTCATCGTCATCTCGAGTAGCTCCGCCGGTGCCTGCACAGCACGGGCGTACCGATTGATATTCGACGGTTGCACAAAGCGGTCGCTGGTCAGCTGTTCTCCGGGAAGTAGATCGACCTCGGCGACGAGGCCCTCAATGTCGGTGAGGCTTGCGATCGACCCTTCGACTTGAACCTTGCTCGGCAGCTGTTCGAGAGTAACTAACGGCTCGACGTTCTCACCAGCGCTACCCTGTTCTATCGTCGAGTTGACAACAAAGACCTCGACGACTTCCTCGCCGGCAAGGGCACGGTCCTCAGCGCCCTGCACGTAGGCGACGAGTAGCCCTGTTCCCACGAGTGCGAGAAGCAGAGCAGCCACAAAGCCAAATACTCTTTTCTTCATTTTCTAAACTTCCTTTCGAGAGGCTCATGGTCGGGGGAGCCGAGTTGTAAAATTCGCCAAAACCAACTTGGCTTTGCCTATAGATCGCATGGGTGTCATGGTCATGAACATTCGTTACTTGGGTTCAGCCCGTCTACGGCGCAAACGCCGATCACGAAGGCACCGAGGCCGTTGTCACCTCCGCCGCCCTCGCCCTGAACGACCTCGTTGAGGAACTCGATATCGATGTAGCGACTGTTTTGTGACCCATTGGTCTTGAAGTCATCGAGTCGAACGACAATGAACTCGTCCATGAGGAATTCCCCGTTTGCGCCATTTAAGTCGTTGTATTCGGTAAAGATCGGGAGCGTGAAGAAGTCCACGTTGTTCAGCAGATGGTTGAGCTCGCTGTTGAGTGCTGGGCTGAACGAACCGGGGGTTCCTTCGATCCAATCGCCGATTGCGACCGGTCCGTCATATCCGTTCTCGGTCCAGTCCTTCACATCGTTTTGGCTATTGGATCCACCGTCGAAGTCGAGGACTGCCCAGTTGCCGGGGATCGGGTCGCCTGCGTTGCAATTGCTGGCCTGCGCTTCGCGTCCGTAGTAAATCCGGTAGATCTCGCCGGTTCCGGGAGCGAAGGGAGGATCCAGCTCATCGAGGAAGTCCCGGCAAAGCCCGAACGGTCGAAGTCCACCATCGACCAGCGTTGCTGAGGAATACCCGGCTGTCGTTGAGCTCGTCACCGTCGTTTCGGTGAAGCCCAGAATGCCGGCGAAGATAAAGTCGACGTCGACCTCGGCCTCGACGGTGACCCAACCAGGTCCCGAACCAATTGGAGTGTGGGCACAGAGCGTCATCGTGGCAGCGGGGTTGTTGTCGGCGACGAATTGTGGCGCCGTACTGGCACACCCGTCGGTACCGTGGGCAAAGTCCTGGACAGCGGCAAGTGCTGCGGCGTCGGTGGCGGTGATGACCTGGCGGCGCTCTTGCCACGAGATGCCGACATCGACTACGAGGGCAGCGATACCGAGGAGGGCGGTGAGAAAGAGCGTGAAGATTGCGGAAGCGGCTCCTCGTTCGTCTTGGTGAGTCCAGATCATTCGCATCGGAACTCGCCCAATCCGGTCAAGTCGAAGCTTGGAGACCCGAAGAACGGGATCTCGATGCTGTTGCTCACGATCACGGTAACGATGACGGATCCGCTACTCCCCGAGCAGTCTCCCGATGCCGTACACGTTGGTGCCGCTGTGAAGCCTGTTCCGCTCAAAGCGGAGGTTGCTCTGTTGCATGCTTGGGTGGTGGTCGTCGTTGGTAGCGAAGCGACCCTCGCCCCCTCCCGAGCTGCAGCGTGCACGGCCTCTTGGCGCTGATAGGTGAGACCAAGTTGGACCATACCGAAGAGCAAAATGAGCAATATTGGAAGAACGAGCGCAAACTCCGCTGCCACAGCGCCACGTTCGTCGACGCGACGACGAGCGAAGAATGAGGGGTAGTCAGTGGACATCGCTTTTGCTCCTGTTCTGGATCGACATTTTGCGGTGGCGGAGTGGACTCCTCATCGGTTGGTTCACCGGCGCGTGGCCGGTGAACCAACCGAAGGGCGCTGCCGTCTACAAAGCAGCAGCCGTGGGTTAGCGTTAGGGAGTGAGCACGTCGATAGCTGCCTGGATTGCAGCGGTGATCCCGCCCGTGAGGGCCTGCAAGATTCCGACCAACGCGACGGCGATGAGAGTGAGTAGAACTGCATATTCTGCAGCGACGGCGCCCCGCTCGTCTTTCGCGTTGCTCAAGCCGCTCTGCAGTGCTGTCAAAATCCGAGTAGTAAGCATGAAAGTATCCTTTTCTGAGGTTGATTTTTTTTGGCCCTGATGGACCGGTGGCCTCGGGCCTACTTAGAGAATGGGTGTGGCTGGGCTACTGCGCATCGCCATCTTTCGGGAACTTCAACTACCCAAATTTTGGTATGAACATGTACTGAAACGATTCGGGTGCAGGGTGTGCCGTTAGAAAAATCGGCTTGTGTCGGTCGTCATATTTATGGCAAAGTTGTGCTGGGTGCGCGGGCGCCCCATAGGAGTCTTGGCGGGTACCTTGGTGGGAGTTACTGCAAAAATTCCAAGCGGTCGGAGTTACGGCGGTGATGGTCGCGCCGTTTTGGGAGTGCGTGGCGACGTCTCGTGGTCTGCCCGAGCAACCGCCACGATCAGCTTGGTACTCTTCGTGGGCCTCGTCGCTATCGCTGCCGATCAATTAAGCGATTTCCTCGATGTTTCCGCTGAGGTGTCGGTGCGATCGAGTTTGATCATCGACTCGATGGCTCTTGGATGTGGCCTGCTGAGTTTCGCTGCCCTCGGAGCCAAACACCGCGCTGTTCCTGATCGTCTAAACCTGCTTACCGGCGCCATGGTTGCAACGGTCACCTTCATTTCGCTGCCCCTCGATCTGCTCGGCGGAACATGGGCCCCACTCGTATTTGCTTCGTTCACGATCTCCGCGCGGCTTTCACTTGTGGCGCTGCCCCTGGCAGTAAGATTCAGCAGCTTTGGCAACGCCGGTCAGACCCTGGGGAGATCCTCACTCAGCTGGCTGCTAGCAACGGCGGCGGCTGGAGTGTTGATCTCTGTAGCGCTTCACCAACTGGAGCGCGACCCGTCCGAACTCTTGCGTGATGTCCGCATGTTGTCGGCGCTGCTCCTTCTGCTGGGAGCGTTTTACATCGGTATCTGGGCGCTGCGAACGCCGAGCCCATCGGGGTATGCGCTCGCATTGATGATGATCGCAATCGCAATGGCAGAGGTGCCAGGATCGCTTGTGGATCCGAGCTCCCTGACGACACCGACCGGAAAAGCCATGCGGCTCGTCACGATCGCCGCGATGCTCTTCTATACCGTCGAAGAGCTGCGGGTACTCGCGCTTCGCGAAGCCGAGCGAGCTGTTGCTGCCGAGACCGAGTCCGAGGAAGCAGCACAGCGTCTTCTTGCCCAGATCGGCTTCCAGCAACGGTTTGCGCACGACACAAGAAACGCACTCTTGGCGATTCAGGGTGGCCTGAGTTCGCTCGGCGATGACGCGAGTGGACCCATGGTGGGCGCATTGTCGAATGAGGTAGATCGGCTCCGAATCTTGCTTCGAGAAGATGTCCTCCCGGTGCGTTTTGACGTAGCGGAAGCCCTGGCCCCGATGGTCACTTGCTACCGGGCGGCCGGGCACGAGTTGGCAGTCTCTTCAACGGGACCGGTGATTGCACGAGCAGTACCAGCGGTTGCGGTCGAGGTGGCCCAGAACCTGATCGAGAATGCCATCCGTCATGGGGGCGGCGGAGCGATCGACATCTGGGTTTTCAGCACCGAAGATGCCGTGGAGGTACGAGTTGGAGATCGGGGAGCCGGCATTGACGAACACCTTCGAGAGTTGATCTTTGAGCGCGGCTACACAAGTGGGTGTGGACACGGACTGGGGCTTTCCATCACGCGGCGCCTCGTCGAGAGCCAAGGCGGCTCAGTGCACGTCACCGACCGTTTCGGCGGAGGCTCCATCTTTTCATTCTACTTGCCTCGGGCAAGCATGGAGGCCGAGCTCGACCTACCAGATGCGGCTGCGATGTGACTCAGATAGCGATCGTCGATGATCATGCGCTTTTGGGGCAGGTCTTGGCCAACAGGCTTCGCGAAGAAGGATTTCTCGCGACGTTCCTGCCTGTTGGACCGGATCTTCTCGAGCGGATCTTGAGAACAGCACCACCGACGTTATTGCTCGATCTCGAGCTTGGCCCAGGTATGTCTCAAGGTGTTGAGCTAGTCCAGCCGATCTCGACAGCTGGTATTTCGGTGATTGTCTTGACCGGAGTTGAAAACAAACTCACGTGGGCCCGGTGTCTTGAAGAGGGAGCCGCAGGGGTCCTGCTCAAGTCGCTGGACTTCGAGCAGTTGGTGGCACAGGTGCGTTCATTTATCGAGATCGGCGCGGTTTTGCCCTCGGTATCAGATCGGCTTGAGTTGCTGCAGGCATTGATGGCATATCGTCGGGAGCACGTAGGTCGCGTGCAGCCATTCCAAGCACTTACCAAGCGAGAATCGGTCGTTCTCGAGAGAATCATGGCCGGGATGTCGGCGGAAGAGATCTCGGCGGTCGACTCGGTGGCTGTCACAACCGTTCGAACACAGATAAAGGCAATCCTGCGCAAGCTCGACGTCGGCTCGCAATTGCAGGCAACCGCCCTTGCACACAAGGCCGGATGGCCCTACTCGATCCAGGGGAACGAAAGGCGACGGCCGTCCAAAGGCCGGTTCGCTTCAGGCGGCTAATCGTCCTAGCGTGACGTAAGTGGCTAAGACGTTTAACGAGCTGGGCGGTTGGCCGGTAGTACTTGGAGCACTCACCGCAAACGAAGACCTGTCTGAGGCAACCGCAGGCGCTGCACTCCAGAACATTCTCGAAGGCGAAGCAACCGAGGCACAGATCGCTGCGTTCACGATGGGCCTCGGCCAAAAGGGTGAAACCCCAGCCGAGCTATCGGGCATGGTCGCAGCAATGCGCGACGCAGCAACCCCGCTGCACATGCCCGAAGGCACCATCGACATCGTAGGGATGGGTGGCTCGCCAGCTCGACGCAAAGCGGCACTCAACGTCAGCACGATGGCGTGCTTCGTCGCAGCAGCAGCGGGCGCACGAATCTGCAAGCACGGCAACCGAAAGGCATCGTCGACATCGGGAAGCTTCGACCTGCTCGAAGCATTGGGCGCAAACTTCGACCTCACCCCCGAGCAATTGCAAACGCTCGTAGGAGAAACCGGCGTCGGCTTTGCCTTTGCAAAGGCGTACCACCCGGCGCTGCGTTTCGCCGGACCGGTGCGAGTCCAAATGGGAATCCGCACCGTCTTCAACGTGCTCGGCCCGCTCGCAAACCCCGCACGGTTGAAACGCCAGGTGGTCGGTGTCGCCGATGAAGCACTCGCCGACAAGATGGTCGATGTGCTCGCGTCGACGGGGTCGGATCGCTCGTGGGTCGTGACTGGCTACGGCTCCTTGGACGAACTCTCAACCGCTGGGCCAACGAACGTGCGCCAACTCATCGACGGCGAACAGACTCGATTTACGATCGATCCAGCCGCGCTCGGAATCTCGATACCTGGACCCGATGATCTCGATGGCGGCGATGCCGCAACAAACGCAGCGATCTTCCGCGAGTTGCTCGACGGCAAGACCGGCCCAGTGCGAGACATCGTGACGCTCAACGCGGCTGCTGGCCTTGTCGTTGCCAACGTCGTCGATGACCTCGACGCAGGGTTTGCCCTCGCTGGCTCGGCGATCGATTCGGGAACAGCCGGAGAAAAATTGGCCTTACACGTTCAGACGTCGCAAGAAATGGCCGAGAATTAGCGTCATGGTTTCCCAGCTTTTTGATCCGGTCATCGAACTCGCCATGATCACAGCGAAAAAGAAGAAGTCGATCGCGCCACCCCGGCTCGTGCCGTTGCTGTCGTTCAAAACGCTGCCGCCGAAGGCTCGCGAGACGATCATCGAGGTCGTCGACGAAGACGAAGAGTTCCGAACGCGAGTTTCGAAGCGGGTGGTCGAAGCAAAGCACGGTCGGTTTGCGTTCAGTTACCTCACCCGCCCCGACGGCTGGGAAACCTTCGTCAGCCAAATGATCGAACTCTCCGACGAACCTTTCGATAGCCCAGCAGGCAGCGCCGAGAGCCCAGAGAATCCAGACAGCAGTGACAGCTCGAACGGCGACATAGCCGGTGGCGAAGATATTGCCGACGAAGACAGTGCTGACGAGGACATTGCCGACGGCGACGGTGGCCAGACGAGCGCCTATGTGTCGAAAGTAGACGAGGTGGTTGCCAAGACCACGAACAGCGTGAAGACCGCGACCGAATCTGGACCAGACGAGAAAGAGATCGAGTTGGAGTCCGAATCGTCCCAAGATCTGCTCGCGTCGACAAACGCCGAACTCGACGATGCGAAACGAGCCAACGCCGAGCTGACCACAGAGATCGAGTCGCTCCGCAAAGAAGTCGAAGACCTCACCGAGCAGCGAAAGCGTGCTGTCAGCGAACTCAAGAAGACCGAGTCGATCATGAACCGACACATCGCGGCCCGTAAACAGGTCGAAGAAACGCTCGCACAAATGACCTCGGCCCAACTGTCGAGCGCTGCGGTTGGCGGCGCCATCACCGACATCGAAGTTCGTGTCGGGCTCGACGCTATCGACGAAGCAATCGCACAGGTGAACGAGCAGGTTTCAACGCTCCGTCGTGCGTCAACTCCAGAACGAGTGCCGGTCGCCCGGCGGGTTCCGCTTGCGCCGCCGCTCGGCATCGTCGATGATTCGACCGAGTTCGCAACGTATTTGCTCTCCATTCCAAACTCGCTCGTCTTTATTGACGGCTACAACGTCACAAAATCAGCGGTGCCAAACCTCGAACTTGAAAACCAGAGGAACTGGCTCGAGCAGAAACTCACCGCGTTGTCGGCAACGTCGAGCGGTCATTTCGAAGTGATCTTCGATGGTGCCGATGTTTCGGTCGCAACGCGCAGCGACAATAGCCGCGTGCGAATTCGGTTTAGCCCCGACGGTGTAGAGGCCGACGACGTCATCATCGACGCGGTCGAGGCAACCGCTACTAACACCGTGGTGGTCGTCGTGAGCTCCGACAAACGAGTTCGCGACGGAGCATCGCGCAGTGGTGCGAACGTTCTGCACACCGAACAATTCACCGCGCTGCTTCCCAAGTAGCCGCGCCGTCCCGGAAGGAGCAGGCTGGTACCCAAGTAACCGCGCCGTCCCGGAAGCAACAGTCTGTTCCCCGAGAAACAAGCTGGGTCTTGTCGGCTCGTATTGGCCGTTGAAGACCCCGAGCGCGAAGTCCCACGAGCACGCCCGAGAACCCAACGCCAAGTTAGATGTCAGACCCCGTCTCTAGGGTTTCGGACATGAACTTCTCCGACTCGATCTCGACCAGCATTGAAGACCGTGAGGCGGTCACCATCGACTGCGACACGTGCGTGATGAAAGACACCGACGCGTGTAGCGACTGCATCGTCACCTACATCTGTGATCGTCCCACCGAGAGTGCTGTCGTGGTGAATTTGGCCGACTTTCGCGCAATGAAAGCACTCGCCGAAGCTGGTCTTGTACCCGAACTGCGCCACGAGCTGCACTAGGCGCTGGCTTGGCTCTGACCTAGCGCGAACGTCGGGGCGAACGAGTGTGGTTCGCCTAGGCTGATCCCTATGGCCGAGGCACCCTCTGACAATGCCGTGCCCAGCGGTTCGCTCCCCATTAACGCGTTGTCCGTTCCGAGCAACGCTGCGCTCGTAGCGATTGGGGAACAGCACGCGATCGACAAGATTGGCTTCTGTTCGGCCGAAACCTTCACCGACGTCAGGGCGGCATTACACGAGCGCAAAGCTGCCGGGTTGAGCGCAGATATGGCGTTCACCTATCGCAACCCCGACCGGTCGACCGATCCATCTCGGTCGGTGGAGGGCGCACGATCGATCGTCGTCGGCGCACGCTCCTACCGACGCACGAAAGCTGTCTCGCAACCCGAAAACCCAGCACCCGGAAACCCAGAATCGGGAAATCCGGAATCGGGAAACTCAGAGTTGACTGGCCCAGGTGCTGCCGAGATTGCGGAGTACGTGTGGGAACCCCACTACGCCGAACTGCGAGTGGGTCTCGAAGCCATTGCCGAACATCTTCGCGACGCTGGCTGGAAGGCGCGAGTACTCATCGACGACAACGCGCTCGTCGACCGAGCCGCCGCGTACCGAGCTGGAATTGGCTGGTGGGGAAAGAACTCGAACATCTTGGTCCCCGGCGTCGGCAGCAAATTCGTGCTCGGCTCGGTCGTCACCGATGCTCCGCTCGAAGTGAATGTCGAACCACTTGCCGATCAGTGCGGCCCGTGTCGCCGCTGCATCGATGCGTGTCCAACCAATGCGATCGTCGATGACGGTGTCATCGATGCAAACCGATGCCTTGCATGGCTCGTGCAGTCGCCGGGCAGCTTCCCGATCGAATTTCGCAAAGCGTTGGGTGGGCGGATCTACGGCTGCGACGACTGTCAGACCTCCTGTCCACCAAACGTCGTTGCAGAACGACAAGATGGCGGACCTCCAACATCGGGTGAAACGAGCGTCCTCGTCTCCGAGCTGCTCTCCCTCGACGACGAGGCACTGATGGACGCATTTGGCGCCTGGTATATCCCACGACGAGAACCCCGCTACCTACGGCGCAACGCGCTCGTCGTACTCGGCAATATCGGCGACCCCGAGAGCCCCCTCGTCAGAGACCTCATCGCCACCTATGTCGCGAGTGACGACGACATCGAACGCGAGCACGCGCAATGGGCAGGCGCCGAACTCGGGATCCTATGACGACCCGGCACCTCCTCGTCACCAACGACTTCCCCCCTAAGGTCGGCGGTATTCAGCAATATCTATTCGAGCTCTGGAGTCGGCTCGACCCAAACAGCTTCGAAGTGCATACGACGCCGTACCCGAACAGCGAGCGCTTCGATGCAGCGAACGCCTTTCGAACCGTCCGTTCGACCGAGCCATTTTTGCTGCCTTATCCCTGGCTCACAAAACGCCTCGATACCGCGGCAGCGAACTTTGGGGCAAAGCTCCATGTGATCGACCCGGCGGTCCCGCTCGGCCTGATCGGTCCCTCGCTACAACGTCCCTACGTTGTGGTCTTGCACGGGGCAGAGGTCACGATTCCGGCACGACTGCCCGGTACGTCGGCGGCGATCACCCGTGTGCTCGATGGGGCAGCCGCCGTTATCTCGGCCGGCGAGTACGCACTCGACGAAGCGCAACGTTGCGTTGGCCGCCCGCTCAACAGCGTCGTGATTCCTCCCGGTGTCGATACTGACAAGTTCGCTCCCGCTGGGGCCAAAGCCGATGCCAAGATTCGCGAGACCTACGGCATTGCCGCTGATGCACCGTTCATATTCAGCGTGTCTCGCCTGGTGCCGCGCAAGGGGATGGACACGCTCGTGAAGGTCGCTGCCCGCCTGCAGCGAACCTACCCCGACCTCGTTGTTGGTATTGCAGGGGCTGGCCGTGAGGAGTCGCGACTGACCCGACTCATCGAACGGACCGGAGCGCCCGTCCGTATGCTCGGCCGAATTTCAGAAGACGACAAGGCAGCGCTGCTCTCCGCTGCAGATTTGTTCGTCATGTTGTGTCGCAATCGCTGGGGCGGGCTCGAACAGGAAGGGTTCGGAATCGTCTTTATCGAAGCGGCAGCGGCTGGAACACCCCAGGTCGCTGGAAGTTCGGGCGGCGCCGACGAAGCGGTCGTACACGGCGAGACCGGTCTTGTCGCTGCGGCTGACTCGACGATTGCCGAGGTTGCCGAGTTGGTTCGTTCACTGTTGGATGATCCGGTGAAACGAGAGATCATGGGGAAACAAAGCCGAGTCCGCGCGGTCAAGAGTTTCTCATACGACGTCCTCGCCGCTGGGTTGGTACACGCGCTGCACACGTGGGAGCACGACCTTGGATAAACCCGACGATCTCAGCTTGGTGAACCTCTCGCTAAAGGTCACCGTTGTGATCTGTCTCCTCGCGGTGTTGGCCTTTGCGCTCGCACCGCGGTTCGACCTCATCTATGCGATCGTGAGCGCGATTGCCTTCTTTATCGGTACCGGAATTTTGGGTCTTGGGATGTGGAACGGGATTCAACGAAGCAAGCTCGAAGAGGTTCGCCTGACCGGCTTACTTGCTGTCGATACGAGTCACGTGCCGGCCTCGCCCCGAAACAAGCTCTGGCTCGCCATCATTGTGCAGGTCGTCGTGACGTTTACTTTCGCTGGTCTTCGCCAGTTCACCCAGCAAGCTTTTGGTGTGCTGTTGCCAATGGTCGGCCTCGGGCTAGCAGCATTGTGGGGTTCTCGCTTCGCGAAGTTCCATCCGCGTGATGACCGGAGGTGACGCCACCGCCAGAATCTGTGCCTCGTCGGCTAATCTGACGAGGGCAATTGTCAGGTGTCGAGCGAACTCGGCTGAAAGCGAGCGAAACCGTGTCAGATCACGCTGCAGAACGAACTGAAATCGATGCGTCACCGGCGCAATGCTTTGCGGTTGCGACCGACTTCGAGAGCTACACCGAGTGGGCATCCGATATCAAAGAGGTCGAGGTCGTCGCATTCGACGATTCCGGCAAGGGCGGCGATGTTGCGTTTCGCGTGGCCGCAATGGGGCGTTCCACGCGGTACACCCTTCGTTACAGCTACGGCTCGAACCCGTTGCGCATGTCGTGGCGGCTCATCGAGGGCGACGTGATGGAACGAATCGACGGCGAATATGAGTTTGTTGCCATCGACGAAGGCAACCGGTGCGAGGTTCGTTATTACGTGTCGGTCGACATGCTCGTGCCGCTCCCTGGGTTCGTCAAGCGTCGTGCCGAGGCGAAGATTCTTCACACGGCAATGGAGGACCTTAAGGCGCGCGTCGAGTCGGCGGCGCCATGAGTGCACAGGGGCGCGTCGATCGTGCCCGCGAACGACTCGAGTCAGCACAAAATGTCGCAGCTACGGACTCTGCTATCCGGATCGTCAAGCTGAACCCTCCCCTCGCCGGAGCAGCGCCGGTGCATCTGAAGCGGCGAATCACGGTGATTCAGCGGTTGAGTGACTCTGGTAAGCGAACGCTCTTTTCGACGATCGCCGGTATGCGCCGCGATGTCGAAGATCTAACCGAACAGGACTATTCGTCAGATGATGAGCTGAGCAGCGAGATAGCTAGCCAGCTCGCCGACGTCGTCGACAGTTGTGAGCAGGCGATTCTTTTGGCCGGGGCCGAGATGCGCGGAGCCGACATGGCACTGTCGGATCTCGACGAGCAGATCCGCACCTCACCAGAGGCACCGGAGATTGCATTCGTTGCTCCGCCCCCAGAATTTGCCGACTTTGTCTCGCAGGTCGAGGACTCGCCAGCCGAGGCCGACAGTATTCGTTCGGGGCTCAAAGCGTTAGATGAGGACCCGCGGCGCGTCGCGCTCGCTGCGGCATGTTCGCTCGACCTGGCAAATCCGGGTGCCGATCTCGAACCTCACGGCACGCGTCTGTTCGGTTCCAGCAACCGACTGAACACCAACGTCTTTCAGGCCGAGGCAGAGGGCGCACTCTCCGAGTACGACATGTCGCCGGGTTCGCCTGCCTATGTGTTGTCATCTCGGCTGAACTACGTGGGCATTTCAACAACGCCGCTTGAGGCGGCCGATACCGCGCAGCGGTTGCTCGCTGAAATCGATCGGGTTTTCGAGCAGCGGGTCGAGTTCGAAACTACGTTGCAATCGGCGACAGGTCAGGCTGGCGAGCTGGTGGCGCAACGCAACCAGATCTTGGCCCGTCGTTCGGCGACCGAACGAAAGGTCGCGACGCAACGGCAACTCTTGAGTCTTGCACAGGCGCAGCTGCGAAATGGTGGGGGCCACAAGCCGCGAGGCCTGATGCCGGTGTTGTTGGAGGAACCATTTACCGATCTTCCAACCGAGCTGACAAATGAAACGCTCTCGATGCTGCTTCGCCATAGCGAGGCTGCGCAGGTATTGCTTGTGACCGAGCGGCGTGATGTTGCGAGCTGGTGCAATGCCGTTGGGGGACCAGACGCGGGGACGGTCGAAGTCACCGGCTGGTTCGCACACGAGCACAGCGAGTGGTAGTGACAGAGCACAGCAAGTGGTAGAGGGAGACAGCAGCGAGTGGTAGCGATCGGCTTTGATGTTGGCGGGACGAATGTTCGGGCCGTGGCGCTTGAACGGGGTTCACCAACACCTATTTTGACGCTGCGCGCAAAAACTCGGGCCGATGGCGATGCGCTGGTCGATACGATCGTCGAGGTCACCGAGTCCCTCATCGCAACGCTGCGCGAAGACGACCCCGATGTGGTGCTCGACGCGGTCGGCATTGGTATGGCTGCGCTTATGGATTCATCGGGTGTGTTCCGGTATGCCCCGAACATCCCGGGCGTGTTCAATTACCCGCTCGTCGACCGGGTAACCGAACGGCTTGGCGTGCTTGTAATTGCCGATAATGACGCCACAACAGCTACGTGGGCCGAGGCCAAGTTCGGTGCGGGCGCGGGGTATGACCACTTTGCGTTTGTTGCGCTAGGAACTGGTATCGGTACGGGTTTTGTCCTTGACGGAAAGTTGTACCGGGGGGCGAACGGCTATGCCGGCGAGTCCGGCCATATCACGATCGAGCGGGACGGCCCGACGCACCTCACCGGAGCGCAGGGTCCGTGGGAGTATTACGCATCGGGCAACGGTCTTGGAGCGCTCGCCCGCAGCTGGGCGGCGCAGGGGCGGCTTGACGCTGCGATTGAGCTGGCCGGGTCGGCCGATGCAATCGTGGGCGAGCACATCAACACGCTGGTCGACGCCGAACATCCTGAGGTCGCAGCGCTCATTTCGGAGTTCGCTGACGGCGTTGCGGTTGGCATGTCGAACCTCGTGTATGTGCTCGACCCCGAGGTCATTGTCTTGGGCGGCGGTCTGGTCGACCTCGGCGAGATGCTTCGCAGTAGCGTCGAGGCTTCGCTGGCCCGTCGAATAATTGGCGGTGACTATCGACCTGCAGTTCCGGTCGTAACCGCAAAGCTCGGGCCACGCGCCGGAGCAATCGGCGCGGGAGCGTTGGCCTGGGATTTGGTTCCCGTAGAGGTCTAGCTCGCGGCCCACCCACGGCTACGGCTGACCGCCTCTAGCCATCGCTGGTGCAACGCATCGGCATCAGCTCGGTCGGCGTTTGGTTGGGCGGTGAAGTCCGATTTCCACGCGTCCGAAACCTCGCTCGTTCCACTCCATACGCCCTCGGCAATGCCGGCGAGGTATGCCGCTCCAAGTGCGGTCGTCTCGGTGATAGCCGAGCGATGCACTGGCACCCCAATTTGATCTGCCTGGATCTGTAGGAGCAGGTCCATGACCGCTGCGCCGCCGTCGACACGGAGGGATTCGACGTCGACGCCTCCAGCCGAGGCCATTGCGTCGATGACATCGCGAGTTTGCAAGGCCATTGATTCGACGGTCGCACGGGCGAGGTGATTTCGGGTCGTTCCACGGGTTAGCCCAACGATCGTGCCTCGTGCTTCGGGGTCCCACCAGGGGCTGCCGAGACCTGCGAAGGCAGGGACCATAAACACATCGTCGCTCGAGTCGACAGAGGCGGCCATCGGGCCGATTTCTGATGCATCGTCGATGATGCCGAGGCCATCTCGCAGCCACTGAATGGCCGCTCCGGTCACAAAGACCGCGCCTTCCATTGCATAGGTGGTGCTGCCATCGGCGAGGGTCCATCCAACGGTCGTCAGGAGGCCATCGACAGGGTCGGGCATCTCGCTACCGACGTTCATCAAGATAAACGATCCCGTGCCGTAGGTATTTTTTGCATCACCTGGGTTGAAGCACGCTTGGCCGAACAGGGCGGCTTGTTGGTCGCCGGCAATCCCCGAGATTGGAATGTTTGCCGGAACTGTCAAGTCGGTCGTCGTCACGCCGAATCGTCCCGATGATGGGCGTACCTCGGGCAGAATGGACTTCGGCACACCGAAGAGGTCCAAGAGGTCGTCGGACCAGTTCAGCGCATCGATATCGAACAGCAGGGTGCGGCTGGCATTGGTGGTGTCGGTGATGTGTTCGGCGCCACCGGTAAGTTTCCACACCAACCAGCTGTCGACCGTGCCAAACGCAGTGTTTGCATCGACGGTGATGTGGCCGTTGCGAATGAGCCAATCCAACTTGCTCGCAGAAAAGTAGGGGTCGAGCACAAGCCCCGACGTGCTACGCACGAGGTCGAGATGGCCAGCCTCTACCAGTTCGTTGCAACGCTGCGTCGTGCGACGGTCCTGCCACACGATCGCTCGGTGCAGAGGCTGGCTCGTCGACTTATCCCAAACAACGACGGTTTCGCGCTGATCGGTGATCCCGATGGCAGCAATGGGTTGGTCGAGCGCCGCAGAAACTTCGCCCATCGTTGCCAATACGGCGTCCCAGATTTCGTTTGCGTCGTGTTCGACCCAACCGGGCTGGGGAAAGTACTGCGGGAACTCTCGGTAGGCCGAGGTGAGCGGCAATCCCGACTCGTCAAATGCGATCGAACGAACCCCGGTAGTACCTGCATCTATTGCCAAAACAATACCCATGGTCCCAAGACTAGTTGGGTAGAGTTGCGGGCATGAAACTTGGAGTTTTGACCGGTGGTGGCGATGCCCCAGGTCTCAATGCGGTCATCCGTGGCGTTGTTCGTCAGGCGGCCAAAGACGGGCACACCGTCATTGGATTTCGGGATGGCTGGCGCGGGGTCATGGCCAATGACTGGATGACGCTCACGGTCGAAGGATGTCGTGGTCTGCTGACTCGTGGCGGCACAATTCTTGGCACGACGCGGATCAACCCGTTTATGACCGACGATGGTAGAGATCTCTGTCGAGCAACGCTCGAAGCAAACGAAGTCGACGCTTTGATCGCGATCGGTGGGGAGGGAACGCTCTCGTGCACCCAAGCCCTCTATGAGCTCGGCTTCCCGGTTCTCGGTGTGCCAAAGACGATCGACAACGACATTGGCCTGACCGAGATGACCTTTGGTTTCGCCACCGCAGTCGACATTGCAACCGAAGCAATTGGGCGGCTCCACAGCACCGCTGAAAGCCACGACCGGGTCATGGTGATCGAGGTCATGGGACGCCACGTCGGCCATATCGCCACGTGGGCGGGACTTGCTGGCGGGTCGACCGTCACCCTGATTCCCGAACACCCCTTCGACATCGATGAGGTCTGTAAGGCGCTGCAACGCCGTCACGAACGGGGCAAATTCGCCTCGATCATCGTCGTGGCAGAAGGCGCAAAGCCCGTACCGGGGTCCATCGATATCCCCGAGGTGGCCTTCGACGAATTTGGCCACATCAAACTCGGGGGAATTGGCGACCTCATCGCTCGCGAGGTCGTGGAGCGAACTGGCTTCGAGACCCGAACGACCGTGCTTGGTTATGTCCAACGCGGCGGCGAACCGTCGGCCATCGACCGTGTGCTCGCCACATGGTTCGGCGTCGAAGCCGCACGCGCCGCACACGACTTAGACTTTGGCGCCATGGTTGCCTACCAGTGCGGCCAAATGCAGCGAGTCCGCATTGCCGATGCAGTCGCCGAACTCAAATACGTCAACGAAGACCTCTTCGAAGTAGCCAAGACGTT
>CALHXU010000212.1 GCA_938040365.1 uncultured Acidimicrobiales bacterium
CAACGTGCTGAAAAAGAAGCACTGACTGCAAAACTAAAACCAATCCTGGAAAGAAATGAAGCCATGATAACAGGTATCATGGAAGAATTGAAACCACAACGCGAAGTCTGGAAATCAGAAACCAGAGCCATCATGGCCAAATATATGACCGCTGAAGAACTCGAACAGTGCAAAGGAGGCAAAGGGAAACACGGAGGCAAAGGTAAAGGTAGTTGCGAAGGAAAAACAAAAGGTCAGACGCAAGGAAAATCTTTAGAAGGCAAAAAAATGGAGCGCCTTCTGTTCAGCGGCGACACGCTCTTCCCCGGCGGCGCTGGGGCGACGAAATTTCCCGGCGGAAACTTCAAACAGATCATGACCTCGATCGAAGACCGCTTCTACAAGGTCCTCTCAGACGACCACCTGGTGTTGCCTGGCCATGGTGATGACACGACGATCGGGACCGAAAAGCCACACTTCGACGAGTGGGTCGCCCGAGGCTGGTAGGCGCCTGCCGGCCGGACCAGTATCGGGTTATCGCTTTGTAATCTCTCGACTGTTGCCGCGCATCTCGGCGATGAGCGCATCGTCGCCATCACGGCGCACCTCGATGTCATAGATGCCGTTGCGTCCAACGCGCGCCCGTTCGATTGCGACGGCCCGCAGCCGGTCGCCAATCGACGCCGGCGCAAGGTATTCGATGTTGCACGTACGCCCAACGGCGTCGTGGGCGTGAGAGTTGCACGCCATCGCAAACGCGCTATCGGCGAGCGCGAAGATCACTGCGCCATGACACGTCTCGTGTCCGTTGACCATCTCGGCCGACACCGTAAGGTGCGCGGTCACTTCGCCTGGCGAAATGTTGCTGGCAGTGATTCCCATCGACGTTGCCCAAAGATCGTTCGCCAAGAACTCTTGCACTGCCGCCTCAAGGTTGTCCTCAGCCATCACCGCACCCTCCAATCGATGCCCGAGTATACGCCGGGGTCTGACCGAGCCTTTTGGAATCTTTCATAGTGCTTCGGGTGACCTAATCGAACAGGAGGCGTATCCAGCGGCGAGTGTCTGCCGGGTCGATCGCATCGTCAATTTCGAAGTGTGACGCCACGTTCGTCGCCTTGCCATTTTCGATCATCTGATCGAGCAGGTCGGCGAAGAGCGCATCGCGCTGATCGCCCGCTGGGGTCGCCGCGAGTTCCTTGCTGAAGCCAAGATGCACCGCCCCTTCGAGTCCCATTGGACCAAATTCGCCGGTCGGCCACGACACCACGAACAGCGGCTCTTTGAACCCGCCGCCAGCCATTGCTTGGGCCCCGAGCCCATAGCCGCGCCTTGTGATGACGGTTCCGAATGGGACGGTCAAGTTCGCGCCCAGGCGGAAGAGTTTGCCTGCACTTCGGGGAAGGCCCTCGGCGTCGGACTCTGGTCCGACCATAAACCCCGGGGTGTCGCACAAGAACAGAATGGGTATCTGCCACTTCTCGCACAGCTCCATGAATTCGGCTGCCTTGGTCGCGGCGCCATGATCGATCGCTCCCGCGACGTGCAGTGAGTTGTTCGCAATGATTGCCAACGGCCGCCCGTCGACTCTGGCCATCGCCGTGATCATCGCCGGGTTCCACTCACGACGAAACTCAACCGTGGTCTCGACATCGACGACCGCATCGATTGCCGTGTGCATGTCGTAGGCCTCGCGGCGATTTTCCGGTACCACCACTCGTGCCATCTCGGCCGGCGGCGCAACACCTTCAACTATCGATCCGTGGGCAAATCCGAGGAGCTGTCGCGCCACGGCGGTGGCTGTAGCTTCGTCCGCAACGGCGACATCGACCACGCCGTTTTCGTTGTGTACTTGGGCAGGGCCGATTTCGGTCGGCGCAAACTCACCGAGTCCGCCGCCTGCGATCATCGCTGGTCCGGCCATCCCAATGTTGGAATCTTCGGTAGCGATCACCACATCGCACGTACCGAGAAGCGCCGCGTTGCCAGCAAAGCAATACCCAGCGTTGATGCCGATGGTTGGAACGCTTCCTGCCAACTTCCCGAACAAGGCAAACGCCAAGCAATCAAGCCAGCTCACGCCAGGCATGTCCACATCGCCAGGACGCCCTCCCCCACCCTCGGTAAAGAGCACGACGGGCAAGCCCATCTGTTCGGCCAGTTCGAACAGTCGGTCCTTCTTTCGGTGATTGACCATGCCTTGGGTGCCAGCGAGCACCATGTAGTCGTAGCTCGCGACAACACATCGCTGGCCCTCGACCCTGCCGATCCCACCGATCAAGCCATCGGCTGGGGTTCGCTCTATGAGTTCGGCGACATCGCGTCGTCGACGTTGCGCTGCAATCGCTAACGGCCCGTATTCGACAAAGCTGTCGGCATCGATGAGGTCGTCGAGGTTTTCACGAGCGGTGCGTCGGCCGCTGCCGTGCCGTTTCGTAACGGCCTCGGCTCGTGCAACGTCGAGACCAGCTCGATGACGATCGATCACCTCGCTCAGCAGACGATCGTCGGAACCATGAACCGGGGCAACCTCGTCTTCGCTAACGTCGATCGATGAGCCCGAGAGCAGCTCGACCCCGGCATCGACGACATCGCTCACGGCTACATCGACCCGATCGACCACGATTGCTTCGCTAGTGGTAACGACGTATTCCATCTTCATCGATTCGAGCACTGCGACCGTCCCACCCGCTGCAACTCGTGAGCCGAGCGGAACAATGCTGACGACGGTTCCAGCAATATGAGAACGAATGGTGACCATCGACCCAACCTAGGTCCCAAAGCACCATTCTCGAAAGCCGCCTGAGGGGATCGAAGCGAAGCGGAGAGACCATGTAGGTTGCCACGGATCTCGACCGGAAGTGTCGAGAACAGCGGAGCAGAGCGAAGCGACCACGCCGACTTCGACGGATCTCGACCGGAAGTGTCGAGCAGCGATCGCGTCGAGAACGGTAAGAGAGGGTCTGACCCCGAAGTACCGTTCTCGAAACGCCCAGAGGGGATCGAAGCGAAGCGAAGAGACCATGTCGATGACCACGGATCTCGACCGGAAGTGTCGAGAACGACAGAGCTTGGGTCAGTGGGAAAAGACCTCGCCGAAATACACTGAGGGCTATGAGTGCACCGCTGTTTGAGCTTTCCGATGTCCACATCTCTACCGCCGACGGTATCGAGATCGTGAAAGGCGTGAATCTCACCATCAATGCGGGCGAGATTCACGCGCTGATGGGGCCAAATGGCTGCGGCAAATCTACGTTGGCATCCGCGCTAGCGGGCAGCCCCGAGTACGAGATCACGAGCGGCACCGTCGCCCTTCACGGCGACGATATTTCCGATTGGGATCCCGATGTTCGGGCCCGCGCTGGCATGTTTCTTGCGTTCCAGTACCCCCAGGCAATTCCTGGTGTGTCGGTCCGAAACTTCCTCCAGCAGGCCGTCCAGGCCCGGACCGGCGAAGACGTGTCAACGATCGAGATCTACATGTCGCTGTCTGAGTGGATGGAGACGCTGGGCATGGACACCTCGTTCATGGACCGCTTCCTCAACGAAGGCTTCAGTGGCGGCGAAAAGAAGCGCAACGAGATTCTCCAGATGGCACTCCTCGAACCAGAGCTCGCCATCCTCGACGAAACCGACTCGGGCCTCGACATCGATGCCCTGCGTATCGTTGCCGAAGGCGTGCAAGCGGTCCGAGCAAAAAAGAGCGAGCTTGGCGTGCTCACGATTACTCACTACCAACGCTTGCTCGACTACCTGAACCCCGACTTTGTGCACGTGATGTCCGAAGGCACGATCGTACAAAGCGGCGGCATGGAAATCGTCGAGACGATCGAGTCCGACGGCTTTGACTCGTTTGTGGATGCCACCTGATGGGCATCGACGTTTCTTCGATCAAAGCCGACTTCCCGATCTTTGATCGCCAGATCAACGGCAAGCCGATCGTCTACCTCGACTCGGGAGCAACTTCACAGAAGCCCAACGCCGTGCTCGACGCGATGGACAACTACTACCGCAACCACTCGGCAAGTGTTAACCGCGGCGCCTACACGCTCGCCGCCGAAGCGAATGACCTCGTCGACGAGGCCCGCCAGCTCGTCGCCGACTTCATCGGTGCGCCGAACACCCACGAGGTGATCTTCACCAAGAACGCGACCGAGGCCGCCAACCTCTTTGCCCACAGCTGGGGACGCTCTAACTTGTCGCAAGGCGACGTCGTGGTCATCACCGAGATGGAACATCACGCCAACATCGTGCCCTGGCACATGCTGGTCGAGTCCAACGGCATCGAACTCCGCTGGATACCGATCACCGACTCGGGCGAACTCGACTTGTCCGAACTCGATGTGTTGCTCGATGGCGCAAAGCTCGTGTCGGTCACCGCAATGTCGAACGTGCTCGGAACGATGAACCCGATTCGCCGCATCGCCGATGCTGCCCATGCTGCTGGCGCGATCATGATGACCGACGGCAGCCAGTACGTGCCGCACGTGCCGACGAACGTGACCGAGATGGGCGTCGACGCGATGATCTTCACCGGCCACAAGATGCTCGGGCCAACCGGTGTCGGCGTGTTCTGGGGAACGACCGAACTGCTCGAAGCAATGCCGCCGTTCCTCGGCGGTGGCGACATGATCATGCAGGTGACCAAGGAGGGTTTCACGACCAATGCCCTCCCCCACAAATTCGAGGCCGGTACGCCAATGGTGGCCGAGATCATCGGCCTTGGCGCGGCGATCAAGTACCTCAATAACATCGGGATGGAACAGGTCCGTGAGCACGAAGTTGCGCTCACCGCATACGCGCTTCGTTCGCTCAACGAGCGGTTCGGTGACGACATCACGATCCACGGTCCGTCCGAACCTGCGAGCCGCGGCGGCGCACTCTCGATGGCCTACAAAGAGGTACATCCGCACGACCTCAGCCAAGTTCTCGATCAGGCAAACGTTTGCGTTCGCGCGGGCCACCACTGCGCGAAGCCACTGATGCAGGTGATGGGTGTCAATTCGACAGCCCGGGCCTCGTTGTATATCTATAACGATGAAGCAGACATCGATGCGCTCGCAGACGCGCTCGAATCTGCTGATGACATCTTCGGAATGGGTTTCTAATGCCAGGTTTGGAGGATCTCTACAAGGAGATCATTCTCGATCACTATCGCAATCCTCGGAACCGGGGAGAGCTTCCGCCACCGGCCTGCAAGACCGAGGGCTTTAATCCACTGTGCGGCGACGAGATCGTGGTCTATGCCCACATCGTCGACGACCACATCGTCGATATCAAGATGGGCGGCCAGGGTTGTTCGATCAGCCAGTCGTCGGCATCGATGATGTCCCAGGCCGTCAAGGGCAAGAGCCTCGACGAGGTCCGCAAGCTCACCGGCGAGTTCAAAGCGATGATGTCGATTCCGGGCAAGGACGATGCGCCGGCCGCGAGCGAGTCGAGCGCCGCCGAGATCGAAGCGGCGAAGGCCGCAGCGAGCGCTGGTGATGCAGGAAATATCGCGGGTGCGGCCGAGAAGCCCGACTTATCGATGGGCGACCTTTCCGCGCTCAAGGGCGTTGTGAAATTTCCGGTTCGAATCAAGTGCGCGGTGCTCTCGTGGAACACGCTGCTCGAGGCGATCGAGCAAGCCAGCTAGCTCCCGCTCGGGCCCGGAACCGAGGTCGATAGGCGCTGCGCCTGCTAGCTAGGAACCGAGCCGTGCAACGTCGGCTTCGACCATTTCGGTCACCAGCTGCTCGAACGAGACTTTGGGTTCCCACCCAAGTGTGGCCTTCGCCTTCGAGGCATCGCCGACCAGAAGGTCGACTTCGGCCGGACGGTAGAACGACGGGTCGACCCCGACGTACTTTTCCCAGTCGAGGTCGAGAACCCCAAAGGCAACTTCGCACAATCGCTGCACGGTGTGGGTTTGGCCGGTACAGATGACGTAGTCGTCGGGGGTGTCTTGTTGCAGCATTCGCCACATCGCATCCACGTAGTCGCGTGCGTGGCCCCAGTCGCGTTGTGCTTCGAGGTTGCCGAGCAAGAGCTTGTCCTGGAGCCCGGCGTGGATTCGTGCGGCCGCCTTGGTGACTTTGCGAGTTACGAACTCGGTTCCGCGCCGTGGGCTTTCGTGGTTGAACAAGATGCCCGAGCTCGCATGCATGTCATAGCTTTCGCGGTAGTTGACCGTGATCCAATGCCCGTACACCTTTGCCACACCGTAGGGGCTTCGCGGATGGAACGGGGTGGCCTCGGTCTGAGGTACTTCTTGGGCTTCGCCGAACATTTCGCTCGAAGAGGCTTGGTAGAAGCGGGCGTCGGGAGACACCATCCGAATGGCATCGAGGAGGCGGGTAACGCCCAAGGCGGTGATCTCTCCGGTGAGGACTGGTTGACCAAACGAGGTTTGCACGAACGATTGCGCCGCCAAGTTGTAGATCTCGTCTGGTTGATGTTCTCGCAGCACGTTCACCATCGAGGCACCGTCGATGAGGTCGCCTTGTGCGAGCGTGATGTCGTCCTCGATGTGGTCGATTCGTTCAAAGTTCACCGTGCTCGACCGACGAAGCATGCCAACGACTTCGTAACCTTTCCCAAGCAACAGCTCAGCGAGGTACGATCCGTCTTGTCCGGTGATTCCTGTGATGAGGGCTTTGGGCATTGGCGAAGCCTAGTACCGAGAGCGGCAGGTTCTCCGAACGCAATCTGGCGGAATTCACGGTCTTGGGTAGCGGTTCGGCGTGGGGAGACAACAAGTGGTGAACTCAGATCCTGATGTCGAAGCCATGTTGTTGCACACGCGTTTCTCCTTTATGAAACTTCTCTGGCCGCTCGCCTTTGTGCTGTCGATCATCGCGACCGCAGCAGGAACACGACGCACCGCGACCAATGTCGTCACGACGGGCGCGGTCGACGCGATCTATTTCGCATCATTCGCTGCCGCAGCCGCGATCTTGGCCGGGCTCCTCGCCGACTACTACCGCGCCACTGGTTTGAAGTATCGAGGCAGCGACCTTACGAGCATGCGAGTCGCCGTCATCACCGTCGCCAACTTCGCCGTCATCTTGTTGGCCTTGCAGTTCTGGAGTGCAGGGCTTGGCCTCTCACTCCTCACCGCTGCGTTCTTTGTGCACGGAACCGTACGGGCGAAAGAACTGACGGCCCTCCACGCAGAGTGGGAAGCGGAACGAGCCCACTCCGTATCGGCCAAGCTCGGGGTGTAGCCGACCTCCACCACGTGCCTCGGCAACTTTGCTAGCGTGGTCGCCCTATGGGCAACCGCAGCCGTCTGGCTGCGTTGGGAGTGACGTGCTCCCTGCTCGTTGCTGCCTGCGCAACCTCAAACTCCCCCCTCGCTAACTCGCCAGAACTTTCTTTGGCGCCGAAACCGGAAGCTCCGGCGACCTCGTCGGGCACCGCCATTGGCTTTCCCGACGCGCTCGCCGACGCGAGCTTCATTCGCCCCGACACGTCGGGCGATACCTGCCGCGCTGAACATCCAGCGCAAGTCTCCCTACTCAGCACGTCGACCGGCGAGCCGTTGTGGTCATTTCCGACTCCCCAGCCGGGACAAGTTTCTGTGGCCGACGATGCTCGGGCGTTCGTCTCGTTCCGATCGGACCGGGGCCAAGCTCCAGGTTTAGGGGCGATCGACCTCACCACCCGCGGTCCGGCATGGCAGCGATTCTTCGAGACCGAGGTACAAGACCTCGAACTCACAACCCACGGCCTCATCGTCGTGACCCGAGACGCGATTCGGTCGGTAGCGCCCGCTTCTGGGGACGACCTTTGGGTGAACGATTCTCAGTTCGACTTTGACAACGTCATCCTCACCCCCGATGTTGCCTACGCGCTTGACCGCGTCGGGGTGAAAGCGATCGACCTCAGCAGCGGTCGTGTGGTTTGGACACTCGATGACGTCGATAGCGGCGACACGATCTCGTTGACCGACAACACCCTCGCCGTCGCTGCTCGGACACGGATCGTTGCGGTCGATCTCGCGGCTCGTGGCCGTTTGTGGGATATCGAGGATGCCGACCGGCTCGGCGCTGGCGAACTGTGGGCAACTCCCAAGGCAATCTTCTATGAGGTCTCGCCAAATGTCGCCCCCGGTGGTGGTGTCACCGCGCTCGATCGCCGAACCGGTAATGAGTTATGGACCGCAACCAATGTCGGAACGCCGGCGTTTGTTGGATCTGGCCAGCTCGTGACTTCGACTGCAAGCTCTGATCAGCCGCCTGCAGAACCGTTCGTGTTCGTTGGTCTCGACGCTGCAACCGGCCAAGAACTGTGGCGTCTCAGCTCGACGACACAGGTCTTCGATGGTGTGGTCGCAACGTCCGATGGCAAGGTGATCATCTCTGATCCACACCCTGCCGCTCCGGGCTTCTTTCGGGTTCGCCTCGTCGACTCGCTCACTGGCGAGGTCACGTGGCAGAGCCAGTCGGCGCATCGACACGACGGCGCTCACTTTGGTGTTGGCGACTTTGTGTCGCTGTATGGCACCGAAGAGATCTCTACTGGCAATACCGGCAATGTTGCGCTCATCGTCGGTAATCAAACCCAATGGACAACAGAACTCACCGGCGGCGTCGCTCAGCCTCCACAGCTCACGAGCGATGGCCTGCTGGTGATATCTCCGAGCCAATTCTCATGCATTGCTCGCATGGTCGTGGACCCAACCCCGACGATTGGCTCTGAAGTGCTCGGCGCAACCACCGAGCGTTCAACAAACGGCTAGGGCCGAAGCGCCAGAAAGCCTGCTCCCCTACCCCTCGTGGAGGTTCAGGGAGTCGGCGAAGGTGGCGTCGCCGAACGGGTTTCTGAACGCCTCTGGTGTGTCGTCGACTTCGACGAGTCCGACGTAGTCGCTGTAGCCGGTGCGCTCGAGCTCTTCTGCGAGTTCGGCGCCACCGCTGGTTTGGATGACGCCCGCTGCAAAGACGTGGACGTGGTCGGGTTCGAGTTCTTCGAAGAGCCGCTTGTAGTGCGTAATTGCGAGCACGCCGAGCGCATCATCGCGGTTGGTCGCTTGTTCGACCCGGCGGGTGACGGCTCGCATGGCGTCGACGTCGAGGCCCGAGTCGATCTCGTCGAGGATCGCGATCTTTGGGTCGAGCACGCCGAGCTGCACGGTTTCGTTTCGCTTCTTCTCGCCGCCGGAGAGATCGACGTTGAGCGGGCGTTTGATGAGGTCGGGGCTAAAGCCGATCGATTCGGCTTCTTCGGCAATACGGGCACGCACGACGTCTGGGTCGCGCCCGGCCGCGGTCGCCGATGCGGTGAGCATCGATTCGAGCGAGACGCCCGGCACTTCGGTCGGGTATTGCATTGCGAGGAACAGACCGGCTTTTGCGCGTTCCCATGCGGGTAGTTCGAGAAGCGACACGCCGTCGAGGGTGACCGACCCGCCGGTGACCGTGTAGCCAGGCTTGCCGGTAACGACGTGGCTAAGCGTCGACTTGCCAGAGCCATTGGGGCCCATGACGGCGTGGACTTCGCCACTGCGAACCGTTAGCGAGACACCTTTGAGAATTTCCTTGTCCCCCACCTTTGCGTGGAGGTCAGTAATTACGAGCTCGCTCATGACGGGTCTCCTTCGATCGTTACGAACACTTCGCCGTCGACCACCGAAACGTCGTGGGATTGGACGGGTTTGATCGCTGGAAGCGTCAGTGCTTCGCCAGATTCGAGTGAGAAGACCGATCCGTGGAGCGGGCATTCGATGGTCTTGTCGTCGACTTCGAGGAAGCCTTCGGACAGCGACACGGTGGCGTGGCTGCAGGTGTCGTCGATGGCGAACCATTCGTCGCCGATGCGGCAATAGGCAATGATTCGGCCGTCGACCTCGGTGGTGGTGATGGATTCGTCGTCGAGTCCGTCGACGTCACACAATTTCACCGTCTTTTTCTCGGTCATGATGAGACTTCCTCTTTGACGAGCGCGTCGTCTTGGGCTGCTCGGTCGGCGGCGAGGGCTTTATCGATTTCACTCTGCAGTTCGACCTTGACCGCATCGATGGGGAACATGGCGATCACCTCGGCGAAGAACCCGGACACGAGAAGTTGTTCGGCCGAGGTTGTTGGGACGCCTCGGCTCTCGAGGTAGAAGCGCTGTTCTTCGTCGATCTCGCCAACGGTCGATGCGTGGCTGCACGCAACCTGGTTCTGTTCGATCTCGAGGTTCGGCACCGAGTAGGCCCAGGCACCATCGGAGAGCTTCAGGTTGCGGTTCGTTTGGAAGGCGTTGGTTCCAGGGGCATCTTCTGAGACCGTGATGAGCCCCGAATACACCGACTGGGCCGAGCCCGTGACGGCTCCCTTGAACAAGAGCCGCGAGGTGGTGTCGGGCGCATCGTGATCTTGGAAGGTTCGAAAGTCGAGCATCTGGTCGCCATCGCCGAAGTACGCCGAGAGCAGGTCGCCATTCGCGCCGCGCCCTGCCATTTTGATGTCGGCTCGGGTGCGGGCGTAAGAACCGCCGAAAGCGGCAACCCCAGAGGTGATGTTCGCTTGTTGTTCGACGTTCGCTGCGTGATGTTCGAACGAGTTCGTGTTGGGACCTAATTGCTGAGCGACCAGGTACCCAATGCGGGCATCGGGTGCTGCGTCGAGTTCGACGACCGGAATTACGAGTTGGTCGGCGTCACCGGACCGGCGGCGTTCAAAGACGTTGACCGACGAGCCGTTCGCTGCTCGCACGATCGTGTGCGGGCAGGTGAGTCCGCCTTCGGCGTTGCTGTAGGTGTCGATCACGATCGGCGCTTCGATGTGAGCGCCACGGGGCACGTCGACCACGATCACGTCGCCAACGTGCGCGTCGTGGAGGTGGGCAATTGCGTCGGTTGGTTCGCCGCGCAGGTTGTTCAGGAGTGCTTCGCCGTCGGCGTGTTCAGAAATGACCTGCACCGTTGCCTTGCCGAGCGCGTCGGTGGTCTCGAGCGAAGTGACGTGTCCGTCGCGAATGACCACCATCGCCGCTGCGCCGTCGATGGGCATTGGGTCGATGGGCATTGGGTCGGTCGAGCTGTCGCCAGCCGCATCGGCTGAGTAGCCATTGAGGTCGATCGTGTTGATGCGGCTATAGCGCCACACTTCTTCGGTGTTTGACGGTGCTTCAGCATCGGCGAATTGTGCTGCTGCTGAAGAACGATACGTGTCGAGCCAGGGGGCGAGACTTTGGGCGGTACTCATGATCGCTCAAGGCTATCGGCGTCGATCCAAATGGCGGGAGTCGAAACGCGAATCAGCGCGAAGAATCGGTTACTTCTTGCGTTTGAAGAACCGTTTGAGGCCTTTGGGTTTAGCGGCGGCAGCGGCACGTTCTTCGTCGACCTCTGCCTTGATCGCTGGCCCGGCTGCGTTCACGATGTCCTCGGCCGCATCGAGTAACGCTGCGATGCTGTCGTCTTCACCCAAGCTCTCTGGTTCGGCTGGGGTCGCTGGCGTCACGAGCGTGCCGTGGCTCCACGCCACATCGGCGAGGCGACGCTCGTATTTCGGGCAGTCGTCCGGGCATCGCCATGGCGCTTCGGGGGCAATGTCGAGGTCGCACTTTCTGACGGTGTCGCCCGTTGGATACGTGCGGCTTTCGAAGTATTTGCAGTCCTGACGCATCGGCATATATCCATCATGGCGCAACTTTATGTTTCTCTCTACACGCCTACGCGAGGTCTTTCGAGATTTTTGCTCGAGGTCTTTCGAGATTTTAAGGCCAGCCACTAGCTCTGCGGGCGCCCCTGGCGACCGGACGCTCGGGTTCTAGGACCCGGTGCCTCGGCTCAGCAAGACCTTGGCCGTCTTTGCGATGTACTTCAGATCGTTTCGCAGCGACACATTGAACACGTATTCGGCGTCGACGTGGAGCCCGTCTCGGAGGTCGCCGTTCAGCCGGAGATCAGAGGTTTGGTACGGGCCGGTCATTCCCGGCTTTACCTCGTGACGGATGTGATCGAGGTAGCCACCTTCTTCGGCAACTTCTGGGATTTCCGGGCGTGGGCCAACGAGGCTCATTTCGCCACGAAATACGTTGAGGATCTGTGGCAACTCATCGAGGCTGAGCTGGCGGAGGCGACGTCCAAGGCCGGTGTGGCGAGGGTCGTGGTCGCTCTTGTGACCGCTGCGTCGCTCGGCGCCTTCAGGAAGGTCGGCGGCGCGGCGTCGACGGTCGGGGCGCATGGTGCGGAATTTGTAGATGGTGAAGATCTCGCCGTCCTGGCCGACGCGCTGTTGGGTGTAGAGCACGGGCTTTCCAAGGCCGACCCGAACCGCAACCGCAATGAAAGCAGCGATCGGAGCGGTCACCAACGCCGCGGTCGAACCAACGACGAGGTCGAATGGTCTTTTTATACGCCGCTCATAGAGCGAGCGATCTCGGACAATCTGGAGGTCGTCTCTTCGAGCCCGCCTAGACTGAATGTGCGTGACCGAGTGGCCTTCGTCTGGGACGACCGTTAGGTCGGCCGAGACTTTTGAATTTTGCATCGCCCTCTTGGTCTATTTCGCCGTCACGGTAGATCCCATTTGAGACCCACTGGTTCGCTCTCAGTAAGTGTAGGCGCGCGCTGAGTCAGAATCCAATGGAAAGTTTGCGCCCTCGAATTATCGCTTCGGCGATGACCGGACGCGTTCTCGGGCCAGTGCAAACTCTTTGTCAGAGAGGGTGCCGCTCGCATGGAGACTTTCGAGTCCGGCGAGCAACTGCCCAACTCGGTCGTCGCCACTGTTGGTGAGCTCGGGTTGGGCCACCGACACCGACGCGGGTTTCACCACGACGTGTGGGACGAAGCTTTGGAATGCCTCGACGGCCTCATCGGCCTGATTTCGCGAACGCTCGACCGAGGCGATCAATTCGTCGATGTGGGTCCGTAGCGCAAGGCTCTCTTGGAGCTTCGCAACGATCTGTGAGGTGTTCTCGGTGCTTGCCACGATCTGTCTGCGGAGATCCTCTTCGAGTTCGTAGCAGTCGCGCTTGACCGAACGCAGTGCCGATGTCGTTGCGACACACACCGCTCGGAGCTTGCGCGCGTGGTCGGTGCTCGCTGGACTTTGGTGCCCCTGCAGCGCCTCGGCCATATCGACGCGGCACTTCGAGAAGAGCCGATCTGCGCGTAACCGCAAGCTCGCACAACTCACTCTTTGCCCGCCCACCTGGCATCAAAATCGCCGCAGAAATTGACCACGTCGTGAACCTAGTTACTGACGTGTTGTAACGCTACTCCCAGCCAATTTATTTTGAGAACAACGCGTTGTTGGCCGGCCGAGGCTAGCCGATCGAGCCTTCCATTTGGAGCTCGATGAGGCGACTCCACTCGACCGCGTACTCCATAGGGAGCGTGCGGGTGATGGGTTCGATGAAGCCGTTGACGATCATTCCCATGGCCTGCTCTTCGGACAAGCCGCGGCTCATCAGGTAGAAGAGCTGCTCGTCGGCGACCTTCGACACGGTGGCCTCGTGGCCAATGATCGCGTCTCGCGAACCAATCTCCATGTAGGGATAGGTGTCGCTGATCGAGTCTTCGTCGAGGATGAGCGCGTCGCACTGCACGTGGCTCTTACAGCCGTGCGCGTCGTCGGAGACGTGGACGAGCCCGCGGTAGCTGGTGCGGCCGCCGTCGGAACTGATCGACTTGCTTACGATCTTCGAAGTGGTCTCGGGAGCAGCGTGAACCATCTTCGCGCCCGCGTCTTGGTGCTGGCCGTTACCGGCATAGGCAACCGAGAGCACTTCGCCCGATGCCTTAGGCCCGACCATAACGACGGCTGGGTACTTCATGGTCAGCCGGCTGCCGATGTTGCCATCGATCCATTCCATGTGGCCTTCGGCGTAGACCTTGGCTCGTTTGGTGACGAGATTGAACACGTTGTTCGACCAGTTCTGGATGGTCGTGTAGGTGACGCGGGCCGATTCTTTGACGATGATCTCGACGACCGCCGAGTGCAGCGAGTCCGAGGTATAGACCGGAGCCGAGCAGCCTTCGATGTAGTGCACCGAGCTGCCTTCGTCGGCAATGATGAGCGTGCGCTCGAACTGGCCCATGTTTTCGGCGTTGATGCGGAAGTAGGCCTGAAGCGGTTGGTCGACGTGCACGCCAGGCGGCACGTAGATGAAGCTGCCACCGGACCAAACGGCCGAGTTGAGCGAGCTGAACTTGTTGTCGTTCGGCGGGATGATGGTGCCGAAGTATTCTTTGACGAGTTCGGGGTGTTCGCGCAGCGCCGTATCCATGTCGCAGAAGATCACACCGAGTTCTTCGAGGTCTTCGCGGTTGCGGTGGTAGACGACTTCGCTCTCGTATTGGGCGGTTACGCCTGCGAGGTACTTGCGCTCAGCTTCTGGAATGCCAAGCTTTTCGTAGGTGTCTTTAATGGCGTCGGGGATGTCGTCCCAGTCGTCTTTCACCGACTCGGTTGGCTTGATGTAGTAGTAGATGTCGTCGAAGTAGATCTCGGACATGTCGCCGCCCCACTTGGGCATTGGGCGCTTTTCGAATCGGCTGTAGGACTTGAGGCGGAAGTCGCGCATCCACGCTGGCTCGCCCTTCATCCACGACATCTCGTTGATGATGTCGGTGTTGAGGCCCTTCTTTGGCTTGTAGAGATAATCTTCTGCGTCTGACCAGCCAAGTTCGTACTTGCTGAGGTCAACACCGATATCTGCTGTGCTCATGTGGGGCCCTTCCGTTTACGACCGTGCCATCAGGATACCCGAGGCTTTCGGTGTACGTGGTGCCCAACGACGGGCCCGACGGCGTAAGTGCGATTGTTCACATCGCGGCGGCACTTTAGACATTTTTCCACAAAGGGTGACGATGACCTATGCCGCCCCCGTTTTGCACGTGTCATTTTGGTTACAGCGGGCCTGTTTGCTACAGCTTGTGGGATTCAGCATTGCAGATACCACGGGAGTATCGGCGAGGCACTCGCGGCGGCCACGGTCCATTACAGCGATACAGAAAGATACGACATGTTCAACTTGAGTCAGCTCTCCAATCTTGGAATCCGCGCCTTTTTCATCGCACTACTCGTCTTGGCGGTGGGCGCTGTCGGGTTATCGACGACGTCGACTGCAGCGTTTGCGAACGCTGCGCCGCTTACCTTTGATCGAACGTTCCAGGTCGATCCTGGACAGAGCCCTGATGAGGCGGTCCAGACACCGGTTTGGTCGATCGAAGAGGGCAACGGCAACTTCTACATCGGCGGAGTGTTCGACACGGTCGCCGGCGAGAGCCAGCCGTTTGTTGCTGCGGTTAACGCAACCACTGGCCAGCTGGTCAGCTCCTTCCGCCCTCAGATTTCTGGCGGCAACACCGAGGTCTTGGAAGTTGCGCTCTCGCCGAACGGCAACGACCTCTACATCGGTGGACGGTTCACCACGGTCAACGGCGTTGAGCGAAACAACTTTGCCAAGCTCGATGCGTTCACTGGCGAGCTCGATCTCGACTTCAACCCGAACCCGTCGAACTTTGTCGAGACGATTGAAGTCGGCAACTCGAGCGTGTTTGCTGGCGGCCTGTTCTTCGGCATTGGCGGAGGCGACTCTCGAAGCCTTGCAAAGCTCGACGCAACGACCGGTGAACTCGACCCAACGTGGATTGGTTCGGCCAATGGTCGCGTGCTCGATATCGAATTGGCCGGCGACAGCGTGTACGTCGGCGGTAACTTCCGTGAGATCGGTGGCGGCTTCCAGCGAAACATTGCTCGGCTGAACCGTTCAAATGGTGCGGTCCACAACTCGTGGTCGAACACGACCGGAACTCCTGAGCGTGTCCAAGCCTTGACGCTTGCCGAGGACGGACAAGCCGTCTACGTAGGCACCGGCGGCGCTGCGGACAGAGGCGGCAACACGGTCTTTGCATTCACGTCGACCGGTACCCCTCTTTGGCATCGTGTTTCCGATGGCGATATTCAGGCCATCGAGGCAACTGCAACTTCGCTCTATGTCGGAACGCACGGCCAGTTCGTCTTTGACGAGCCGCGCAACTTGCTCGATGGGTCGCCAAACCCTGATTTCCCTGCGAACGGATTCACGTCGAACCCGGCGAATGAGAATGCGGAACGTCGCGAGAAGCTCTTCGAGCTCGATCTTGCGACCGGCGAGCTGGGCGATTGGGATCCGAGTGCAGATTCGATCACCGGCGTGTGGGAGATGACCGAGGGGCCGAGCGGCCTCATCGTGAGCGGTGCCTTTACGTTGGTCCGTAACCCAGCGGGTCTCACCGGCGAGAACAGCCCAGTTGCTACCCCTCATGTGGCGATCTTCGATGGTCTCAACGTGACTCGACCAGAGCCAGCACCCGAGCCCGAGCCAGCACCTGAACCAGAGCCAGCAGGCGATGTAACTGCGCCCGAGGCGGCCTACACCGGTCAAACGACGTTTGAGGCTGGCGTTGTCGACCTCGACGGCACGGTGACCGATGACGAAAGCGGCGCCGTACGAGTCCAGGTCTTGGTCCAAAACATCGGCACCCGCCAGTACTGGAACGGCAGCGACTTCGTCGACGAATGGTCATGGAACCGCGCCGAACTCAACGGCGACGACACCTGGACCCTCCCAAGCGTCAACCTCGACGAGCCCGGCCGCTACTCGGTCTTGCTCTGGGCATTTGACGCCGAAGACAACCGCTCGACCTGGCAAGAGAACCCACAGTCCATCTTTGGAGTGATCGACACTGCACCTGTGCCGGAACCGGCGCCAGCACCAGCACCAGAACCAGCACCAGCACCAGCACCTGAACCAGAGCCAGCACCCGAGCCAGAGCCAGCACCTGAACCAGAGCCAGCACCTGAGTCAGGACCTGCACCAGCAGGCGATGTAACTGCACCAGAAGCCGCGTTTAGTTCCCCACGGGAACCAGAGGTTGGTTTTGTCGACCTCTTTGGCACGGTTATCGACGACGACAGCGGCGCCGTACGAGTCCAGGTCGTGGTCCAAAACATCCGCACCCGCCAATACTGGAACGGCAGCGACTTCGTCGACGAATGGTCATGGAACCGCGCCGAACTCAACGGCGACGACACCTGGACTCTCCCAAGCGTCGACCTTGACGAGCCCGGCCGCTACTCGGTCTTGCTCTGGGCATTTGACGCCGAAGGCAACCGTTCGAATTGGCGAGAGAACCCACAGGCGACCTTCCGGGCGTTCCCAGCATCGGGAACTGTCGATACGCCAGCGCCAACCGTCGACACGCCAGCGCCAAGTTTCGACAGGCCAGCGCCAACCGTCGACACGCCAGCTCCAACCATCGATACGACAGCTCCACTTGCTGCGGTTGCTGGTCCGTTCACCACCGACGTTGGGCTGATCGGGCTCTCCGGCGGCGTGTTCGATCTCGAATCTCGGGTTGCACGTGTCCAGGTTCAGATTCAGAACGACCGGACTGGTGAGTACTGGAACGGAACCGAATGGATCGACGATTGGGCATGGAACCTTGCGACGATCGAGAGCATCTCGGTGTGGAGCTATCCCCAGGTCGACCTCGACCGGGCTGGCACCTACACGGTTCGCCTCTGGGCATTCGACGAGTTGGGTAACCGCTCGACGCCAGATGAGAACATGACCGCCACGTTCACCGCCTTCGAGAGTTAACCGAGGCGCAAAACACGAGTCGGCTTTTTGGGCCGATGCCGAGAACATCACGGAGTGCTCCGAGTGCAGGAAACTGTTCTCGGAGCGCTTCGTAGGTTTTGGCCCCCGATTCCCCGCGGTAACACGCGGCGCTTCCTGAGCTAGGTTCGCCTCGACACTGTTCGCCAACGTAGTGTCATGTAGCAGAGTAAATCTCACGCTGTGCGGCCGAGGCGGGCCGCTGAGGGGGCAAGGAAATGTATATTCTTCGTCGGGCACTTTTGCCCGCTTCTGTCGTCATGGCGCTTTTTTTCGGCGTCCTCGGGTTCTTCGCAATTGCGGCAAATGCGGTCGAGCCAGGGGCGAGCGAGACGCCGCGCTCCGACGTGATGCAGGTAGT
Source organism: uncultured Acidimicrobiales bacterium (assembly GCA_938040365.1). Taxonomy (GTDB): domain Bacteria; phylum Actinomycetota; class Acidimicrobiia; order Acidimicrobiales; family SHLQ01; genus SHLQ01. The sequence continues at coordinate 17,930 of CALHXU010000212.1, forward strand.
CGATGGCGAGGTTCTCGACAGCGTCGTCGTTGGCAACCGGGTGATCGTCGTCGGCAACTTTACGCGGGTGCGAAACGCTGGCGGCAGCTCGATCACCCAGCCCTACATTGCGGCCTATGACGCGAACACCGGGCGTTTCGACAGCGGCTTCCGGCCCGCCGTCGACAACTTCATCAACGCGATCGACACCGATGGCAGCAGTCTCTACATCATTGGCCAGTTCGGCCAGGTCGATGGCGAGGCGCATCGCAGGATCGCGAAGATTAACTCGAATGGCTCGGTGAACTCACAGTTCACTGCAGCGCTGGGGACGACCCCGAGCACCGTGGCCGTCGCCAACGGCAAGGTCTATATCGGGGGCGGGTTCACGACGGTGAACAACGTTTCCCGCCAGGCGTTCGCTGCGGTGGACACGACGAGGGGACGCCTCGATTCGGTGACCGACTTCGATTTCTCCGAGAGCACGCAGAACTTCGGAGGCCTCACGGTTCGCTGGATCGACGTGAGCCCCGACGGCAACTTCTTGTTCATGGCTCATTCGGCTCGCCGCATCGATGGCCAAATCCGCAGCGGCATCGCCCGCTTCGATATCTCGGCCACGTCGACAACGCTGAGCAATTGGCAGACGTTGCTCTATGACAACGAGCTCGATTCCTTCACGTTGCGCATGCGCCGCCTCGCTATTTCGCCCGACGGCAGCTACGTCGTGCAGGTGACGAGCGGCGGCGATCGTCCGCCGACCGGCGACACGGCCATTCGTTTCCCAACGAGCGGCGGCGCGAACGTGCAAGCCGATTGGGTGTCTCGCCACTTCGACACCGTCCTCGGTGTAGCGATCAGTGACGACGCAGTTTACGTGGGCGGCCACTTCTTCTTCCAGGAGGCGCCCGGTTCGTCGAACCCGTTCCCCGGCGACCCAGACACGGTCTTCGACAACGGCGTTGGCCAGGGCCCGCAGGTGTTGGGTGACGAGGTTGTGCAGCGTGAACAGCTGGGTGCGTTGAGTCCGACAACGGGCAAGTCGCTCGATTGGAACCCGGGTTCGGATTCGTTCATTGGTGTCCAGAGTCTGACGTGGGATGACGAGCTTGGCTTGTTGGTCGGACACGACGGCAACCGTCTCGGTGGGCGCAACGGCATTGGACGCCACGCCATCTTCCCGATCGCTTCAAATCCCGGCGGAGGCGGAAATGGCGGAGGCGGTACCGGCGGTAGCACCTTTGCCTGCAGCGCAGCATTTAGCGGCAACACCGCAACGGTCACCTTCACCGGCGACCAAGGCACCAGCCTCCAACTCCGACGCAACGGCAGCTGGGCAGCAACCGCCACCCAAAACCCAACCACCATCACCGCAAACCCCGGCGACACCATCACTGCCCGTCTACGCGGCCCCAACTTCAACGGCCCCACCGACTTCACCTGCACCACCGGCGGAGGAACCGACGGAGGAGGCAACGGCGGCGGCGGTACCGGCGGAGGCAACTTTGCCTGCAGCGCAGCATTTAGCGGCAACACCGCAACGGTCACCTTCACCGGCGACCAAGGCACCAGCCTCCAACTCCGACGCAACGGCAGCTGGGCAGCAACCGCCACCCAAAACCCAACCACCATCACCGCCAACCCCGGCGACACCATCGTCAGCCGAGTACGCGGCCCCAACTTCAACGGCCCAACCGACTTCACCTGCACCACCGGCGGCGGCAACGGCGGAGGCGGAAATGGTGGCGGTACCGGCGGGGCTATCACGACGTCGATTACCTCGCCTCGCAACGACGGGGTCACGAACTCAGAGAACGTGACAATTACCGGTCAGGCGTCTGCGCCTAATGGCCTCGACCGTGTGCGTGTCACCGTGCAGCGCCGTGACACCGGCCAATATGTCAGCGCCAGCGGCAGCCTCGTAGACGGCTTTGCAGCACTCGATGTCGACGTCGACGGAACGAGTGACACGTGGTCTGTGAATGTGACCTTGCCATTCGCAGGACAATACGACGTGACAGCGAGAACCTTCGACGACGACGGTGCGCGCAACGACCGAGTACGGAGTTCGTTCCTCGTGGGAGCGCTCAGCAATAACCCACCGACGCTCTTTGTCAACGATGCGTTCATCGACCTGCCATTCGTGAACTTCTCGGGCTCGGTAGCTGACGATCTTGGCGTCGACCGGGTGGCCATATTGATCCAGAACCGCAACACCCGCGAGTACTTCCGACCTGATGGCACGATGGGCGCAGCCCAGCGCCACATCGCACGATTGTCGAACCCGGGCGGCACCTCGACCAACTGGTCGCTCACGGTGCGAGATCTCGACGTAGCCGAGTGGGAAGTTGCCATCGACGCATTCGACAACACCGGCCAACGAGACCGAAGCCGAATTTTCTTTCGCATCGACGGGTGAAGCGACCCAATGCAACGCACTCGAGCGCTTGAGCCCTCTATTTTTGTTTCGCTTTCCGCGCGGTTAGTGTCATATGACTAGGTAAATCTCACAATTGGCGGGCACGGCGGACCACATAGGAGTAATCGAAATGGGTCTTATTCGTCGGGCAATGCTGCCCGCTGGGATTCTCGTCACACTGGTATTTGGCGTCATTGGGTTCTTCGCAATCGCTGCAAACGCCGTTGAGCCAGCGGTAAGCGAGACGCCTCGCACCGAAGTCATGCAGGTGGTTGACGGCCAGGTTCTCGACAGCGTCGTGATCGGCAATCGGGTTATTGTCGTCGGCAGTTTCACCCAGGTGCGCAACCCCGGTGGCAATACGATCAACCAGCCGTACTTGGCGGCATATAACGCTACGACCGGACGGTTCGATCCGACGTACCGCCCCCAGATCGACGGCACCGTCAGAGCAATTGCGACCGATGGCATCGCCGCATACATCGTTGGCCGGTTCGACACGGTCGACGGCGAAGCGCATCGCCGGATCGCAAAGATCCGCAGGACAGGCGTTGTAAACCCATCCTTCAACGCCTCGATCGAAGCAACACCCAACACGGTCGCGGTCGCCAATGGCAAGGTCTACATCGGTGGACCTTTCCGGAACGTGAACGGCCAGCCTCGCGAGCATTTTGCTGCGGTCAACAAGGCCAACGGACGGCTCGATTCGTTCACGAGTTTCGATTTCTCCGAGAGCGCACAGGCCGGCGGTGGCACCACCGTCCGGTGGATTGAGGCCTCTCCCGACGGCAGCTTCTTGTTCATGTCGCACTCGGCTCGCCGCATCGACGGCCAAGTCCGCACCGGAATCGCAAAGTTCGACACCTCGGCCACCTCGACCACGCTCAGCAACTGGCAAACGCTGCTCTATGAAAACGAGGTCGACCGGTTCAGTGGCGCACTTCGGCTGCGTCGTTTGGCAATCTCGCCCGACGGTTCCTATGTCGTGCAAACATCGAGCGGCGACGATCGGCCTCCAGCGGGCGACACCGCGGTTCGGTTCCCAACAAACGGCGGCGCAAACACGCAAGCCGATTGGGTGTC
>CALHXU010000213.1 GCA_938040365.1 uncultured Acidimicrobiales bacterium
CACACCCTCAGCAGTCACGGTGTAGAAGCCGACCGGTGCGCTGGCCGGAATCAGTACCGCTCCCGGCGTTGGATCCCACCCGTCGTCATCGCCGCCCAACACCTCGTTGGTAACAACAGAGGTTGGCTCGTCGTTGAAGACGCCGTTCGCTTGCCATGCGATTAGCGGATCTTGACCGTCCCAGCAATCGACAATCCACTCATCGCCGACGACGACCTCAATACCTTCGTCAATCTCCCAGTCGAAGGTAGCGAAGTCGCCTGCGCTGTAGACCGTCGAATCAAAGATCAGATTGACCCCGTTCACGGGCTCTTCAATCCAGTCGACGCTTGCGGCGTATTCACAAGCCGCCAGCTCGCTAGAACTCACCGCTCCGTCTGACCCAGAACCACCGCACGAGGCAGCGAGCGTGGCTATGGCGAGGGTGACGAGCAGGAGCCGTTTCATATCTCTTCTACGGTTACTGCGTCCGTCTGGTTCCCGACGAGCTAGCTAAAGCTGGCGCCGGTGGCGTCGTTGAAGCCTTGGATCATTTCGTCCCATGTGTCGGCGAGGCCGCGTAGGCCGCCCCACCAGTCTTGGCTGCGACGGGCCTCGAAGTCGGGAATGTCGACGCCTTGTTGCTCGACCCAGGTGTAGTAGCCAAGGTTGAACACACGGTTGCGCTCGACATCGCCCATCATCATGTGCTCGGTCGGAAGACCGGCCAGGTGGTTCTCGAACACGTCGTTAGCGTCAGCGTCTTCGAAGCCAGCCGAGTAATGCTCGGCCATGATGCGCTCGCGGTCGGAGTTGTAGAGGTCCGAGCCATCGGTCGCAACCGACATGATCACATCGTCGGGGCCGAGGTTCATCGCCTTGGCGGCGGTGATCGCGGCGAGGGTGTTGCAGATCGACGAGTAGCCAAAGTCCACGAGCATGTCGGCGAGCATTGGATCGATGCCGCGCTCGGCCAGCACTCGTTTGCCCGCCGGTGTGTTGAACATGATGTCGAGGCGGTTGGTCGAATCGTCACTCACGCCGACGACGAGGTCGGTGTTGGTCACGTTGTGAATGAGCGGGATGTGCTTGTCGCCAATGCCCTGAATGTTGTGCTCGCCGAAGCCGTTGTAGAGCATCGTTGGGCACTCGAGCGCCTCGACCGCAACGATCTTTGCGCCGTGTTCATCTTTCAGGTAGTCGCCCGCACCGAGGGTCCCGGCCGAACCCGACGCCGAAACGTAGGCGGCCAAGTTGCCTCCGGATTCCTTGGTGACGTGGTTGAACACCGTCTCGAGCGATGGCCCGGTGACGGCGTAGTGGCCAACGTGGTTCGAGAACTCGCTGAACTGGTTGAGGATGACGTTGGTCGGGTCGAGCGAAAGCTCGTTGCACGCGTCGTAGATCTCCTTGACGTTGCTCTCGGTGCCGAAGGTCTTGATGACGTCTTCTTCGGGGTTGATCGTCCACCGGTTCAACCATTCGAAGCGCTCACGGCTCATGCCTTCGGGCAGGATCGCGACACCGCGAACGTCCATAATCTTGCTGATCGCAATGCCGCCGCGCGCATAGTTGCCCGTCGATGGCCAGATCGCACGATGCGCGGTGGGGTCGAAGCGGCCGGTGACCAAACGAGCGACGAGGCAGCTGTAGGCGGCCAGCACCTTGTGGGCACGGATCATCGGAAAGCGGTTGCCAAAGGCCAGCACGATGCGCGCATCGACGCCGGTCATTTCGCTCGGTAGCTCTATGTGGGTCGGAATATCGACAATGCCCGGGAAGTTGTCGCCGGCCTCGTCGGCATGTTCGTTGAACCAATGCACGCGAAAGAGGTTGCGGGCGTCCGGCGCGTCCTTCTCGACGCCGCTCAGTTGGTCGACGACGTCGCTCGGAATGGTCGACGGGTCACGCAGCTGGGCAAAGGTCGGCAGCACGATGTTGCGCTCTTTGAACCGTTGCACGGCGTTGTCGTACGACGCTTGTCCGTCGGGAGCGAACTCGCCGAAAACGGCAAGCCCTTCTGCGACATCGGCTGTTGCGGATTCGGTCATGTCATCTCAATTCAGAAATCTGTGGTTGCTGTGCAGCGCTATGCGCTGCACAGCAACCACAGAACTTATAGGTCGGCGAGCTTACGGAAGAGTTTGGTGGCGGCTTCGGCTGCTTTGGCTTTTATTTCTTGTGCGTCGACTTTGGTGGGTGCACCATCTTCGAGAAGCACTTCGCCGTCGACCTCGACTCGTTTCGGTGCCACAGCGGTCGTGTACGCGAGCCTCCACGGATCCATCACCTCGTAGTTCCAGGTCACCACGTCGTTTTGTGCTTGCGGGAAGAGGCCCCATCCGGCCTCCAACCAGTCCCACATGGTGTCGGGGGTTGCGGTCACATCCACTTCACGGGCCTTCACAAAGGCAACCCGAAACTCGTCGAGCATGTCGGCGCCGATTCCGTCGGTGCCGAGCGCGACCGGGTTCGAGAACCGTCGAGGGTTGGCATATCCAACCGAGTTGTTCATGTTCGACCGGGGGTTGTGCACCATCGTTCCCGAGAGGCCGTGGTCGTCGGGAAGGTGCACGCCGTGGATCAACAACCAGTCGTCGTTGGTGTGTCCGTCGAGCATCTGCCACGTGTCAGCTGGGCCTTCGGCCACGTGCACGTGCACCCCAACGCCGTGTTTACGACCCATCTCGGCCGCAGCGGCGATCGTGTCGGGCTCGCAGGTGAATGCAGCGTGCAGGCCGACCATGCCCACTCCCCCAGCCGAGAGAAAGCGGTCGTTCTCGGCCAGGCCAGCAGAAGCACCTTCAGGGCCGTGCCGGTCGGTGACGCCATAGGCGCAGTTGACTCGCACGCCAACCTCGGCACACGCGTCGGCGATGACCGACAGCGATCCTTCGATCGCGTTTGGCGATTCGTGGTGATCGATGACCGCAGTACATCCAGCTTCGAGTGCGGTGAGCGCGCCGAGCTTCGCCGAGTGGTAGATAATGTCGAGATCGAGCGCCATATCGAGGCGCCACCACACCAGCTCGAGAATTTCGCCGAACTCGGTGGGCGTGCGAGGCGGCGCAGGCATGCCACGCGCGAGGAACGAATAGAAGTGGTTGTGCGCGCAGACAAGACCAGGGGTTTGGTTCGCCGCGAGGCTCGGAGAGGTCTGCTCAGTACTCAACGGTTAGCTCCACGCCGAGGCTCGTTCGCGGTTCTTTTCGTTGACCAGCGGCAACTCGTTGCGCCACTCGCCGTCGTGAGACTGCATCGCTGCGGCTACAGCCCCTGCGGTTGGGACCAAACCAATCTCGCCGACACCCTTGATGCCGTACGGACTGTTTGGCTCGGCCGACTCTACGAGGATCACATCGACAGGCGGCATGTCCTTCGGACGGATGATCGCGAGCGAACGCAACGTCTCGTTGAGCGGCTTGCCGTTCTCATCACATGGAAACCCTTCGCTCATCGCGTAGCCGAGGCCCATGTGCACCGCACCTTCGACCTGGCCTTCGCACAACAGCGGGTTGACCGCTTTGCCAACGTCGTGCGCCGCAACGACGTTCTCGATGTCGCCAGTTTCCGGATCGAGCACGACCATCTGCGCCGCATACCCAAAGGTCGAGTGGATGATTGGATTCTCGAGCCCTTCGTTGAGCGAGTTCGTCCAATCGACTCGGTATTCACCTTCGTAGTCGACGCCGGGTTTGCAGCCATCGGCCACTGCCTTCTCACACGCATCCTTCACCGAACCGGCTCCCATGAGCGTTCCGCGACTGCCGGTGGTCTGACCTGCGCCAAGCTCTCGGGTCGAGTCGACGATCACCCGAATGCGTTCGGCTGGAATATTCAACTCTTCGACGGCGACCTGGAGTGCAACGGTGTGCACGCCCTGGCCCATCTCGGTCCAACAGTGGCGAACCTCGACGATGTCGGAGTCCTCACGGAAGTGGATGACAGCCTTGGCAATCTCCTTAAAGCCATTGCCGAGGCCCGAGTTCTTGAGCCCGAGGCCAAGCCCGACCGGCTTTCCGGCCGCGACCGCTTCGTCATAGGCGGGCTTGACTGCGTCGAGGCACTCGCGCGCACCGAGGCACCCGTCGTCCATCTTCTGACCAGGCCCCCACACCACGCCGGGCGTGATCACGTTGCGGCTGCGAATCTCCCAGCCGCTAATGCCAGCCTTCTCGGCCAATCGGTCGAGCACGCCCTCCATGGCGAACTGGGCTTGGTTGGCGCCGAACCCACGGAACGCGCCACATACCGAATTGTTGGTGCGGGCAGCGACGGCTTCGACGTCGATGTTCTCGCACACATACGGACCAGACGCATGGCCTGCCGCACGTTCGAGGACCTTCATGCCGACCGACGCGTACGGGCCGGAATCGCCGAGCATCCGAACTCGAAGCCCAACGAGCTTGCCGTCGGCGTCACATCCTGCCTCGTACTCCATCTTGATGGCGTGGCGCTTGGTGTGGACGAGGAACGACTCCTCACGCGAGAACGTCGTCTTCACCGGACGATCGAGCAACCATGCGGCGAGCGCCGTCTGGCCTTGATTCGACATGTCGTCCTTGCCGCCGAACGCGCCTCCGTTGCTGACGAGTTCGGTAAACACGAGCGAGACATCGATGTCGAGCATGCGGGCAATGTCGTTGCGATCATCCCAAATGCCCTGACCTCCCGAGTACACATAAAGCCGGCGCTCGTCGGAGGTTTCGGCCGAGTCGCCCATGGTTCCGGTCGCTGGCAAAGGCTCGCCAGGAGCGATCGGAACGGCCAACGTGCTTTCGGGTTCGACAAAGGCATGGTCGATGCGCTGGGTTTGGAACGTCTCTCGAACCACGTGAGTCGCACCGGCCAAGCCAGCTTCGACATCGCCACGCGAATACGTCGAAGTCGACAGCACGTTGCCATCGAGGGTCCACACTGCGTCTTCATCCGACGCGACCGCTTCGGCCGGGTTGGTCATCGGCGTGAGCACGTCGTAGCTCACGTTGACGAGTTCGGCCGCCTTGCGCGCAATCGCCCGGGTTTCCGCGACGACGAGGGCCAGCACGTCACCCATGTAGCTCGTTCGCCCGCCAACCGGAATGAACGTTGGCCAATCCTTGTGGATGAGTCCACTGCGCAACTCGCCGGGAACATCGGCGCCGGTCAGCACCCGCACCACACCGTCGACCGCTTCGGCAGCCGCCGTGTCGATGGCCGTAATGTTCGCCCGAGCATGTTCGGTGAGGTGCACCGCTCCGTGTAACAGCCCTGCGGGGACCATGTCATCGATGAACGGTCGGTCGCCCATTGCGAACTCGTGGGCTTCGTACTTGATGCCCCGGCTACCAACGCCACCGGGTTGGATGGCCACCGGCACTTCGCCGGCGGCGATGTCTTCGATCGCGTCGAGGATCTTGATGTAGCCCGTGCATCGGCACAGGTGCGCTCCGAGCAGGGCCGCAGCGTTCTCTCGGGTGAGATCGGCACCCTTCTTGTCGACCATTGCCTTGGTTCGCATCACGATGCCCGGCGTACAGAATCCGCACTGCAGCGCGCCGTGCGCCGCGAACGCCGCCGACATTGCATCTCGCTCGGATGGGTCGACACCCTCGAGCGTGAGCACCTCGCTACCGGCGGTTTTCTCGAGCGACGTTTGGCAGGCGACGCGCGCCTTGCCATCGACCATCACCGTGCAACAACCACACTGTCCGCTCGGCGAGCACCCGTCCTTTGGCGACATCACACCGAGCTCATCGCGCAGCGCAGTGAGGAGGTGCTCGTGGTGATCGCCGACACTGACCGGCGTGCCATTCAGGATGAAATTGACTGGCGTGCCATTCAAGATGAAGTCGGTCATGGCTCGATGACCCCTTTCTGGTTGGTGATTCGCTGGTACAGCTCGGGGCGGCGGTAGGTCGCGAAGTTAAAGAGTGTGTCTTTGTATTTTGCGCAGTGATCGAGGTCGCAGTCGGCAACGATGACCTCGTCGCCCGTTGTGATGGCTTGAGCCACGATCTGGCCCGATGGCGCAATGATCGCCGATTGTGCGAGCGATTCGACACCCTCTTCGGTGCCGCCCTTCGCCACGCCAACCACCCAGGTGCCGTTTTGGTAGGCACCCGCTTGCATGCAGAGGTGGTTGTGAAAGCCCTGGAGCGCGTTCTGTCCTGGATCGGGGGCGTAGTGGATCGGCGTGTTGTAGCCAATCATGATCAGCTCGACGCCTTGGAGGCCCATCTCTCGGTAGGTCTCAGGCCAGCGACGATCGTTGCAGGTAGCGAGACCGACGAGCCCGTCGAATGCTCGATGCACGGGGAAGCCAGCGTCTGACTCTTGAAAGTATCGGCGTTCGAGGTGTTGAAACTCTCGCCACGGCTCGTCGCCCTCGTGTCCGGGTATGTGCACCTTGCGGAACTTGGTGACGATGCTTCCATCGCGCTCGACCAGCACGGTCGTGTTAAAGCGTTCGCCATCGGGGGTCAGTTCGGCATACCCCAAGGCGAAACCGACGCCCAACGCCTTCGCGTCGTCGAACAGCGGCTGGGTCTCGGGCCCGGGCATCTCGGTCTCGTAATAGTGGTCGTGGCCGGAGATGTCCTCGGTAAACCACCGCGGGAAGAACGTCGTGAGCGCGAGCTCGGGGAAGACCACCAACTCGGCACCGTCGTTGGCGGCCTTGGCCAGCAGTGAACGAAGCCGCGCCACCACGTCGGCTCGCGGCTCATCTTTTGCGATGGGTCCGAGCTGAGCTGCAGCGACCCGCAGCACTCGTGAGTCAGCCATTGTTTACTCCAACGCCTGTCCCAAGAGGGTTGCCCTTTTGGCTTTCGAGCAACCGTTCGATGAGGTTGAACGACTCGTCATCGATGCCCTTTGCGCTCAGCCCGTCGCCCGAGACGAGAACGCCGGGCGTCTCGCGATCGTGAAACACCGAAGCGTCGGTGTAGAGGCGAGGCTTCACCATGGCGGGGTCGCCGTTCTCAGGGCAGAAGGTCATGCAGTTGCCGCACTCGTTGCACAATTCGCTCAGTACGAAGTACTGCTGGCGGCTGTCCTCCATGCTCGAAAGCCCGGTGTCGACAAGGCTCGGGATCGAGAAGAACGCATCGTTCGGACACACGGTGATGCAGAAGTTACACGATACGCAACCGAACATTTCGAGATCGTTCTCGACCTCACGAGGCATTTTCTCGTTGGCCGCAAAGTGATAGGCCTCGCGTCCATCGCCGCGCAGGTTGGCCACATACCGCGCGCTCACACTTTCGTGGCCTGCGTCGACCGACTCGGCCTGACGAAGTGCTCGCCACGAGGCGAGATCGGTTGCTTCGGTTGCGGCAATCTCTTTGGTGAGCGCCTTAAGCATCGGAGCGAGCCGGCCATAACCGCCAGGCTTGAGCAGGTCCGAACACACCGTTGCCGGGTTAACACCCATGGCAAGTGAATCGGCGAGGTTCGCCTTGGTGATGCCCGCCGAGAAGCTCACCATGATGTTGCCATCGTGACCGGGAATGTTGAGCTGACCCGGAAGGGCTGTTGCGAGCTTGTCGAGCAAAGTCGACGCCAAGACGTGGAGCGGCGGGCCGCTGAGATACATCGTGTCCTCGGGCATCCATTGCTTTTCGTTGCTCACGACGAGCGTGTTGGTGAGCTTGATCCCAAAGAGCCGATCGCGCTCGTGGGCATAGTCGCGCAGCTCGCCGATCAATTCGATGCCACGATCGAACTGCAGGTCTTCGGCGAAGGCTTCTTCTTTAACGTTGACATCGAGATAGCCGAGCTCGTCGTTGACGATTGCCGCAACGGTTTCGTAGCCGAGCAAGGTTGGATTGAGCTTGACGATGACGTCGAGGCCATGTTCGTCGATCAGGTGCTTGGTGATCGACTCGATCTCGTCGGGCGGGCAGCCATGAAACGTCGAGAGCGTGAGTGTGCTCGAAAGCGCCGTAGTGAAATCGAAGTCTCGGAATTCGGCGAACGCATCGGGAATCTCGGCTCGCAGCGCTTCGACCTCGGCGGTTGCGTCTTTCATACCTTCGATGAACGCGTGGATCTGGGGCGAGGAGATGCCCGCAAGGTCATACCCAACCGACATGTCGAACACGTACTGGCCCGGGTTCGGGCCAATGTGCTCGGCGAGCGGCTCCCAATTCTGCAGGATGTCGATGAGCATCGACGCCTTGACGTACTCGGTGAGGCTGTCAGCGATCTTCAGCTCTTGGCTCCACTCGATGTTGTAGCCAATCGTGGCCATGTCGATGCACGGCCGCTGGATCTCGAGCTCGTCGAGAATCTGGACGGTCTTGAGTTCAAACAGGCGCGACCCGCCGAGCCAGCTGAGCACGATGTTTTGCGCCAACTGGCTGTGTGGGCCAGCAGCAGGACCCACGGGCGAGGCACAAGGCCGACCGAGGAACTCGAAACCCAAGTCGATGGTCTCGTCGGGCGACCAGATGCGAGCGGTCGGCAGATCAAAAATCTTCTTGCGCGTCTCCCACTCGTGAGCAATTCGCTCGAGCAACTGACCGAGCCCCATCGGCGTGAGCGGCGGGGTTGAACCGTGCGGCGTATGTCCCGGGTGCGTGTCGAGGGAATTTTGAGTCAACGTCGCTTCTCCTTACGAGTGGGCTGGTCCGGCCGGTCACTCATTTGCATTCGTTGGTCGTCCGACCATTGGTTGAAATCGGTGCTGGTTGGACATGGCGAGCGATTGGACCTTAGGTTACCCATAGATACGCGCAGCTTAACAGTTTGTAAAACCCAAAGTTAACGCTTTGTAAAGCGTTTGTTTCGAGTGAACCAAACGTGAAGCGGCGCGATTTGAATTGCAGTCGGGGGACGCGTACGTGACTGGGCAGTCGGAGGGGAAACATTGGCTCGAGTTGATGCCAAACAACGAGTAGCGGTCGAGTTCCTCGTTGAACCCTTCGTCGAAGGAGCACCCGGCAACCACGTGATGGCGGCGATCGAAGCCTTTTCGTCGCGCCAGCTCGAGGTCGAACTCGGTCCGTTCGCGTCGATCGCGACCGGACCGATCGATTCGATTGGCGAGGCCGTATCGGCCATGGTCGTCGACGCGATGAACGCTGGAGCGACGACGATCAACCTCTCCGTAGCGAGCGACGCCCGCGAGCTCGGCTCCTCGTCGCTGCACGATGCACTCGACGCAATGTTGCGCGCCGCCGAACGAGAGGTTGGTTCAAACCCCAAGGACTGGACCCGCGAAGACAAACAACGGGTGATTCGAATGCTCGACGAGCGCGGCGCCTTTCTCTTGCGAGGCGCGGTGCACGACGTTGCCGATGCCATGGGCGTGAGTCGCATCACGGTCTACAACTACCTCAACGCGATCGAAGACCGCTCCGAAGGACGGGCCACGTGAAACGACTCGCTGGCGGCGTCGTCCCTCTCGGCGCAGCATTTCTCGCCTTCCTCCTCGGCGCGCTCATGATCATCGCGTTGGGAGCATCGCCAGCCGATGGCCTCGCCGCAATGTTCGACGGCGCCTTCGGAACGACCGATCGAATCGCCGCCACTGCAGTCCGCGCAACCCCGCTGCTTCTGGTCGGCGCGGGAATCACGATCGCGTTCCGCGCGAGCGTTATCAACATCGGCGGCGAAGGACAGATCATCGCCGGGGCGCTGCTTTCCACATCGGTCGCCCTCGCAATTCCCGACACCCCACGGATTGCACTCATCCCAATCGTCGTGCTTGCAGGCCTGATCGGAGGCGGGATCTGGGGCGCGATTCCCGGTGTGCTGAAGGCATATGCGTCAGTCAACGAGATCCTGAGCACGGTGATGTTGAACATCGTCGCGATCCAGCTCATGAACTTCCTGCTGCGCGGGCCACTCATCGACCCGATCGAAGTCGGCACGAGCCGCATCCCACAAACCCAACGACTGACCGACAACGCCGCACTGCCAACCCTGGTCGAAGGCAGCCGACTTCACCTCGGCGTTCCCATCGCCATCGTCGCCGCGATCATCGTCTATCTGATCTTGTTTCGAACACCGTTCGGCTTTCGACTTCGAGCGGTCGGCCACAACCCCGATGCCGCACGAGCTGCGGGAATCTCGGTGGAGAAGAACATCGTGAGCGCCCTGTCGCTGAGCGGCGCACTCTCCGGGCTCGCCGGCGTGATCTTGGTCTTTGGCAGCGAGAGCCTCCGTCTCGTAACCGATGGTGGTTCTGCCGGATTCACCGGATCGGCAGGCTTTAACGGCATCGTGACCGCGCTGTTCGGCGGACTTCACCCGCTCTGGACAATCCCCAGCTCATTCCTGTTCGGATCGCTCCTCACGGGCGCGACCGAACTTCAACGAGAACTCCAGATTCCGAACGCGCTCGCAATTGCACTCAACGGCCTCATCGTGCTGTTCGTCGTGAGCAGCGACCGCGTACGCGGCTGGCTCGACACCCGACTCGACCGCTCGATGAAAGCGAGGGTCGAAGAGTGAGCGAATTCTTTACCGTCAGCGTCATCTTTGCCACGCTCTCGACCTCGATCCGTTTCGCCGTTCCCTACCTCTTCGCCGCCCTCGGCGAAACGGTCGGCCAACGCAGCGGGGTGCTCAACCTGGGCGTCGACGGCATCATGTTGCTCGGTGGGTTCGGCGCCTACTACGCGGTGCTCGAAACCGACAGCCACATCCTCGGTGTCATCGCCGGTCTCGCCGTTGGACTCCTCATGGGCCTCGTCTACGGGGTCGTCACAGTGTTCCTCCACGCCAAACAAGGCATCAGCGGCATCGGCATCTTCCTGTTCGGCCTGGGCTTTAGCGACCTGCTGTTCCAAGAACTGGTCGGAACACCACTACCCATTCGACCCCTCCCCCGACTCGATCAGCTCCCGGCGGTCGGAGGAATCTTTGAACCGCTCGTCGAACTCCCGGTCGTCGGCCCGTTGATCTTCGACCACGACCTCCTCACCTTCTTGGCGTTCCTTCTCGTTCCAGCGGTCACGTGGTTGCTCCGCAAGACCACCTTTGGCATGAACGTTCGGGCCGTCGGCGAAAACCCACAAGCCGCAGACAGCCTTGGCGTATCGGTTGCGAGAACACGCTTCATCTCGATCCTCATCGGCAGCACGCTCGCCGGGCTCGCTGGCGCCACGCTGTCGATGCAGCTCGCGATCTTCCAGCAAAACCTGACCAACGGCATTGGCTTCATCGCCGTCGCGCTCGTCTACTTCGGCGCATGGCAACCACGCTGGGTCATGGCCGGGGCACTCCTCTATGGCATCGTCACCGCCACCCGAATCCGCTGGCAATCACTCGACATCATCCCGCAAGGCGCAAGCGATGTCGCAGCAATGGCGCCGGCGGTCATCACCATCCTGGCGCTCGTCCTGCTCGCCAGCCGAGTGCGCGGGCCAGCAGCACTCACCCGGCCATTTAGCCGGCACTAACACCACACCAAACAGCTAGAAAAACTCCTGGGAGGGAACCATGAAAAACAAAAAAATACTGAAGCTACTCGGAGCGCTCTTTGCGTTCACACTGCTCGCCACTGCATGTGGCAGCTCATCGACCGATAGCGCCGGCGAATCAGATGGCGGATCAGACGGCGGATCAGCAGAAGCATCGACCGGCCTCTCGGTCGCTGTCGTTGCACCGAGCGCATCTGATGACGTCGCGTTCACCCAATCGATGATCGACTCACTTGGACGCCTCGGCGTTTCACCTCAGGTCACCGACGGCACCTTCGTCGTCGAAGAAGCCGCAGCGGCAATTCGCGGGTTCGCCGAAGACGGAACCGACGTCGTGGTCGCACACGGCACCCAATACGGCGGCTCGCTCGAAGAGATCGCACCCGACTTCCCCGAGACATCGTTCATTTGGGGAACCGCAACCGACAACCGCGGGCTCGACAACGTCTTTGCCTACAACCCAGCAGCAGACCAAGGCGGATACGTCATGGGCCTCATCGCTGGCAACATCGTCGGCGGAGAAGACATCGGTGTCGTTGGCCCCGTCGAAGCAGGCGATGCCGTTGCGTACATCAACGGCTTTGCCCTGGGTGCCGAGGCAGCAGGCTCCTCGACGTCGATCGTCTACACCGGCTCATTCAGCGATGTTGCGCTCGCAACGACCACCGCTCAAGCACACGTCGACAACGGCGTCTCCGCCCTCACCGGCACCAGCCAATCAGCGGTCGGCGCAGTGAACATTGCATCGGCGAACGAACTCCCATGGTTCGGCACCCAATCGAACACCGAACCATGGTCAGAAGACTTCACCGTCGTCTCGCAGGTGTACCACTGGGACGTCGTGCTCGCCGAAATGTTCGCCCTCATCGAAGACGGCACCCTCGGCGGCCAAGCCTTTGAGCTCACGCTCGAAAACGAAGGCCTCGTCCTCGAATACAACGACGCATTCGAACTCGACGCAGACGTACGCGCCGCAGCCGACGAAGCAGTCGCAGGAATTATCTCCGGCGACATCGCAACGCAGTGACATCTGACGGCTTTGCCGTCAGCGGACAGTTACACCTGACAGCTTCGCCGTCAGCGGGCCTACCCTCAGCTCACTGACAAGCGAAGCCGTCAGCGGACGATTACACCTGACAGCTTTGCCGTCAGCGGGCTTACCCTCAGCTCACTGACACGCAAAGCCGTCAGCGGAGAGGATCTTCATGGAGCGCACTCCGCTGCTCTCAATGCACAACATCACCAAGACCTTCCCAGGAGTGCTCGCGAACGACGACGTGTCGTTCGACGTGCACAGCGGCGAGGTGCACACACTGTTGGGCGAAAACGGTGCGGGCAAGAGCACGCTCATGAAGATCCTCTTTGGGCTTTACCAACCAGACTCCGGAGAGATTCGGCTTCGCGGCGAGATCGCTGCGATCGATTCGCCCACCAGCGCAATCGAACATCGCGTTGGCATGGTCCACCAGCACTTCATGTTGGTCCCGACCCTGACCGTCGCCGAGAACGTCGCGCTCGGACTCCCCTCAGCGCGGGGCTTTCGCACCGACCTTGACGCCGTTAGCGAACGCATCCTCGAGATCAGCAATCAGTACGGGTTGGCCGTCGACCCCGGAATCGAAATCTGGAAACTGTCGGTCGGCGAGCGCCAGCGCGTCGAGATCATCAAGGCGCTGTACCGCGACGCAGAGCTCCTCGTACTCGACGAACCAACCGCGGTGCTCACCCCCCAAGAAGTCGACGACCTGTTCGTGATCCTCCGGCAGATGACCAACGACGGAACCGGCATCATCTTCATCTCGCACAAGCTCCATGAAGTCCTCGAACTCAGCGACCGGATCACCGTGCTTCGCAACGGCGCGGTCACCGGCAGCACAACCCCGGCCGAATCAGACCGCCAGCAACTCGCCGAGATGATGGTCGGACGCGAAGTAAAGCTCGCACCCGACAAACCCGCGGTCGACCGAGGGCCAGCGCGGCTTCAGCTTCGCAACGTGTCGGTGAAGGGCGACCGAGGAACCGTCGCCGTCGACGACGTGAGCCTCGACGTTCACGCCGGCGAGATCGTCGGCATCGCCGGCGTATCGGGCAATGGCCAGCGAGAACTCGCCGAAACAATCGCAGGGTTACGAAACGCACAAGGCGGATCGGTCAGAATCGATAGCACCGACCTCACCAACGCCAGCCCCGCCGAAGTTCGAGCCGCCGGCTTTGCCTACGTCCCCGAAGAGCGGATGAAAGACGGCGCCGTCGGCGAGTTCGAGGTGAGCGAAAATCTCTTGCTCATCAATCACGGTGACCCACAATTTCGCAAGGGGCCTCTGTTCGACTTTGCAAAGATCAGAGCGCACTCGCAACGGCTCGTCGATCAGTTCTCGGTAAAGACGCCAACGCTCGACACACCGACCAGCACGCTGTCTGGCGGCAATATTCAAAAGCTGATCATGGCGCGCGAACTCGACTCCTCGCCAACGGTCATCCTCGCCGCGCAACCCACCCGAGGCGTCGACATCGGCGCCGCCGAGTACATCCACTCGCAGTTGGTTCAGCAGCGAAGTGACGGCGTTGCGATCTTGATGGTGAGCGAAGACCTCGACGAGATCCTCGGTCTCGCAGACCGAATCGCTGTCATGTTCGACGGCAAGATCGTCACGGTCATCGAACGCGAGTCGGCCACCCGCGAAGCGCTCGGTCTCGCAATGGCCGGCGGCTAACGATCTCGCACAAGCGCCAGCGCTAGCGTTATTATCGTCTTTTTGAATCAGATAAAGGTCTGCCATCTTCCTTTACGATAGGAAGATATGACCGCAGCAATAGAGCAAGACAACCTCGATAACTGGCGTTCGCACGAAGCGCTCGCCGAAAAGATGATTCCCCTCATCGGCGGCCTGTACCGAGACCGTGACGTCATCTTGTATAGCTTCGGCCGCAAACTCACCCGCGAATCGGCCGTCGGCATCTTGCGAGCGCATCGCTTCGCCCGACAAATCACCGGCGCCGAACTACTCGTCACCGACACCATGCCCATCCTGGCAGCACTGAGCGAGATCGACCTCGACTCGGCCAAGATCGACATCGGTGAACTCGCCCACGAGTTCAAATCGTCAAAGGGCACGAGCGTCGAAGAGTTCCTCGCCGAACGCACCAGCGACATCACCACCGGACATGGGCGAATCCTCGCCGAACCCACCGATGTCGTGCTGTACGGATTTGGCCGAATTGGGCGATTGCTGGCCCGAATCCTGATCGACCGGACCGGAAGTGGCGAGAAGCTTCGCCTTCGAGCGATCGTGCTACGTCCCGGCGGCGACGGCGACCTCGCAAAACGGGCAAGCCTTTTGCGCCGCGACTCGATCCACGGACGGTTCGATGGCACGGTCACCGTCGACCACACCAATTCGAGCATCATCGCCAACGGCAACGTCATCAAGGTGATCTACGCGTCGTCGCCCGAAGACATCGACTACACCGAGTACGGCATCGATGACGCAATCGTCGTCGACAACACCGGCAGGTGGCGAGACGAGGCTGGCCTCAGCCACCACCTGCAGGCAACGGGGGTGTCGAAGGTCTTGCTCACCGCACCGGGCAAGGGCGACATCAAGAACGTCATCTACGGCATCAACCATGACGTCATCACCGAATCAGACACCATCCTTTCGGCAGCGAGCTGCACGACCAACGCAATCGTTCCGACACTAAAGGTCATCGACGACACGTTCGGGATCGAATCCGGGCACGTCGAAACGGTGCACTCCTACACCAACGACCAGAACCTCACCGACAACTTCCACGACAAGGAACGTCGCGGACGGAGCGCCCCGCTCAATATGGTGATCACCGAGACGGGCGCAGCGCGAGCGGTCGTGAAGGTTCTTCCCCAACTCGCCGGCAAGCTCACAGGAAATGCAATCCGCGTGCCGACACCGAACGTTTCGCTCGCAATCCTCAACCTCAACCTCGGCGAAGAAACCACCACCGATGAGTTGAACGCCCAACTTCGAGAAGCTTCGCTGAGCGTTGAGCTTCGCGAACAGATCGACTACACGACCTCGGTCGAGCTGGTGTCGAGCGATCTCGTCGGCGCCGAGCGCGCAAGCATCGTCGATTCATCGGCGACCATCGTGAATGGCAATCGTGCCGTTCTCTACGTCTGGTACGACAACGAAGCTGGCTACAGCTTCCAGGTCGTCCGCGTGATCCAACACCTCGCTGGGTTGCGCTACCCGGTGGTCGGCTAGCTCCAACCTGCCACGAGCGAGTTGCCAGCGCCGACCTCAGGGTCATCGTCAGGTGGTCTCGAGGTTCGCGAGCGCGAGCATCGTGTGCAACAGCACATTTGCTCCCGCTTCGAGATCTTCAGGCGAGGTGTACTCGGCCGGATTGTGGCTAATGCCGTTCACGCTCGGCGTAAAGACCATCGCCGTTGGACAGACCCGGGCAAACATCTGGGCATCGTGACCAGCACCCGACGGCATCCGCTTCACGCTGTAGCCGAGGTTGGACGATGCAGACTCGACAATGTCGACGACAGCGGGGTCGAAAATGACCGGTTCGAACCGCGCGAGGGTTCGGGTCTCGACCGTGCAGCCCTCGGCGGACGCCGTTTTTTCGAGGAACTCAGCAAACCGTTGCTCACTCTCCTGCAGCGTTGCCTCGTCGGTATTGCGAAGATCGACAGTGAACGTTGCCGTTGCGGCGACGACGTTGACGAGGTTGGGATGCAGATCGATGCGGCCCACCGTCGCCACCTGCGGATCGCCGAGTTCGAGCGCGAGCTCTCGGGCGAAGTTCGCGCACGCAGCTGCGACGAAACCCGGATCCTTGCGAAGACCCATCGGCGTCGTCCCTGCGTGATTCGACTGTCCAACGACCTCGACCTCGGTCCAACTAATGCCCTGCACGCCATCTACCGCGCCAATGGTGACGTCTTCGATTTCGAGCACCGGACCCTGTTCGATGTGTAACTCAACAAAGCTGTGCGGGGACGGACCGGGTAGCGGCGCCGAGCCGGCATATCCAATTCGCTCGAGTTCTTCGCCCACGATCGCGCCGTCGATACCGGAAATATCGAGTGCTTCTTCGAGCGGCATCCCGCCGACGTACACCAAGCTGCCCAACATGTCGGGAGCAAAGCGAGAGCCCTCTTCGTCGGTGAAGAAGCCGACTGCGAACCGGCGAGCGGGAGTGATTCCGGCCGCTTGAATCGTCTCGATGACCTCGAGGCCTGCGAGCACTCCGAGGTTTCCGTCGTAGCGTCCTCCGGTTCGAACCGTATCGATGTGCGAACCGGTCATGACCGGTGGCCCCTCACCGGGCATCGTCGCAATGACATTCCCAATGCCATCGACGGAGACCTCGAGACCAAGATCGGTCATCCACGTAACCACCAGATCGCGGCCCGCTTTGTCCTCGTCGGTGAGCGCTAACCGAGCACAGCCCTCAGTGCCTTCGATCGCGCCGATCTCGGCGAGTTCGGCGAGACGTCCGAGAAGGCGGTCGATATTGATCGAGAGGTCGTGTTCCATCACGCCAAACTACCAACACACCCCGGCGGAGAACGACTGCGGAACCTGCTCGACGTCGCGAATAGAAAGATCGCTCCCGCGGTTGTGGTTAATAGAACTGTTGTCCGAAACGTCACTGCGGGTTGAGAGGATCGAAATGCTGCCATTCGCCGGGTTTCTTGGATTGTTGCTCTTCGCCTTTTCCATCTGGGCGTTCATCGACCTGAGCCTCACGAACAAAGACGACGTGCGCGTGCTATGGAAACCGGTGTGGTGGGTTGCACTCATCCTCGCAGGACCGGCCGGATCGATTGCATGGACGATATTTGGCCGGCCCAAGAATGGCGGTCTCACGCCCGGAGGCCGCCGGTCGAAACCAACCTCGGCTGATGGATCAGAACCAACAGATGAGAACGCTTCGGTCGCCGAGGGCTACACGCCTGCTCCTCGGGGCCCCGAGGACTCCCCCGAGTGGGCTGACTTCATCGCGAACAACTCGCCGACCGATTCGACCGACGTACTCACCGCCAAACACGATCCCGAGACCAGTGCCGACTTCTCCGACTGGGAAGCCGAATTCGACGACCCTTCTGCTGAAGACAGCACCGAGTAGCAACCGACGATCAGCACCGAACAACCAACCCAGCACGCGACTCGGTCCCCGTGCGAACAACGCACGGGGACCGAGCAGGGGAACCAGTTCCGAGATTAGTTATTGAACGAGGAGGTGATCTTCGATCAGGAACCAGTCGGTGTCGTCCCAGTCAGCGGTATCGACTTCGTACCATTCGCCGTCGATCCAGACTTCGATGGCCCAGTCGTCGTCGGCAAAGTCTCCGGATCCGAAATCATCATCCAAGTCGGAGTATTCAACGTCCTCACCGGCAACGTCCTCACCGGCAAAGTCCTCATCGGCAAAGTCGAAGAAGTCATCAGCCTCGGCGACCTCGGCAGTATCAACATCGCCAGTGTCGGGGGCGGCTACTGCCTCGGCGGCATCTACTGCCTCAGCGAGACTGTCCGCCTCATCGGCGGCGTCGGGAGCCGGCGCGATCGGCGCATCGGTGCGGTTCTTTGCGATGAAGTTCAGGTAATTCGGAATCTCGGCGTAGACACCAGGGGTGTCACCACCACACTCGTCACCCCAACTGGTGACCCCGGCAAGTCGCACGCCGCCAGCGGTATCGATCACGAGTGGGCCACCGCTATCGCCGTAGCACGTGTCGGTGCCGGTGCCGCCAGCGCAAACCTCGTGGTTCGCATTAATTCCAAGGTCGACGGCGCACGCACGGTCGGCGACCATTGGAACGCTGACCGATCGAAGTTGAGTACTTCCGTCCCCACCGCTTTCGCTGAGGTCTCCCCAGCCAGACACCGTTGCCGTCGTCGCTGCCGTAACCTCGGAACGAGTCGCGAGTTCAATGGGTTGTACGTCGTTGTTGAACGTGACCGGTTCGGCGAGGTTCAGCACTGCAATATCGCCAAGTTCGTTTTGGGCGTACGCCGGGTGCGCGGTGAACGAGTCGACGTCGATGTCCTGCCCGCTTCCATCTCGAGAGTCGGTGACCCCGGCTCGGACGAAGATCCCGGCCGCAGTCTCACCCTCGAGACAATGCGCAGCCGATACCACCGTCGTTGCGTCGATGAGCGAACCGCCGCAGAAGTGTCCGTCGGTTGTCTGGAGCGATACCTGCCACGGAGCGGTATCGATCGAGACCGGCTCACCGTTGACGATCGCCCCGGCCGAACCGGGACCGACGAGCACTGCTCCGCTCAACGCAGTGAGGCCGAGCACCGCACCCGAAAGCGTGCGGCGAAGTTTGGAATGCTTCGTGGCGGGGTTTGTGTGGTTTGCGGGGGTTGATTGGGTGTCCATGACATCTCCTTGGTTGAGTTGATGTTGAACACTCTGGGACTGGCGCCTGACGCCAACCTGAAGGAACCTGAACGCTACGTTCAGGTTTTGGATTTACCCCGTAGAACCTGGGCCCGCAACGGGGAGGCGCAACACGAAACGTGCACCTCCGAGGCTCGACGTCTCGATGATGAGATCACCCTCGTGCAACGCAGCGATCTCTCTCGACAGCGCCAGTCCAAGGCCCGACCCGCCGCTATCACGGTTGCGTGCCTCGTCGAGTCGAACAAAACGTTCAAACACCCGATCCCGATCGGCCTCGGGTATCCCAGAACCATCGTCGTCGACCCGAACGAACGAATGACCACCCTCTTCGTACACCGAAACCACGACCTGCTCTCGGGCGTGGCGAGTTGCATTGGTGAGCAGATTCGTGACGACTCGACGGAGGTCATCGAGGTTGCCACGCACCGACGCCGCGCTCACCGCCGACGTATCGATTCGAACGGCGACGCGCGGGGCGAGCACCGAAATCTCGGCGAGCACAACATCGTCGAGATCGACCAGCCCAACCCGGGCTGGATCGAGCGAGCCATTCTCGGCGCGGGCCATGCCGAGCAGATCGTCGACCAAACGCTGCATCCGGTCCACTTCGGCAGACATGCGCTTCGAGGTTGCCTTGTAGTCGGCGGTCGCTTCGTGTGCGAGGTCGACATCGAGTTGCGCGCGCATCGACGCCAACGGAGTCCGAAGCTCGTGGGCGGCATCGGAGGTGAATCTGCGCTGCATCTCCTGGGACTCTTCGAGTCGCCCGAGCATCGAGTTCATCGTGATCGCTAAACGGTCGATCTCGTTCTGCGACGATTCGGACGTTCCAACATCGTCGTTGCGGAGCGGAAGTCGCCGGCCGAGATCTCCACCGGAGATGCTCTCCACTTCGGACCGCATTCGCTCGACCGGCTGCAACGCCCGTCCGGCGAGCAGATACACCAAACCACCAACGAACAACGTGAGCAGCGAAACACTCACCACGGCAAAACGCCTAGCCTCTGCGATGGTCCGGTCGACGCCATCGAGGGTCCGAGCCGCAACGACGAGCTCGTCGCCGAGCTCCACCGGCATAAATACCACTCGGAGGTTGTCCGAGCCCTCGGTCAGCGTGATCGACTCGACCGAACCGTTCGTTGGCTCGTCGAACGCTTCATCGATCGAGTCGAAAATAGCGAGCAGCGCTTCGACACTGGGCTCGTCATCGTTATGGACATCGAGGATCGGTAGCCCAAAGGGATCTTCGATTATGCCGACGAAGGTCTCGGGGTCGTTCGGGAAGCTCGACGGGTCGAGGGAGTTGGTGATGTCGACCTCGACGCTGACATCGAACGCACGGTTACGAATCGACTGGTCAACCTCGCGAACGAGACTTCGTTCGAGCAGGGCCAGCAACACAACCGCGCCGATCGTCAGCGACAGGAGCGTCGCGATGAGGGCAACCCCGGTCAGGCGCCCTTGCACCGTCCGAAACATCAACGGGAATCGTCCACGATTCGATACCCAACGCCTCGTACCGTCTCGAGGCTCTTTCGTTGAAACGGCGTATCGATCGCCGCTCGGATCCGAGAGATGTAGACCTCGACGATGTTTGGATCGCCGTCAAAGTCATAGTCCCAAACGTTGTCGAGAATCTGTTCCTTCGACAGGACGAGCCCTTGTTGATACATCAAGAATTCGAGGACGCCGAAGGCCTTTGGCGAGAGCTCGACGTCGTGATCGCCTCGACGAACTCGCCTCGATTTCGGGTCGAGGTAGAGGTCTCCGCAGCGCTGGCCGTCGGTAGACCCGCCCTCGCCAGCTGCGGCGCGTCGGATCAACGCTCGCACTCGACTGAGCAACACCTGATAGTTGAAGGGCTTGGTCACATAGTCATCTGCTCCGGTGTCGAGCCCCTCCATTTCGTCGTAGTCGCCATCTTTGGCGGTGAGCATCAAGATCGGAACGGCGTTGCCGTCATCGCGCAACGCTTTGCACACCCGGTAGCCATTCATTCCCGGAACCATGATGTCGAGAAGGATTGCGTTGTAGGGATGTGACCGTGCCAGTGCGAGACCATCGTTGCCGTTGTCTGCAACATCGACCGCAAACCCGTCGGCGGCAAAGCCGCGGGCGAGTGCTTCGGCAATGCCAGGTTCGTCTTCGATCACGAGCAGGCGCATGCCCTCAGTATCTCGCCTATTCCTGAACGAACGCTGAATGCTCGTCGGCTTTGCTGATCAACCTGACCTGCTTCGCTCGTCGGCGGGCCGTTTCTCATTGCGTCCGACACAGATCGAATCGACGACCGAGACTTTGCCATGGCCCAATTCGTTGCGACGGTACGCACAGAGTCTCCAATCGACGAGGTCTTTGCGTACATAGCAGATCTCGAAAACTTTGTTCGGTGGGATCCCGGGGTTGAGTCGTCGACCCAAGTCAATGGTGATGGTCCTGGTCTTGGCGCCAGCTACACCGTCCGAGCCAGTGGCGCCGACCTCGTCTATGAGATCATCGAGTTCGACGCCCCGAACCGTGTCGTCGCCGAGGCGAAGACCAAGTTGTTGTATAGCTACGACGTCATCACCCTCGAAACTCGCCAAGGAAGCACCTACGTCACCTACGACGCCACACTCACCCTCAACGGTCCGCTCGCCATGGGAGATGCTGCCTTCGGCGTGGTCTTCAACAAGATCGGCGAGAAGGCCATCGTTGGACTCGTCGAAGCACTCGACGGTACCCGCACCCAGTAACTCACGGCAGCTCCGCGCCCAACCGATTTCGTAAGGGTGTCAGGCACCTTTACGAAACGGGCACCTTTACGAAACGGCGTCGTGCTCGGGTCGTTCTGCGATGAGCAGCAGCGGCAGGAATGCAGCGCCGAGGAGCGGCCAGTGAAAGATGACGAACATCGTTGCCGCGATACCCACGTGCATAACCCAGGCCGCTAGCGCCCACACCCTGGCGATTCGACGATTGACCAAGGCCAACGGCGCTCCAAGTTCGATTGCGATGACGCTGATGCCCAGGGGGACCGAGAGAAATCCGAGATCGGCGAACAGTGTCGCGAATGGCGACGGAGTCCCTCCCAACACCTCGAACCGTGTTGCCGAGAACGAAATGTTCCGCTCAAGCGCTCCATCGCTAACCCAGTCCAGACCACCAAGGCGGAGCTTTGCGATTCCTGCCAGCACATAGGTGATGACGGTCATCAGCGATGCGAGTCGCAGCGCCCAACCCGAGCGAACTGCGTCGAATCGGCCACCTGCTGCGAGGAGCGCTCCAACGTGGAGCGCGGGCAAAATGTCGAACCAGAGAATCTGCCCACCCGACGACCGGTGTCCGAACAAGACGAGGATCGCAAGCCCGCCGACGACCGGAAGCCATCGGACAGACTCGACCGGCCGCACCCAAACGAGCGAACCAAATAACGCAACGACCCACAGCCCCCACAACACGACGACCGGTAACGGGGCATCGAGCCATCGCAAGTACACGACGGGTTCCCACCGAGTGGGGGCTTGGGTGAGCGCCACGACCCTGACCAGCAGGTACCCACAAAGGACGACACCGGCCCACACGCGCCATCGCGCCAGAACCCGCTCGGAGATCGACGGCGTCAACCACGTCACTGGTGTCGCTGTTATCGCTGTGCGACGCACCGGTGTCATAGCGCGACGCGCAGTTTCATCGGGCGACGCACCGGTGAAGAACATCGAGCGCCGCCGGCGGCTCGTCTCGGGCAACGTCAAGATCATGGGTGACCGAAACGACCTCAACCGCCGCGAGGTTGCGGTCCGAGCGCGCCAAGATCCGGTCGCACACACGGTCGAGAGTCCCCGAGCTTCTCGCGGCACGAAGGAGCGCTTCGGCAATGAGTGGGTCATCGGTGCCACCGATTTCGGCGAGCGAAAGGTCGACCACCTCACCTTCGTCATCGAACCCTCGTGCCGTCACGAACTCGGCGAATTGTCCGCGGGGCACGGCGAACATTGGCTGGGTCGATACAGGAAAGTCATCAGTCCCAGTCACGAGCGGCGAAACCAACACGAGGCATACCGCGATCGACACGGTTGCGAGGAGCAGCCGTCTGCCCATTCCCATCGCTGGCTCATCCATCGAACAACAGTAATCTTCTTGCCCGTGGGAGGACACTGCACATGACGGTCAAGGCTGATCTACTCATCTACAACGCTGGCCTAGTCGCCACGGTCGACGAGCAGCGGCGCGAACTCGCCAACGGCTGGGTTGCCTGCACCGACGGGCTGATCAGTGGCGTGGGCGCAAGCAACGAGACACCGCCCGATGCGACCGTGCGGATCGACGCGACCGACCAACTCGTCACGCCCGGGCTGATCAACGCCCACCACCATCTGTTCCAGAACCTGACTCGTGCATGGACGCCAATGACGAACAAGCCACTGTTTGGCTGGTTGCAGGCGTTGTATCCAACATGGACGGCGAACATCGACGAGGAGTCCGAGTATCTCGCTGCGTGGGTTGGGCTTGCCGAACTGGCGCTCTCGGGCTGCACCACATCGACCGACCACCACTACCTGCATCCTCGCCGAGCTGGCGATCTACTCGCCGCCGAGATCAAGGCAGCCCTGGACCTCGGCATGCGGTTCCACCCCACGTATGGATCGATGAGTTTGTCGGAGAAGGACGGTGGCCTTCCGCCCGACGACGCGGTACTTCCCGAAGACGAGATCTTGGCGAACTCGAAGAGCCACGTCGAACGCTGGCACGACCCGCGCCACGGGTCGATGATTCAGATAGCACTCGCACCTTGTAGCCCATTCACGGTCACCCCCGACCTGATGGCCCGCACTGCTGAACTCGCAGAGCAGCTCGACGTTCGCCTGCACACCCACTTGGCCGAGAACTCCGAAGATGACGAGTTCGCGCTCGCAACATTTGGCATGCGTCCGGTCGACCTTCTCGAAGACGTTGGTTGGATGACGGAGCGAACGTGGGGCGCGCATGTCGTCATGCCGAACCCGGACGAAGTCGTGCGTCTCGGCGCAGCCGGCGTCGGCGTTGCCCACTGCCCCAGCTCAAACATGATCCTCAGCTCGGGAATTGCGCCTGTGGTCGACCTCCGCCATGCCGGATGCCACGTTGGCCTCGGCTGCGATGGCTCGTCATCGGCCGATAGTGCATCACTCTGGCAAGAGGCCCGCCTCGCCATGCTGTCGGGCAAGCTGAAATCGGGCGCCGACGCAATGACCGCCCGCACCGCGTTGGAAGTTGCCACCCGCGGCGGCGCTGGTTGTCTCGGTCGGATAGGCGAACTCGGCGAGATTTCGGTCGGCGCGGTTGCCGACCTTGCGGTATGGAAGCTCGACGGGCCGGTCTTTGCCGGTGTCGTCGACGACTTGGTCGAAGGGTGGCTGAGG
This sequence comes from uncultured Acidimicrobiales bacterium, assembly GCA_938040365.1. GTDB lineage: Bacteria > Actinomycetota > Acidimicrobiia > Acidimicrobiales > SHLQ01 > SHLQ01. Next base: position 24,179 of record CALHXU010000213.1, read on the forward strand.
ACTGGCCCACATCAGGCGTGGCACACGATCGTCAATGGCGTACTCGTCGTCGAAGATGGCGAGCTCCAGACCCGAGAGCTCGAGTCGAACCTCGCTGCTCACGCGCTTGCGTCGCGCCGGTTCCAGACAGCCGACTAAGCGAGCAGTTCGCGGACGATCGTCTCGAGTTCGGTCAACCGCTGTGTGGCGACGGCCGAATCACGATCGACGGCTTCGAGGTAGGCCTTCAGTTTGGGCTCGGTGCCGCTCGGGCGCAAGATCACCCTCCCGCCATCGACGTGGTAGATCAACATGTCGGTCGGTGCGTGCACTTCGCTGCCCGCAATGAGATCTTCGAAACCGTTGGAGGCGAGCGCTTCGGGAGGGTTTGATCGCAGACTTTCCATCACTGCCGACATCTGTGTCATCGAGTCTTCGCCGTCGAATCGCTTCGAGTACTGGCCGTTGACGTGGACCCCGTGCGTGGCATGAATGCCAGCGAGCGCCGAATCAACGGTGACGCCCTCTGCGAAACCGCTGACCATTTCGGCGAACATCAGGCCAGCCGAGATGCCGTCCTTGTCTCGAATTGTGGGGACGACGGCGTATCCGAGCGCTTCTTCGTAGGCGAAGAGCAGCGTTTCGTCAGTGCCCGACGTCGCTCGAGCGAGCCACTTGAATCCGGTAAGTGTGGTGTGGCACGGCACGCCGCCAGCGGCTGCGAGCTTTGCGAGAAGTGATGACGAGACCACCGTGGTGGCAACCGCAATTTCGCTACCTCGATCGGCGGTTTGTAGGACGCGGTCTGCAAGCAGGACACCGATCTCGTCGCCGGTGAGGCGTTCCCAGCCCGCTGCACGCCGCACAGCTACGGCGAGGCGATCGGCGTCGGGGTCATTCGCCAAGATCAGGTCGGCGTCTTCAGCTTCGGCGAGCGCTATCGCAAGGTCGAGCGTGCCCGGTTCTTCGGGGTTGGGGAACGCCGCAGTCGGAAAGGCCGGGTCGGGGTCGTGCTGCTCGGGAACCGAAATGACCCGATGACCAGCGGACTCGAGCGCCCGCATGAAAAGCTCTGCGCCAACGCCGTGCAGTGCGGTGTACACGATCGTGAGACCATTCCGGGCTTGCCCGTCTTCGACCCGAACGCGACGGGTGCCAATCGATTCGGTCACGGTGGCGAGGTAGGCATCGACCTGTTCTGCGCCAAGGCGTTCAACGGCGGACGGAAGCTCGACCGACACATCGGCAGGCCATGGAAGCTCAGCCATCAACGCCTCGATCTCGACCGAGTCTGCTGGCAACAGTTGGCCTCCGTCGGCGGAATACACCTTGTACCCGTTGTCGGTTGCCGGGTTATGACTGGCGGTAACCATCACTCCCCCAGCAGCTGCTGTCGTGGCGACCTCGTGGGCAACAACAGGTGTCGGAACCGGAGCGACGAAGAGCCGCGGAACATGACCCATCTCGGCGAGGACTCGGGCGGTGACGTTCGCAAAGTCTTCGCTACCGTTGCGAGCATCACGGCCGATCACGACCTCGGACTTCGCGGGCAGCCACCGTCCAATCGCCGTTGCGACCTGCTCGACGATCTCTACGTTCATGGCGAGCGGCCCCTCGCCGAGTGGGGCCCGAAGTCCAGCGGTACCGAACGTCAGCCGATCGGCCATTCGCTAGACCGCCCGATCGGCAGCGATTGCGGTACGAAGCCCGAGTTCGAGCATCTCATCGACGGTCAGCTGGCGCTCTTCTGAGCTGAGATGCTCACCCGTCACGAGGTGGTCGGTAAGCGTGAACATCGACAACGCCTCAGCACCCTCGATCGCGCACACCGAGTAGAGCGCTGCCGTTTCCATTTCGACTGCGAGGACGCCGTCGGCGGTGTGGCGATCGCGGGCCGCATCGTTTGGTTCGTAGAAGATGTCGCTCGTGAACACCGTTCCGAGTTCGAGGCTGACACTGTTGCTCGCCGCAACCTCGGTGACCACGTCGAGCATTCGAGGGGTGGCGACGATCGGGCTTGGCGCGCCGATCAGCTCAGGCATATTCGAGTTGGTCACAGCGTTTGTCGCAACGACGATTTGTCGAAGCTGGAGGTCGGGCTGGTAGACCCCAGCGGTTCCGACCCGAATGATCCGTTCGACGCCGTAGTAGCGAACGAGTTCGGTGATGTAGATCGCGGCCGACGGCATGCCCATTCCCGAGGCCATGACCGAGACCCGCTGGCCTTCGAATTTTCCGGTGAAGCCGAGCATTGCTCGCACATTGGTGACCTCCTCGGCGTCTTCGAGGAACGTATCAGCGATGTGTTTGGCGCGAAGCGGGTCACCGGGCATCAATACGGTGGCGGCAAATGCGCCATCTTCTGCGTTTATGTGGGGCGTTGTCACGGCACCGAGTGTTACACAGATCGCTGCAGAGTCGCCCGATCGAAGCGGTCTAGGGAGCCGAGCAATTCGCCACGAAATCGTCGACCACTGGAGTGACGATCTCTTCACCCTCGATACCGAGCATGGTGCTCACTTCGCTGTGATCGTAGGGACTGAGGTCGGCGACCTGAGCCACGCCTCCGGCAGCGGTAAGCGTCGCACCGAGACGTTCAGCACTTGCGATGCGTGCGTCGCGTCCGCGAGTGATGATCAAATAGTCGGGGCTCGCTTCGCTGGCGTGGAGCTCGGCTTGCAGCGTCGGCGAGCCATCGACGAGCGCCTCTCGTCCAGGGAACGCTAGGTCGATGATGTCGACTTCCCACGGCGGAGGGTCGGTGAGGTCGTGGGTGACCGAGTCAAGGCTGATCACACACGCAAGATCGTCGGTCGACGCGCCATGTTCTGCGAGCAGCGCCGGGTTCGTTCCGACGATGCTGACGAGGTGCGCTCCAGACGAGTGACCGATGAGCGAAATGCGATCGGGGTCAACGCCGATCGTGTCGGCATTGTCTCGAACCCACGTGGTCGCTGCAGCGACGTCGCTGCCGAAGTCGGGCCAACGGGTGTCGTTGTCTTCGGCTGCGAGGCGGTAGTTGACCGAAACGAAAACGTGGCCCGATTCGATGAAGTGATCTGCCTTCACGGTGGTGAGCCGAGTGGATTTATCGCCGGCCTGCCACGAACCGCCGTGAACCCAAACGATCGCGGGGCATCCCTGCGCTGTTGGCGATGCATGCACATCGAGGCTCACATCGTTCACTTCGCTGCCGAGGTCGAGGTCACTCGTTGCGAGTTCTCGATATTGGTGGGTCACGATCTCTTCGCGAGGCGTCGTGCACGAGGGCGGTTCGTCAGATGCGGTGCCTTGACCTTGGTTCGCGCACGCGGTCAAGAAAATGGCGAACGCCAGGAGACCTGCGGACGTGCGGTTCATCGTTTCAAGTATGGCCCTATCGGCGGGCCAGTAGGTCGCGCTGCGATGGCGGGAGGTAGTGGCCTGCTCGGTCACGATTCCGACGCATGAAACTGTTGACCTTGGTGATTTGGGAGATCGAGAGGCTGCCGAGGCCGGTTACGCCGCGGAGCTGCCGTTTCTGATCGCTCTTCGGAGCAACTCGATGCGAGCCATCGTCGATCGGCCGAGCCGGGACACCGCTTCCGTCGAGTTCGGCAATGCCAGCAGCGTCGGTGAAAACTACCGAAGCGACGTTGCGCTGCTGGCCTTGCCGGGAGAGGTCGAGGAGCGAGACCTCTCTTGGATCGAACCACACGCTCGTCACCTCGTGGCCGCCCATGAAGGCGGCTTGGGTGGCGACGACGCCCTCGACCTGACCTAGCTCCATCTCGCCCACCCAAAAGCAGGGCTGTGCGAAGTGGGCGAGTTGGAGGCGTTCACTGTTTTCTTGTTCGATGATCCGTAAGTACTCCGGGATTGGCCGCCCGGCCTTTGTGAGGGTCTCGATCATTCGCTCGACGAGCGGACCGGTCTCCCAGACTCGATCCTTTCTCGGAATGATGTCGTTGGTGTTGGCATCGAGGAACCGCACGACTTGGAAATTCCATGCCGGCTCCCCAAAGGCCTTGAGCACCTGAGCGTCTCGACCTGGCGTGTTGTTGTGGATGAGGAGGGGGACGAAGGCTTCTTCGATTCCATCCACAACAACACGATTGGATAACACGTCCTTGCCGAACTGCTTACAGCCAGAGCAGCCAGGCACTTCTTGGAACAGCGCAAAGATAGGCTTGCCCGACTCTTTGGACTTCTCGACCGCATCGTCGAGATCGCGAAGCCAGTCGACAACACCAACCTCAACGGGTTGTTTTGCCAAGGGTCTACTCAGAATCGACTTGAGATTCATGTCAACAACTCCAGCCTCGACAGGTTGTTTGGGAGCTTTCCTACCGAGGATCGTCTTCAAGTTCATATCAACGTAAACGCAAGCAACCAGCAACACATTTCAAATTCAATCGTCGTTTAGCAAACAGAAACAAACATCGCATCCGTTGATTGGGCTCGTTCATGGGGCCTGTCCCCGTATTGACTCAGCCCTGGCGGGCTTCCTCAAACCAGCCTTTTCTCCGCTCCGCTCCGAAAACGCTCACCGACTACCACCGCCTCGTGTTAATGGGGCCTGTCCCCACCGACTAACACCGGCTCCGCCGTTCGGCCTGCGTGGCCTGAACGCTCCCCCTGAAAGGGACGACACATTAGTTGCAGCTTCAGCGGATAATCGCGGCGGAGCCGCCCGCTGAAGAAGCAACTAACCCGTATTCCGCAGGCCAGCGGCTACGCCGTTGATGCTGAGGAGGAAGGCGCGGCGGATGCGTCGGGCTGCGATTCCCTCGGGCGTATCACCGTCGGTATCGAAGGCGTCTGATCGCATCTCCTTGAGGAGGTTCACCTGGAGCACGTTGAGCGGGTCGAGATAGTTGTCTCGCACCTCGAGCGTGCGCCGAAGCACGGGTAGGTCCTCGAGTAGCTGGCTGCCGGTCACCGTCGAGATGGCATCGATCGTGCGTTGATGTTCCTCGCTGATCACCTCGAACAGGTGTTGATGTTCGGGCTCGACGAGCGCATCGACATAGGTGCGGGCAATGCCGAGGTCGGTCTTGGACAGGGTCATCTCGACGTTGGAAAGGAAGGTGCGGAAGAAACGCCACTTCGTGAACATCTCACCCATGGCTTCGCCGTGTCCCTGTTCGAGGGCGGCGTTGAGCCCGCTACCAACGCCGAACCAGCCGGGGACGATCTGGCGAGACTGGGTCCATCCAAATACCCACGGGATTGCTCGGAGGTCTTCGATGCCGCTCATGGCTCCCGAGCGTCGAGCGGGACGTGAACCAATGTTGAGCGCACCGAGTTCTTCGACAGGTGTGGACGTGGAGAAGTACGGCACGAGGCTCGGGTCCTCGATAAACCTGCGGTACGCGGCAAAGGCGTTGCTCGAGACCATCTCCATGACGGCGCTCCACTGCTCTCGTGCTTCGGCACCGATGCGGCTTTCGGTATGCATGACGGTGTGTTCGAGCATTGCCGAGTAGGCGAGGTCGAGGTTTCGGCGGGCGAGGCGCGGCCGGCTGTACTTGTCGGCGATGACCTCGCCTTGTTCGGTCGTCTTCATCAGGCCGGTGATGACGCCCGAAGGCTGTGCGAGGATCGCGTCGTGGGTTGGGCCACCGCCGCGGCCAACGGTTCCGCCTCGTCCGTGGAAGACCGGAATGTCGATGCCGTGACGGTCCGAGAGTTCCCGGACCGTGCGCAGCGCTTTGTGAATCTCCCATTGCGAGGTGGCGATTCCGCCGTCTTTGTTCGAGTCGGAGTAGCCAACCATGACCTCTTGGATGTTGCCGCGCAGTTCGACGATGCGGCGGTAGCTCGGGTCGGCGAGGAGCGCGTCCATCACTGGACCCATAGCGCGAAGGTCGCCGATCGTTTCGAACAGCGGCACGAATCCAATGCGTGCAATGTCTCGGCTGAGATCGATGAGACCGACCTCGCGGGCCAGCACTGCCGGTGCGAGGATGTCTTCGGGGCCTTGGGTCATCGAGACGATGTAGCTCTCCAGAATCGCATCGCCGAATCGGTCCATTTGTTGGCGCAGCGTGGTGACGAGTCCGAGTGCGTCGCCGAGGTCGGGCGTGCCGGCAGGAGCGAACGGTCGGGGATGTGCGAGTTCGGCGCTCAGCAGTTCGAACCGGCCGTCAGCATCTTCTGGGTATGGCGTGCCGATGCTTTCGAAGAGTTCAGCGAGCGCACCGTGGTGTTTGTCGGTGTGTTGACGAATGTCGAGGGTGGCGAGGTGAAAGCCGATCGTGTGGGCGAGGCGCCGAAGCGTTCGGAGCTTTCCGTCGGCGACCCGGTGCGCCTCGGAGGCTCGCAGCGACCCATCCATTAAATCGAGGTCTGCAATGAACTGGTCAGCGTTCTCGTAGGCAGCTTCGACCGTCGAGCCGTCGTTGAGAACCTGCCGTTCAGTGCTTGACAGACGGCCGTCGATGATCGAACAAACCAACCGATACGGCTGGTCGGCAATGAGCGGCGAGAGGGAGGTAACCAAGCGGGGGAAGGCCGCTGACATCGTCTCGATCCATTCGCCAAGTTGGTCGTTGACCGGGCGAATCCGGCCCGACACGCTGAGGTCTGACGACAGCTCCTGCACACTCGAGCGAAGCAGGCGCAACGCCCGCTGGCGCTGCAACGTGAGCACTTCGTTGGTTACTTCGGCGGTGACGAACGGATTGCCATCACGGTCACCACCAACCCACGACCCAAAGCGGATCGGCGTGATGTCGTCTGGAAGTTCGATCGCTCGCTCTTCGGCGAGGTGGTCGAGATCGGACCATACGAGCGGAAGCGCGTTTGCGACGAGGCCCTCGACGTAGAAGATGATCGACCGGGCTTCGTCGACCGGCGTTGGCTTGACCGAACGAAGCTCGTTGCTCAACCAAAGCAAGTCGATGATCTCGCCGGTCCGCGAGTCGATACGCGCCTTCGACGCGGTGGTTGCCGTATCGCGAGTTCTGAGTAGCTCGGCGATTTCGGAGCGCTTCTCGAGTATTGAACGTCGAGATGCTTCGGTCGGGTGAGCGGTAAAGACGGGGCGATATTCGACGTTGGCCAGTCGTTCGGTCCAGGTGGCGGCGTCGATCCCCGCTTCGTCGGCCCGGGCGAACGTGTCATAGAGCTCGCCGCTGCCCTCGGTCTTTAGGCGGAGCTCCTCCACCCGGTGTACTTGCTCGGCGACGTTCGCGAGGTGAAAGTAGATCGTGAAGGCGCGGACGAGCAGAATTTTTTCGACCTCGGTCAGTCCCTCGACACGGGCTTCGAGTGCGGCGCGCGAGTTCGCGTCGCCTTCGCGTGTGTTGCGGGAGAGCGTCCGAATGTCCTCAACCAGATCAAAGAATTCAACGCTGACATTTCGCTTTATCGTCTCACCGAGTTGATTCCCGAGACGCCGAATGTCGGCACGTAGTTCTTCGAGGCGCTGACCAGCAGCCGGCACGTTTTGAGGGGGGTTCGTCGCATCCACCCGCTCAGCCTAAGGACTCGACCAATGCACTCCCTATCCACGCTGGAGATAGCGATGTCGACGCCAATAGCCTGAGCTGTTAGCTGTCGGGTGCGGTGCGTTTGGCGTGTGCGGCCGTCAATCCCACGGGGACTGTGACCTTCAGTCCCACGGGGACTGTCCCCAGCGAGAGCTCGCCTCGCCTGTGGCAACCTGTTCGCCGTGCCTCGCAATGGCCGCTTCTCGGTCTTTCACCTCTTGATATTGCGGCGTCTCGAACCGTTCGGTTCGGTGATCGACCAACTCGCGCGCTTCTTCCTTCCACGGCTCGCCCCACTCGTGGCTGAGCGGAAGAATCGTTCCGGGTTCGCTATCTGTTGCGATGAGCGAGAGGGCCTGACGGGCAATGTCGAGTTGGACATCGCTTCGATGTGGCGGGCCTGCGGTGTTGCCCAGCGGGAAGTCGGTGAAGACCGCCCGGGGCGGACGAACCGACTCGGTGATCGACCACGCAGAGGTCACCGAGGTCGTCACGATCCCTTCGGTCTCGAGTGCTCGTGCGATCAGCCCAACTGACTGATGGCAGACAGGTCAAACCGGCACGAGCAGCGCAATGTCTGCTTCGAGTTCCTTTACCCGTTCTACGAGTGCGGGAATGAGCGTCTCGCCGAGTCGTCGCTGGCTGTAGATGCCGCCCATGAATGTGAGCCCGACGGATGCAACGCTGCCGACGACACCCTCTTGTTCGAGCGAGCGCAGCGCTTCGATGGGGAAGACCGCGTTGATGTCGCTTCGGGCCGACGTCTCGTCGTAGGCAAAGTGAGTAACCCGAAGTTGATTTGTCGGCGTGCTCATCGGCACTTCGCGAAAGGTGAGGTCGTCCTTGTGGGCAAAGCCGACGTCGCCAAGGGCATAGACACCTCCGGATGCGAGAAGGACGACCTTGCTCTCGGCCAGCGGCTTTGTCGGTTCAGCGAAGGGAACCGGCTCGTTCGAATTATCAGCCCATCGATACTCGGCGTATCCCAAGGAGGTGTAGGTGTCGCGGGTTACCGCGATGTAGTCGACCGGATCGTCAGGCATCTGCGTCATGGTCGAACCGTAGTGCAGAGTGCTGCCAGCGTTCCAAGGCGATGCTCGTGTCAGTCAGTCCGAGCCACACCGTCATCGCCGGAGCGTTGGACGGTCTTGGCCGACTTGACCGATCGATGCACCACGAACTTTGCGTTGGAGGCCAAGGTGTCGGTTCCACCGAAGATCTTCTTGAGCTTCGCGTGGTAGGCCAGGTGCCGGTTGCCAACGACGATGAGGGTTCCGCCGATGCGAAGGGCCTTATGGGCGTCGACGAACATCGACCACGCCGTGTCGTCACCGAGCACTCGGTCGTCATGGAAAGGCGGGTTCACGACGACGAGATCGACGCTTCTCGGGTCGACGACGTTGGCGAGGCGGTGGGCATGGTGGAATTCAACCGGGGTTGCTGACGACCCCGAAGTTGTCAGGTGGTGCTCCCACGATTGGCGAGCTGCAGCGATTGCAAGCATCGAGTCATCGACAGCGATAATACGGTTCGTGATTCCGGCCCCGTTCAGCAGGCTCGCGACTCGAAGTCCGATCACCCCGTTGCCACAGCCAAGATCGACCATAGTGAGCGGATCTTCTGCCGATACCGAAACGTCGATCTGTTCTTCGATGTTGCGGACGGTGTCGAGGAGCAGGCTTGTGCCTGGGTCGAGTTTGTTCGGCGAGAAGCCGCCGCCGTAATTGGTGAGCAAAAGCCCGTATGCCTTCCACACCTTGGGCCACGGATTGAGGCCTGGATCGTATGCAGCGCTGTCAATCGCAACACTGATGAGGCGCGCTTTCTTCTTTGCGAGTGATGTCGTCGCTTCACCGATGGTCTCTTCGATTACCTCGATCGTCGAACCCTGAATGTGTTTGGCCATCGCGGCCGCGACGATCTGACTACTCGGGTTCACGTGTGGACGTAGCCAGTGCAAAATCTCAACGAGGTGTGCAGTCGACTTTGGAATCTTGATCACGACGAGGTCGAACGTCGACACCTCGGTGTGCGCATCGGTGATTGTTGCGAAGTCGACCCGCGGCTTCTCGTTTCGTTCGAGGTTCTCAGTTATTGCGTGGCGTTGGGCCGCCGACTCGGCAACGACGGTGGGTGCCCAATCAGCTAGGCCACAACTGAGCGCCCCGAAGCTATCCCCGATGATCAGCACTGAACGCGGGGCAGAGCTGTTCTCGAACACTTCCGCGAGGTGATCGAGCACATACTCGTCGGCCGCGTCCCACGCGCGCAGTGGCCGTTTGCCAGCGCGCGGAACCCGGGTGAGTTCGAAGTGGTGGCCAGAAACGGTCAGCGTTTCCATTGGGCGACGGGCCTAGGCCGGAGGAGGCTCCGTTGCGAGCATGCGGGCGGCCTCCATGAAGTCGATCGCGTGGAGCGTGCTGACGAGCGCCTTGTCGAACCCGTCGACTCCCCCGGCGACGCTCGCGTCTTGGGAAAGACGGACCGCTTGTCGGTTGATTGCCTGTTCGAAGAGGTTTCGGGCATAGCGGGCGTTGCCGAATTCCTCGCCGCGCGGTGCGCGGCTCAGGATCAGATTGAGGACCGGTTCGACGTCATGGTCGAGCGAGTAGTCGGCGTCGCGCACGAGCTTGTTGGTGATTGCAACAAGCTCGTCGCCTGAGTAATCGGGGAAGGAGATCTCTCGGGCGAATCGGGAGCGCAGACCAGGGTTCGATTTGAGAAAGTCATTCATGAGCCGCGGGTAACCAGCGACGATGACGACGAGTCGGTCGCGGTGGTCTTCCATGCGTTTGATCAACGTCTCGATCGCCTCTCGGCCAAAATCATTGCCGAGTACACCCTGTGGCGAAAGGCTGTACGCCTCGTCGATGAAGAGCACGCCATCGAGCGCGCGGCGCACCGCTTTGTTGGTCTTGTTTGCGGTATGGCCAACGTATTGGCCAACGAGGCCTGCACGATCGACCTCGACGAGGTGCCCCTTCTTCAGCAGCCCGAGTGCCCCGTACATCTCGCCGATCAGGCGAGCGACGGTTGTCTTGCCCGTTCCTGGATTGCCGAGAAACACAAGGTGTTGACTGGTTGGGACTTCGGCAAGGCCGTGATCTTGTCGCCGAGCTTGAACTTGGAGGAACGCCACCTGGGTGCGCACCTGTTCTTTCACCGATTCGAGGCCGACGAGCGAATCGAGTTCTGCTTGGATCTCTTCGAGCGGGCGAGTCGTTGCGCCCAAGGCTCCAGAGGGCAGACCCATGTTTCCAAGTCGCTGGTCAATGCCGCGGTCGGCCGCTTGTTTGCGGACGCTGTCGGCGGTTTCTTTCAGACGTTTTCGGAAACGTTCACGATTGGACACTTCTAAAAGCTAGCCGTGCATTCTACGATTGGCTGGATGGGCCGCCCGATGCTTTGCTTCGCACTCCTTCTCGCGGTGCTTTTGGCAGCCTGCACCGGGGAAGAATCGGTCGCCGCTCCCGAAGAATTGACTCCATCGAGTGAGCCTGCCGATAGCTCAGCATCACCCGACGAGTCAGCGTCACCTGACGAATCAGCTACCACGACGACGCCGCTCGCACTCGATGAACAGTTGCCGATCGTGTTCACCGACCCCGATTCGACCCTCGATGGGGAAACGTTGCAACGGTTCATAACTGGTCAAGAACTCTTCGACCGCGACTGGACCGCTGCAATACCGGCAAGCACTACGGACGAGGATGTCTCGCTCGACGGGCTCGGCCCGTTGTTCAACGCCCAATCGTGTGCGGCCTGTCATCTCAGCACCGGACGTCGGCAGGTACCGCCCGAGGGCGAGCTCACCGACGTTGGTTTGGTCATTCGTTTGTCGGTACCTGGGGTCGATCCAATCACGGGGGCCCCAATTCCCGAGCCGAACTATGGCGATCAAGTTCAAGATCGGGCGATCGACGGCGCCAACCCCGAGGGCACCGTCTTTACCAACTATGTGACCCAGCAAGGACTCTTCGCCGACGGGACCTTGTTCGAGATCATCTGGCCAACCGTGAATTTGCGAGATCGACAACACGGTCCACTCACCGAAGGCACCCAGTTCTCCGCCCGCATTGGCGGTCAGCTGATTGGAATGGGTTTGCTCGAGGCGATTCCTCAGGAAGCGATCCTCGCCAACGCCGACCCGAACGACGCGAACCAAGATGGAGTGAGTGGCCGACCAAACGCAGTTTGGAACCCACTTACCCAAGACACTGAACTCGGCCGATTCGGGTGGAAAGCCAACCTCGCTTCACTCGAACATCAGGTGTTGCAGGCGCTCCACGGTGACATTGGAATCACGTCAGAACTGATCTCGGACGGCAACTGTGCTGTGGGGCAAACGGTTTGTGATGACCTGCCGTCGGGCGGCGAGTTCGAGATCACCGCCGACGAAGTCGACGCGCTCGTGACCTACTCGCGAGCGATCGATGTGCCTGCGCCTCGTACCGATGAGAGCGAAGACGCTCAGGCCGGCGAGGAACTCTTTCGGAGCTTTGGTTGCGCGAGTTGTCATATCGAGTCGTTCACCACCGGCGAGAGCCCGATCGAGAGCTTGTCGAATCGCGAGATCCAGCCCTACACCGATCTGTTGCTCCATGACCTTGGCTTTGACATGGGCGATGACCGGCCCGACTTCCTCGCGACGGGCAACGAGTGGCGAACCGCCCCACTTTGGGGACTTGGACTTATCCCGGTCGAGGGCGATCGCGGCCTGCTCCACGACGGCCGGGCGCGCACGATCGACGAAGCAATTCTCTGGCACGGCGGCGAGGGCGCTCGTTCTCGAAACGCCTATCTCCAAGCCGAACTCGAAGACCGCCAACTCCTCATTGCCTTCCTCGAAAGCCTGTAGACAGCCACACTTCGTCAAGGTGCCTGGCACCTTGACGAAGTCAGTGATTTTTTGAATTGGGCAAAATCACCGACGGAGTCTCTCAAGCTACAGAGCAGCCATGACCAGCCGTGTTCCGCTAGCCGGAACCGAGTAATCAAGTAATTTCGTTTCGAGCAAAATCCAGGACGGAGTCCTGGCTCGAAACGAAATTACGCCGCGGCTTCCGCTTGGAGGCGGGCGACGATGTAGTCGAAGAGCGAGAGGAGCGTGGCCTTGACCGAGCCCCAGTCTCGGGCGTCACAGTCGACGACGGGGATACCGTTGGGAAGCTGGAGGGCTCCACGGATGTCGTCGAGAGTGTGTTGTTCGGAGCCTTCGAATCGGTTGACGGCGACGATGAACGGAACCTTGCGCTTCTCGAAGTAGTCGACGGCATAGAAGCAGTCGGCGAGTCGGCGTGAGTCGACGAGCACGATGGCGCCGAGGGCACCTTGGCTGAGGTCGTCCCACATGAAGCCAAATCGACTCTGTCCTGGCGTTCCGAAGAGGAACAGAACGAGGTTGTCGTCGATGGTCAGTCGACCGAAGTCCATGGCCACCGTGGTGGTTGTCTTGGTCGCGACCTTCGAGGTGTCATCGATTCCGACGCTTGCGCCGGTGATGGCTGCTTCGGTGCGCAACGGCTCGATCTCGGAGACCGCACCGACGAAGGTTGTCTTTCCAACGCCGAAGCCGCCTGCTACGACGAACTTTGCTGAGACTTTCTGATTTTCATTTCCCATGTCTACAGTTCCCGAACCCGGTTGATGATTCTGGTCATAATGTCGATGTTTGACGCGCCCGAGTCTTCCTCGAGGGTCTGGTGGGCACTGAGCATGCCCTCATCGATCATTTCGCTTACAAGTGTCATCGTGGTACCTATCGGCAGTCCAAGGTGAGATGAAAGCTCAGCTACTGAAATTGATTTCTCGGCCGTCATATCGAGGAGCTTCTTCTTTTCGAAGCGCGCCGATGCGTTGGGCGACGAGGATTCGACGAGTGTTTCCACTCGCACCGAGGCTTGCGCTTCGGTCTTCCCCTTCGTAATCACAAAGGGACGCATTCGAGGAGCATTGTCCTCGAATAGCACGCCGTCGTCCCAGTCGTTTCTTCCCATGGTTCACTTACGCCATGATCGAGTTCTGAAGCTCAGCGATGAGTGCTGGCGAAAGAACCTTGCCCGCACGGTCCGAGAACAGGGTCATCTCGTAGGCAACGGCGCCGAGGTCGGCACCCTTTGCGGCGATGACGCCGAGGACTGCGCCGTGACCAATGTTGGCAATGAGCAGGAAGCTGCGGCCCATCTCGATCATGACTCGCTCTACTTCGGTTTCACCGAAGCAGTTTGCTGCGCCATGGATGAGGCTGGAGAGCCCTGCGGTAATTGCGGCGAACTGGTCAGCGTTTGCTGCTGGCAGTGCTTCTGAGGTTGCGAGCTTGATGCCATCGGCCGATACGGCAAGTGCGTGGTGCACACCTTCGGTCGATGCCACAAAGTTGTTCAGCAACCATGCGAATGCTTCACCTGGGTTCTGGTCACTCATGAGTTATTCCCTTCATCTGAGTTCACGTCATCAAGTCCTTGCTCTACGCCCTTGGCGAAGTGTCCAAACGAGATACTGCTTGTCGCTTTGTCGTCTGACTCGGCGGTTTCTGATCCTGCGATTTCGAGCGGCAGAACGGCTGGGGCCGTGTCGACCGTCTCGATCGTTGCCTGTGGCATTCGGGTTGGCAGACCACCGAACGAGCTGGCGCCCGAGTCGGCCATGTCTGGCGAGATTGGGGTTGGTTCGACGACCGATTCGCTGACCGGAATTTCTTCGACAGCGGCAAGCTCGGCTTGTTCTGCGTCGTCGTCTTGTTCGACGTCGCGCTGGGCAACGTCCATTGCCGATGCTTCGTGCTCTGGCACCGGATCCATCTTGGTGAGCGGCCACGTGTCGGCTTCAGCATCTGCTGCTGCCGATTCGATTGGGAGCTCGAGGGATTCGACCGATTCGTCAGCGGACTCTTCTGAGGCTGAATCAACTTCGTCGAGCGCTTCGGTTGGGTCTTCGACTGGAGCCACAACACCGCGTACGGGAAGGTCGTCAGACTCGTCCGATTCCTCAGACTCGCTGTCGTCTTGCTGGGCGACCTCTTCTTGAGCGACTTGGCGCACAGGAAGCTCGTCGGAGTCTTGATCTTGGGTGACCCTGACCGGCAGGGCGTCGTCGCTGCCCGAGATGTCGGTGAGGACCGGAGGAGCAACGTCGGAGTTCGAGTTTCCAAAGAAGTCCGAAGCGTTGTCGCTGTTGATGTCGGTGCTGTCGCCGGACAGGTCGACTGGATTCTCGCCAACTTCGACTGGGAAGTGGGTCTTTGGAATGCTGATCGTGACGGTGGTGCCTTCGCCGCTTTCGCTGGCGAGCTGCACGTAGACGTCGTGCTCGACGGCGAGACGTCCAACCACGAACAGTCCAAGGAGGCGTGATGGCGCTTCATCGAGTGCTGGAGGGTTGGTGACACGTTCGTTCAAGACGAGGAGGTCTTGGTGGTTGATACCAAAGCCTTGGTCGGAGATCTGCATTTCGACTGCGGTGTGCGTTTCGATAGCCGAGATGACCACGCTCGTCGTTGGATCCGAGAACTGGGTTGCGTTGTCCAAGAGCTCGGCGAGCAAGTGGGTGATGTCGGTAACGACCGAGCCACTCATCTGCACGTCGGGGAGTTCACCAATCTCGATGCGCTCGAAGTACTCGACCTCAGCAAGCGACGAGCGAACAACGTCGTCGAATGGAACGGGCTGGCTCCACTGACGAGGCGAACGGTTGCCTGCGAGAACGAGGAGGCTCTCTGCGTTGCGACGCATACGAGTTGCCAAGTGGTCGAGCTGGTAGAGGCCACGAAGGGTCTCTGGGTCCTGCTCGTCACGTTCGAGATCCGAGATCATCGTGATCATGCGGTGGTTCAGCTGCTGGTTACGGCGGCCGAGGCTCACGAACATCTCGGCCACGTTTCGGCGTGATCGAGCCTGGTCGGTTGCGACCTTCAGAGCGCTGGCCTGCATGTCGTTGAATGCCTCGACGATCGTTCCGATCTCGTCGTCAGCTTCTTTTGGAATTGGAGCGAGCTTGACTTCTTCATCGGATGATCCGACGGAACGGAGCTGCGCAACAGCTGCGGGGAGGCGTTCGTGGGTCATGACGTCGGCGTTCTCCATGAGGCGGCCGAGTGGTCCAACGATCGACCGGCCGATCACGAAGAGGAGCGTGATGAGCAGGAGTCCACCGAGGAGTGCGAGCAAGGTCGTGAGCGAGCGGGCTTCTTCGAGGTCGGCTGCCGTTGCGGCAACGTCGCTGCGGATAAAGTTTTCAGCAGCTTCGGACGCTGCGCTCCACTCGGCGCGGCT
>CALHXU010000214.1 GCA_938040365.1 uncultured Acidimicrobiales bacterium
GTGTAGGTAAATGTGCCGTCACCGTTGTCGACGAGCGTCGTCACCGATTCGACGATGTCGACCGCAGCACCATCTTCGTTTGTGTAGGTGCCGATGATGTTCCCAACGGCGAGCGTGTTGTTGAGCAGGGTCGTCGTTTCGAGCGAAGCGATCGGCACGGTCGTGACGGTGCCGTCCTCATCGGTGTAGTTGATCGACTGGGTCACCACGTCGAACCCGACCGTGGTGAGCGTTTCGAGGGCGCTGGCATCGGTGCATGCCCAGGCTGAGCCATTCCATGCCGCGAACTCGCCTCCCGAACAGGTCAGGCTGGTGAGCGTGTCGGTGTCGTCGAGGTAGCGAGAAAGGTCGACGGTCGAGTCCGCCCCGTCACCGTTACTGAGCACGAGCGTGTTGCCCGAAAGGTCGAGTTCCTGATCGTCGGTATCGGTCGTGAGCGACGACAGTTCAACGCTGGCCACTCCCCCGTTCTCAAGCGAGATGGTGAGGGTCGAGCCGACCAGCGAAGCGCCAATGACCTGATCATCGGTATTGGTGTCGGTATCGGTGTTGTCGAGGAAGCTCGAGAGGTCGATCGTGTTGCCATTCGAAATCGTGAGCTCGGTTGCGTTGAGCGCTAGGCGCTGATCGTCCTCGTGGTCGATGCCCGCAATGAACAGCTCCACATCGTCGAGAGTCAGCAAGGCATCCTCGTCGATCGCCTGGCCGGCCAACGCCTCGTTGATGAGCTCGTTGACGTCGGTCTCGTCGATCAACGCAAGGCTCGCAGGAACATCGTCGATCGCAAGGGCGCCGTCGCCGGGTGCTGCAAAGAGCGGTGATTGCACTTCGAGGCACGTGACGTTCGCATAGCTGACCGAGCTGGATGAGAAGAACTCTCGTTGAGGCTCCAACTGTTGACGTGTGCAGGAAACGTGGTCGATGTCAGAATCTGATTCGCCGGTTACCAGCGTCTCGTCGTTGCATTCGGGATGTCCGTTGCCGTCGGGGTCGACACAAAGCTGAATGTGGGAGTTTGCTGGGAGGTTCCGGGTGCGCTCGCTGACCTCAAAGGTCACGACTCCATCGGCAATTTCGATGGCATCGGAAGCGAGCTCGTAGCGAGCAATCAGTTCGCCATCGACCGGACGATCGTGAAGCTCGAGCAACACACTGCCGCCTTCCGAGATCGCCTCAGCAGTCTCGTCGCTGACCCGCGCAACAACTTCGACCGACGTCGAATGCAGGAAGTACGTGAAGGTGAGAACGAGCGCGGCTCCGATGCCGGATGCGGCGGCGAGATACTTGACGACCTGACGGATAGGCGCGAAACGGTATACTGGCGATGTGGGGACGGCCATCTCTTTCTTATCGGCCAAAAGTCCCAAAATCGTTAGCCGAATTGCCTACCAAGTCACGAAATCGCAATGGTTACGCCGCTCGATTCGGACCGACGCCGATCGCTTTCGGTTGCCAATTCTCACTCCAGTGGACATCGGAAGAAACCGAAGCTCTAGACACGATGTCCAACGATCACGCTGACCGATCGCTACTCCGCTGGCCGCTCTTTGCCGCTGCAGCGGTGCTCATCGCTGGCTGCGGAACCGCAGGTAAGTCGGCTAACGACCGCGAACCGGCATTCGAAGAGGTTGCTCCGTCGTCGACAATCACCGTTCCGAAGGACATCCAGGCAGACATTCCGCCATCATCGACCACAACCACAACATCGACGACCACAACGACCGAAGTCGTAACGGTCGTCGACCCAAACACCGCTCGAGCGCGCGTCATCGATATCGACGCCGACATCAAAGCGATCGTGCGGTGGAATGATCAGTTGATTGCTCAAGTAGCACGACCGGGCGAACCGCTCGAACTTCTCATCTCGATGCAAGGCGCCGAGTGGAACAAGATCGAGAATCTGTCGATTCCACTAACCGACGACGAAGTCGCGACTATCGACCGATGGTTTTTTCTTCCCCCAAACCAGGGCCTTGGGTTGGTCGGAATGGACTTCGACACACAGAAGCAGTGGCTGCTCTCCTCAAACGACGCGACGAATTGGTTGACGGTTTCTGCCGATGACGCCCTACGTCCAGTCGGTTTGCACAGAGATGGCGTCATCGCTGTCGAAAGCATGCAACGTAAGGCCGAGTCCCTTCTGGCAAAACACACGAATCTCGAGATACCAGCGGGTGGCGTATGCGCTCTCTTCTCTTCCCAAGAAGCCTTTACTGCGTATTCGTGCGGTGCGCAGCCAAACCTCGAATTCTCTGGTCGAGGCGTCGTCAGCGGTGTCGATAGAACGAAGTTTGTCGAGTGCGCTCAATTCATAGCGGACGAGCGACCACTCGCCGCCTCGACACTCCATTTGGCAACACCTGGAGTTATTGCAGGCAACCAAAGAAGCGTTACTTTTCCGAGCGGCATCAATGTTCTTGCCTCGCTTACAAACGGCCGGGTTGCGGTCATCACACCCCTGACGGAAGACACGCAAGCTTGCGATGGCGTCATCGGCCTTGGCCCCTCTACTAAAGCGGAGCTGGTCATCCTCGACTCCAACTTCGAGATCACAATTTCGGTGGAAATCCCCGAGGAGATCGCTCGACGTGACCGCCTGACCTTTGCTGGCGAGATCGTCCTGCCCGACAACGGCGGTTCGCTGATTCTCGTGCAGACCGTCGCCGCACTTTGGGCGTTCGATACGACAAACGAAGAATGGTTCGTGCTTGATGACCTAGAGGCGGGTGGCTCATCAGTCGGACCCGCCATCGTTTCCGGCGGCGTCGTCTACCACCAGCAGAATCGAGGTCTGAGCGTGTTGGAAGTTGCTCGCGATACAACGACCGGCGACATATCCGTGCTGCCACGCTTACTTCCATTTGTCAATGAGAACGGCGGAGGAGGACCACTGGCCCCAGCCGGACCTCAGCAAGTCGCTGTCGCGGGTAGCGATAAACTCATCTCAGTCGACGCCGCGGGCCGCTTGTGGAGTATCCAAGTCCCAGCCGCAGCAGACGGTTAGTTGCCACCCGTAGCTAGAGCTCTTGATCAACCCAAGCGGTCGACGATCTTTTGCGCTTCTTGGTCGATGGTCGAACGGAGAAGCGAGTTGAGCGTCATCGCTACGGGTTTGGTCATAAACGATGTAGCCCGGGCGCTGACGTCGACCATCACCGTGGTCGGCACCGACGCAGAGTTCGTGCTTCGCAAAACCACATCGATGCTGATCTCGAGGCCCTTCTGCTCGCCGAGTATCTTCATCGATGGCTTTGTCGCTTCGACCGTCGCTACCCCATCGACTCGGCCCATTGGGCTATCGAATGCGAACTCAAAGCCAGTGAGATCGCCGTTCGAATCGTGGGTCGGGTTTTGAAGATCCTCGATCTCGGCAACACCTTCCCACGTCGACAGTTGCTGCAGCTGGGGCCACGCATCGTCGAGGGCCACGTCGGCGTCGAGCGATGACGTTGCCACTGGGTGCTACTTGCCCTGCCAGTTCGGCGCGCGCTTCTCGGCAAAGGCCGTTGCGCCTTCGACGCCGTCCTCGGACTTGAAGACCATGTCGTACCACTCGCTGTTCTGGTACTCCCACAGCTCTTCTTCGGTGCGGCCTTGGCTCTCTCGGATGATGTCCTTGCTGGCCATCAGACCGAGCGGAGCGTTCTTGGCGATCTCTTCTGCGAGGGCGATCGCTGCATCGACAGCGCCGCCCTTTTCGGTGACCTCAACAACAAAGCCATAACCCATTGCCTCTTCAGCGGTGATTGGCTTGGCGGTGAGCGCCATCTTCATTGCAACCGCGTACGGCACGACGCGCGGCAGGCGGAAGAGTCCACCGGCTCCAGCGAACAGGCCAACGCCAGTTTCAGGGATCCCGAACTTCGCGCCTTCGGAAGCAACGACGAGGTCACACGACAATGCCACTTCGAGACCACCAGCGAGGGCAAAGCCTTCGACTGCAGCGATCACTGGCTTCTTCGGCGCCTGTTGGGTAATACCGCCGAAGCCACGACCCGGAACGGTTGGGAAGCTGCCCTCGACGAACGCCTTTAAGTCCATTCCAGCGCAGAAGCCCCGGCCGTTGCCGGTGAGCACGCCGACGGAAAGGTCAGCGTTGTTGTCGAGTTCATCGATTGCGGCGGCAAGACCCTGGGCGAGTTCGGCATTGACCGCGTTCATCGCTTGAGGGCGATTGAGCGTGATCAGGAGCGTCTTGCCGCGGACTTCGGTGAGAACGACAGCTTCGTTTTCGGTGGTTTCAGACATGTGATTCCTATTTCGGTGGGAGGCGGATGCCAGCGTCGATGCGAATGGTCTCGCCGTTCATGTAGCTATTGGTGAGCAATTCTTGCACGAGGGTTGCGAGCTCGTCGGCGAAACCGAGCCGCTTCGGGAACAGCGCGCTTTGGCCCAGCGTGTCCTTGAGTTCTTGTGGGTCGCGTCCTTCGGCGACCATCTTGTCGTAGATCGGCGTGTCGAACAGCCCTGGCGCAACGGTGTTGACGCGGATGCCGACGGCGCTGAGGTCACGAGCGATCGGCAAGGTCATGCCCGCAATGCCGGCCTTGGTTGCCGAGTACGCGGCTTGTCCGACCTGTCCGTCAAAGGCGGCGACCGATGCGAAGTTGACGATCGAGCCACGTTCGTTGTCTTCAAGTGGTTCGGTCTTGCTCATTGCCGATGCGGCGAGGCGGGTGCAGTTGAACGTGCCGATCAGGTTGATGCGAACGACGGTCTCGAATGCTTCGAGGTCGAACGGGTCACCGTTGCGGTTCACGGTTCGCATGGCGTGTCCAACACCTGCGGCATTGACCGCGGCGCGCAGCGGGCCCATCTCTCCAGCAGCGTCGATGGCTGCCTGCATTTGCTCACCGTCGGCAACGTCGGCTTGTACGAACATGCCGCCGACTTCGGTTGCTGCTGCGTTTCCGAGTTCCTCGTTTAAGTCGGCGATGAGCACCTTTGCGCCGCTTTCGGCCAACCGCTTTGCACATCCGAGACCAAGACCGGA
>CALHXU010000215.1 GCA_938040365.1 uncultured Acidimicrobiales bacterium
CAGCCTCTCGCGCCGACGATATGAGAAGCACGCCATTTATCATCGCCGCCGTCGCACTAGCCTTCTTCACCCTCGCCAGCATCGTCATCGCCCGACGGTTCACCAAGGGGCGCGATACCGTCCAATAACGGTATTTCGGGGTCAGACCCTCTCTTACCGTTCTCGGCGACTACTTGTCGGGACTTCCGCCCGACATCCGCGGAAGCCTGCGTGATCGCTCTGCTTTTTTGTTCTCGACACTTCCGGTCGAACTGTCACTTCTCGACACTTCCGGTCGAGATTCGCGGAAGCGCGCATGGTCGCTGCGCTCTGCTTCGCTCCCCGATAGCGGTTTCTGTCTGCGCTTTCAGCGCTCGGGGTCTTAGATGGCTTTGCTTGCCGTTGTTTGACTTAGGGCGAGGGCGAAGAGAGGGGGAGCGATAAGGATGATGTCGAGGACGGCGGCGACTTGAGGGTCTGAACGGACGAGTGGGACGAGAAGTAGCGGCAGCATCGGGACCCCGCCGCCGACGCCGAGGCTGGTTCCATACTGTGCCCACGAGATGGTGAAGCCAAGCGCCAATGCAAGCGCGATCTGGCGGCGCATAGCGGGCAGTGTGACCGAAACGAACCGTTGCTTCAGATCGCCGGTCAAGACCATCGCTGCCGACTCGCGGCGGACCAGCTCGGGCGTAAACCCGGGGGACAGGATGAGGATGCAATACGGCACCACAAAAACCAGATGCGCAAGCACGAGCCCGATGAGCGAATCGGCAAGACCGAGCCGAAGGAACCAGACCCTCAGGCCCTCACCTACGACGAGCGGCGGAAGAAGTAGGGGCAACAGAATCGCGAGCCACGCACCGCGAGCGTTGCGCGAGATCGCGAGCGACCGTGCAGCTGGCCACCCGAACACCACGCCGACGATCGCCGAGATCGTCGCGACCACTACCGAGTTAGCAATTGCTTCTACGAGCAAGCCATCTTCGGCGACTCGGGTGATACCTCGCAGGCCAAAGCGTTGCGGAATGATATTTGGCGCTCGCCACTCGTCGGCGAATACTCGAATCGGAAGCAACACGAACGGTCCGACCAACAGCACGACCATCGACCAGATGAGCAGGTTTGGGGCAGCACTTCGGAGTTGAGCCGGTAGGCGCTCTGCGCCTGAGCTTACGGCGTCACTCCTTCGTCCTCTCTCCCGCTCTGGTCGCCTGTGGCGACGGGCCGCTCGGGCCCTAGGTAGACGGGTCATGACTTGCCCCGGGGCAGGGTCGCGGAGCGCCCATTGGCTCGGCCCCTAAACGCGAACCAGATCGCTACGACGGCAAGGATGATCACGAGTGCCGAGGTCACGACAAGGCCGGCGGCGGCGTCGGCGCGAGCGATCGGCCCACGGATTCTGATGATCGTGATCGACCACGTCGTCAACACGTCGGGCGTCAGCGGTCCAACGACGAGCGGAACCTCGGTACTGCCTACGACAAAGGCAGCAACGACGAGCGAGCCAAGAACGAGCGGCCGCCGCAACTGGGGTAAGAGGACACCTCGCCATCGATCCAACCGGCTCGGTGAAAGTGTTCGAGCCGCTTCCTCGCGAGACTGATCCTCCTCGCCGAGCGAACTCAGAATCAACACGGTCAGGAAGGGGACCTCTTTCAAGAAGTACACGAAGATCAGCCCAACGCCGAATGAATCTCGAACGATCGGCAAGGTTGCAAAGACCCGGTCCGCCAGACCGCTCGGCCCAAGCCAGAGCACGACGAGGGTTGCCGTCACGATGTGGGGGATTGGTATCGGCGCAGCGACGAGCGCGCGGGCCACCGTTTCACGGCGCCGAAGGGCGAAGGCTAAGGGAATGGAAACCGCGACCGAAAGGGCGGTAGAGATCAATGCGGCGCGAACGGTAAAGATTAACGAGTCAACAAAGTTGGGGTCGTCGAGTAGCCGAACCCATGCATCGGTACCGTACGCTCCGTTTAGTACCGCATTTGGACGAAACGATGCAGAAACCACACCCGCCAAGCCAGCGAGGCTCAACCCTCCGACCAACAGAACCGCTGGTATCAGGCCGCGCGAGGACCCGTCGTGTTTGACGCTTCGATTCGTCAACGACTCGACCTTCCACTGGATCGAACCGCAGCGGCGATAGAGACCCGCGGCGTGCATCCAAACACCATGACCGGCATTGGTTTCTTGGTCGGCATGGGCGCCTGCATTGCAATCGTCGCTGGTTCGTGGTGGCTGGCGTTGGGCATGTGGCTAATCAATCGCGTGATCGATGGTCTCGACGGCTCGGTCGCTCGGCGGGTAGGTCCAACCCAACTCGGTGGGTTCCTCGACATCATGGCCGACTTTGCGGTCTATGGCGGAATGGTGGTCGCAATTGGTTGGGCTGTGCCAGACGCTCGCCTTGCCGCCTTGTTCGTATTCCTTGGCTACTACCTAAATGGCGCAGCCTTTCTCGCATGGTCGAGTCTGGTCGCCGAGCGCGCAATATCGGCTGCCGGAACCGACCACGGAGACGACGAGCGCAGCTTGAACTTTCCCGCAGGGCTTGCCGAGGGCTTTGAGACGATCCTGTCGATGTCGCTGATCCTGGCGCTACCACAATGGACCGTACCGCTGCTCTGGGGTTGGGCGTGCATTGTTGGGATCAGCATTGTGCAACGCTTCTCCTACATTGTCACCGGACTGCGCAACTAGGTTTCGAGCTAGTCGTCAGGCTCGTTCGCCCGGAGAATCGAAGCGGGCGAGAACGTCGAGCACCTTGCCGGCGATCTTCTTGTTGCGATCGCTGAACAGGTCTTCGCTGAGCGTGCCATTGGCGGCCTTTGCAATCGCTTCGCCGTAGGTCGGGTAAGGCCGGACCATGCTTGCAACGGTACGGAGCTTCGCCCCGTCGTTGACCCGCGCGGTCAGTTCATTGATGGTCTCGCCTGCAGAATGACCAACGACGGTCGCGCCGACGATCTTGCCCTTCTTCGTGAACAGGTCGATGAAACCGATCGGAGTGCCGCTCGTGACTGCACGATCGAGCTGGTCGTAGTCGAAGTGATGCTTCTCAATATCATCACCCTCGATCTGTCCGACGCTCGCAACCTCTGGGTCGCAAAAGATCGCAAACGGAATGTTGTCGTGATCGAACTTGCGAGGGATCTTGAACAACGCGTTCATCACAACCGCTGCGCCGTGGTGGCCTGCGGTGTGAGTGAACGGCATCTTGCCCACGACATCGCCGCCGGCGTAGATGTGGCTATTGCTGCTTTGCAACATGTCGTCGACAACGACATGGCCCCGCTCATCGAGGTCGACGCCGACCGTTTCGAGGCCCATGTTGGCAGTGTTTGCCCGACGTCCAACCGCGACCAGGATTTGGTCGCATGGCACTCGTCGTTCCTCATCGATGACGACGACCGCGGTGCCGTCGGTGGTGCTTCCTTCGACGCTCGTCACCTTGGAATCTTCGAGGACGGTCATGCCTTCGGCTCGCATTTCCTTTCCAACGACCTCGGCGACTTGCTCACCGAGCATGGGAAGGATTCGAGGTCCTGCCTCAACCAGGGTGACCTCCGAGCCGAGACGACCAAAGGCCTGACCAAGCTCACAGCCAATGGCACCTGCGCCAATGACGACCAAGCGTTTTGGCAGCTCCTTCAGCTCCCACACCGAATCCGACGTCAGCGGTGATGATTCGCGAAGGCCAGGAATACCGGGCACGATCGGTGACGCGCCGGTGGCGATCATGGCTTTGCGGTATTTGAGTATCCGGTCGCCAGCTTTGATCTGGCCATCGCCGATGAACTCGCCGAGTTCGGCAATGACTTTCGCGCCGAACATCTCGAGTGTTTCGACCGAGTCGTGATGGGAGATGTGTTCTTGGACGTCGGTGATTCCAGTCATGACCGCCGCGAAATCGATCTCTGGCTCGACGTTCTTGATGCCATGCACCGATGCGGTACGCATGACGTGTGCGGCATGGGCTGCGGACAAAATGCGCTTGCTCGGAACACAACCTGTCCAGAGGCAGTCGCCACCGGGCGGGTTTGGTTCGACCATGACGACCGATGCGCCGACGTTGCCGGCGCCCTTTGCGGCGACAAGACCGGCGCTACCACCGCCGATGATGACGAGGTCGATGACCTCATCGGTGTCGATGGCTGTCTCGATGTTGGCTTCGTGTGTGGCGGTCATTCGGGGCTCCTAGAAGCGTCAGAATAGTCGGATCAAATGGTTGGGTTAGTTGCCAAGAACTTCGGTTCGCCAGCGCTCATCGAGCACGGGAACCTGATTGGCAGGAAGTTCTTCGAGTGGCGTACCGAAGTCGGTGAGACGGAACTCTGAAGGTTCGGCAACATCTCCAATGTCGACGACTGCCGGCACGCCGACCTGGTTGAGTTTCTCGGCTTGGAGCTCGGCGCTCAGCATCTCGTTCATTACG
>CALHXU010000216.1 GCA_938040365.1 uncultured Acidimicrobiales bacterium
AAACTGCGCAACGCGCTCACCGACATTCAGACCGGTGCGGCCGAAGACAAACACGGCTGGCTGACCCCGCTGTAGCCAGAGCCGCGCCAACGAGTTGGAATAGGTCAAGTATTTTGGTCGTTGTGCCGATCCCCACCGACGCGTGGATTGCACAACGGCGTGCCGATCCCACAAAATCTGACCAAGGCAGGAATGACCACATGATCTTGAAGAAGCGCCTACTCCCAGTGCTCCCCGTACTCGCATCGGTTTCGCTCTTCGCCGCCGCATGCGGTGGAAGCGCAGAGACAACTTCGACTGGTGCCGTGAGCGTTGCCGACTTGACCTCGGAAACGAACACAACGAGTGCTGCGAACAGCGCCGTTGAAGAGGAAACTGCTGAAGAGGACACTGTTGCTGAGGACACCGCTGCCGACGAAACCGTCGCGGCAGAGGAAAGTGCGGCAGACGAAAGTGCTGCAGAACCATCCGAAACTCGTGCGGAAGGCGTTGAGCAAACGACAGAAGTTCTCGCTTTGGCGATCGAGTCGGTTCAAGACACCAGCTACTCGTTCGAACAGGGCCTCAACATGGAGCTCGACATCCTCGGAGAGTCACTCATCATCGGCACTGACGAGCCATTCATCACCGGCCAGGTCGATGATGGCGAGTCTGCACTAAACGCCGATATCGGCAGCTTCATGTTGTCGATGTTCGAGTCGATGGGGCTTTCTTCGGACGATGCAATTTTCGGTAACGTCTTGGAGGGCTTTGCATCGCTCGAGATGGACGTCTGGACCACCGAAGATCGCGTGGTTATGGACCTCAGCGATTTCGCTGAAACTTTCGGTGCGCTCGACCCAGCGGCAGCGGCCGAATTCGAAGTCTTTGCTGACGGCCCGGTGTCGATCGATCTGTCACGTCTCGCCGAGTTGGGTGTCGACTCAGACATTGCAGCAGGTGACCTTGCATCGCAGTTCGGTGGAGCACAGGTCGTAGACCCTGCGGATTTCGTCTCAGCACTGTCGAGCATCGATGAACTCGAAGCAGCTGGCGTCGCCTCGGTCAACGGGGTGGCCGTCGATGTCTATACCGCAGACGTGTCGTTCGTCGAGTATTCCGAAGCGCTCGGCCAAGAGGGAATCGGCGATCTCGGTTCGCTCGACGCCTTGGGCTTGGGAGAGTTCGACGCTGCGGCATTTACTGACTCGTTTGAAGATCTCGAAGTCGACTTCGAGATCATGGTCGACGCTGATGGCCTGGTCCGCCAGATCGGCACGACGATCGACATGAGCAGCTTCTTCTCTGATCTCGTTGCGCTTGAGGACGACCCGACGTTCTCGGGTGACATGACCATGATCGTCGAGACGTGGCAGACCTTCGACAACTACGGCCAAGACTTCGACATTTCGGCCCCCGAGGCACGTGACGTGACGTCAGAGTTGGCTGGGCTCATCGATTCGTAGGTCGAAAAAGCGTTCTCGAATCGCTTGCGCTGGTGGGTCAGGCCTTCTGCGCGACGAGTAGACCCTCGGTGAGGGTAAAGGTCGCATCGGCCTCGGTCGTGCCGGTCGGCTGGAGAAAACGGCGCACCGCAGGTGTTGCTTCCAACAGATCAGAAAGCAGCTCTGGTCGAAGATCTGCCGGAACAGCCATGTTGTCGGCCCAGGCCTGAAACGACATGAGTTTCGGACTGGTTTCGACAGTTCGGATCGAAAGCCCAAAGCGCTCGCAGAGCTGTGACCACTCCTCGAGCGAGAGGCAGTTGACGTGGCTTGGGTCGCGGCGCTGCTCCCAGTCATCGCAGAACAACGCAACTTCGTGATCGTCAGGTACCACGTTGTCGACGAGCGCGAAGATGGCCCCGGCGCGCAACACACGGGCGACCTCGGAGATGAACGCTGGCTGGTCGGGGAAGTGATGGGGCGCAATGCGACACGTGACGAGGTCGAACGTGGCGTCATCGAAGGGCAACGCTTCGGCATCGGCGATCTCTGTCGACACGTTCGAAATTCCCAAGTCGGCGGCGCGGCTGTCCGCTAGTTCGACCATTTCAGGCGTGAGGTCGGTCGCAACCATGTGTGTGACATGGGGTGCGAACGCAAAGGCGGTGTGTCCGGCTGCAGTGGCGATATCGAGTCCGTGCCACTCACTCTGAGGTTCGACGAGCTCGACCATCCGGGCGAGGCTCGCTCCCTTTGCGTGGACGCGGCTCGTCGCGTAATTCGCTGCGTTTGCTCCGAACTGGTCACGATTCACTTGCTTGGCACTATCGCCTTCGTTTATCGCTCTGTCATCTTCGCTCACGGCGCACTCCTCGGTTCACTCTGACCGTAGCCTGAGACGGTGACTGCGCGAATCTTCAACTCCGACGGCCCGATTGAAACCCCGAAGCGAATACTCGTGGTCGTTGCCCACCCCGACGACATCGATTTTGGCGTTGCGGGAACGGTGGCGGTTCTCACAAAGGCCGGTAGCCACGTTGCGTACTGCCTCGTCACGTCGGGCGAGGCCGGCGAAGACGACATGACGGTGAGCAGCGAAGAGTTGTCGGCGATGCGCGAAGCCGAACAGACCGCAGCCGCAGCCGAGGTCGGGGTGACGAGCTTGCACTGGTTGCGTCACGCCGACGGGATGGTCGAAGCCAACCTGGCGCTGCGTCGTGACATCTCACGAGTCATCCGAATCGAAAAGCCTGACCTCGTGATCACGCAATCTCCAGAACGCAACTACGACAGCGTGTATGGCAGCCATCCCGATCACACCGAAACTGCCGAGGCAGTGTTGCGGGCCGTCTACCCCGATGCCCGAAACCCGCGAGCGTTCACGAGCGAGTTGCTCGACGCCGGATTCGAACCACACGCCGTTCCCCATGTGTGGATCAACCACACCGAACCCGATGTGTTCGTCGATATTTCCGAGACCTTCGATGCAAAGATGCGGGCGCTTCGATCACACCACTCACAAGTTGCCAAGCGAGATGAAGAGTTCGATCTCGAGAAGCTGATGCGTGAATGGGGCGAGCGAAGTTCGACAGCCGCGGTAAAGCGGGGCGTCGATCATTTCGCCGGTGGTCAGCTCGCCGAGAGCTTCCGCCACCTCAACACTGCGTAACGAGAACACTGCGTAACGAGCTTTGCCGATAGGCGCTCCGCGCCTGATTATATCGGCACGCTCCTTACGCCTATCTTCCGCTCTTGGCGCCCCCGGCGACGGGCCGCTCGAGCCCGCTCAGAGAGAGAGCTCTTGGTGTCGCTGGTTAGCGCCGGTCCTTTAGAAACGGGTAGTTCTCGCGGACCTCGGTGACGCGACCTGGGTCGACATCGGCGAGTAAGACCGTGCTGCCCGCACCGTCACCCGAGTCGGCCACGACCTCGCCGAAGGGGTCGATGATCATCGAGTCGCCGCAGTAGCTCACGTTTGGGTCTTCACCGAAACGGTTTGCTCCAATTACCCACGCCTGGTTCTCGATCGCTCGGGCGGCGAGCAAGGTCCGCCAGTGGTTGCGTCGCGACGCCGGCCAGTTCGCAATGCCGAGGTAGAGGTCGGTGTCGTGAGCAAGTGCCCAGAAGTCATCTGCAAAACGAACGTCGAAGCAGATGAATGGGCTGACGCGCAGGTCGCCGATCGTGACGGTCTTCGATTCGGTACCTGCCCGGTAGCTCTTGTCTTCGCCACTGAAGGTGAAAGGGTGCAGCTTGTTATACGTGAGGATCTCGCCGTGTGGTGATGCGAAGGTCATCTGGTTGTGCGGAAGTTCGTCGTCTTGGTGACGCACCGGAATCGAACCGACGACCCACGCCCCGCTCGCCGCGGCTTGTTCCAGCAAGAAGTTCGTCGAAGGTCCATCGGACGTTTCCCACGCATGATCGGTGTTCATGGTGAAACCCCATGAGAACGTTTCGGTCAACGCGATCAGTTCAGCGCCGCTCGCTGCCGCCTGTTCGATCTGTGGCGCAATCGCAGCGAAGTTCTCCTCGGGCGACTCCCAGACGATCTCGTGTTGCACGACGCCAATCTTCATAGCTGCACGTTACTCGCTGGCTTACGCCAGTTCTTCGCTGGCCTCAGGCCAGTCACTCGCTGGCTTACGCCAGTGCGCAGGCGTCGATGCCCTCGAGGGTGCCGACTCGCAATGCCGCAACCATCTCGAACACGACACCAGGGTTTGCGAGAAGATCATCGGAACTCGCAAGCGTAATGATGGCCTCATCGAGATCGCCCGGTGACAGACTGCCGGTGCCTACGCCGTTGGCCAACGCATCTTCGAGAAAGCTTCCCGCAAGGCACGCCCGTTGAAGGGCCGCCCCAACACCGTCGGTCTCATCACCGGTCGCCGCCTGCAGCGCCTCGCCATAACGAAGCGCATACTCGGTGCCGATCGCCAAATCGCCAATCTCTGCGTGGAGTTCGCGAAGTAGCGCTTCATCAGGTTCTTCGACAAACGCTTGCAACGGTTCGTCGCTCAGCGCCTCAAAGTGTTCGATCACGGCAGGCACGAGGAGCTCGAAGGCCGGCTCGTAGGGAAGGTTGCCCTCGTTGCGCCGATCTTCGGCACTAAGGAAACCGGTTTGGGTGATCGGCGGTGGGGTGTCTTCGTAGGAATCGCAGAACGTCACGCCGCGGTCGTAGCCCTCCTGGGTTGCTCGCACGCGGTCGAAACCGTTGCCGTGAGCGCCAAACTCATCGGGCCGAGAACCAACGGCGTCGCGGGTCTCGAGCGTTGAGATAATCGCAAAGTCGAGTGCCTCGTCGTTCGTGAACGGCTCGATATCGCGGGCCTCTGCCCACGCGGCATAGGCGCCCGAGTAACAATCGGCCTGCTGCTCGGCAATGATGTCGGACAGGTCGTTCCATTGGTCGCGCTGGAGCTGAATCACGTGACCCCATTCGTGCGCGATCAGCATGGCCATACCCGCGCCGGGAAAGCGCTGTTCGAGATCGGTCTCGAGACCAATGTCGTCCCATACGACCGTGACGCCTTCATCACAGGGCGTCACGTAGGCATTGAACTCGGCAATCTCGCCGTCGATTGGCTCGCGAATTCTCCGGAACGAGCAGGTTTGGTCGCCGGTGAGGATGCTCCGCGGAAACAGCCGATCGGTGTTCACGAGCTCGTATTCAAAATCGAGTTCTGGAGCGACCTCAGTCCAGAAGGCTTCGACGTAGGCAACGTGTTCGACCGATTCTGGAGTTGCGCCGGCAATCTCTCGAAACGTGACGACCGGAGCAGGGAGTACGACCTCGGGCTCGGTTGCTTGTTCCGCCTCATCGATAATTTCGTCGAGGTCTTCGTCGGGCTCGACATCCTCAATTACCGGGTCGGTCGGCTCCTCGTCCTCACCGTCTGGCTCACTGTCTGGCTCGCCGTCCGGCTCACTGTCTGGCTCACTGTCTGGGTCGTCTGGCTCGTCGATTGGGTCAACGTCTACAGGGTCTTGTTCGCCAGCCTCGTCGGTGGGGTCTTCGCCTCTCTCGATGGTTGTCGGCTCCGCCTTCTCCGCGCCATTCGAGGCCGCGTCGGAGAACAGTCCACACGACGTCAGGACGATCGCGAGCGAGCCGACGAGTATCGGAAAGCTCACCCGAGTCGAGCGGGCTATCGATTGAGAAGACACCCGTTCAGACCTTCGATTGTTCCGATCCGCAGCGCCGCAACGATCTCGAATACGAGGCCAGGGTTCGAGATGACCGTCGGCGAATTGGTGAGCGTCATAATGGTCTCGTCGAGATCGCCCGGCGACAGATTGAGGGCCGTGACGGTGCCGTCAGGACTCGTCGAGGTGATCGCTCCGTTCAACGTTTGGTTGAGGAACGTGCCAAACAGGCACGCCCGTCGCAATGCCGGTTCAATGCCGTTCGGATCTTCGCCGACCGAGGCTTGTAGGGCGCCGGCGTACCCGAGTCCGAGGAGCGTCGCTACTCCACCGTCACCGATCTGTCGGTTAATGCCATCGAGCTGGGCAAGGTCGATGGGCGGAACGAACGGGTCGATCGGCGTGTCGGTCAGGCTTTGGAAGTAGGCGGCGAGCGCAGGTTCGATAAGGGCTACGGCGTCGGCGGTCGCAAGATTTCCCGCGCTGTTCGCTTCGGCCTGCGAGGAGAATGTCATCTGAGTGATCGGCGGTGGGTTCGTGTCGTATCCGGCGCAGAACGCGACACCACTGTCGTATCCCTCTTGGGCGGCGCGAGTCCGATCGAACCCGTTGCCATGGGCGTTCGCGGCCGCTGGCGACGAGCCAACCCGGTCGCGGGTCTCGAGGGCCGAGATAATCGCGAGGTCTCGTGCGCGCGGCGTCGTAAACGGTGAGATGCCTCGATCTTCGGCCCATGCCACGAATGCCCCTGCGTAGCAATCGGCTTGTTGTTCGCCGAGCAGCGTGCTTCGCTGCACTCGTGGTGACTGTTGCTGGGCAACGTGGCCCCACTCGTGGGCCATGAGGTGTGCAAATCCGGCTTCGGGGAAGCGCGCATCGAGGCGTGCCTTCAGCTCGATGTCATCCCACACGACGGTG
Organism: uncultured Acidimicrobiales bacterium; assembly: GCA_938040365.1. Lineage (GTDB taxonomy): Bacteria > Actinomycetota > Acidimicrobiia > Acidimicrobiales > SHLQ01 > SHLQ01. The sequence continues at coordinate 6,495 of CALHXU010000216.1, forward strand.
ATTCCCTCTTGGCATGGAGCGACAAAGGCGTTGAAACGAGCCATGTCGGCGTTGAGTTCGGTGACTGCACCATTGAATGTGCAGTCTTGGGTTCCTCGTGCAGCGAGGACGCTTCGAGGGATTAGGAACTGGCTATCGAGCGGTTCGTATTCGAGGCCGATTTCGCTACCGACATCGATCCAAAACGCTTCAACCGCCGCGATTTTGGTGATCGCGTCGGCGTCGGCGCCCTCGATCTCCCTCGGCTCTAACTCGCCGGTTTCGGCGGAGATTTCTGGGATTGATGTGCGTGCATCTTCACCCATTTGCTCCATAAGTTCTTCGAGATCGGTTGCTAGCACCGTGGGCGAGTCGGCCTCTGAATCGAGCTCGGGCTGTGCCTCTGATTCGATCGCTGTCGAGGGTGCGGTGATCTCGCTCGCACACGCTGCGGCGACGAGCGCAACGATGAGGGCGATGTTCCACAGACGTCGTTTTGGAAATCCCACGTCAACAGTGTGGCAAAGAGTTAGGCCCGAACACAGGCGGTCACCTTTCCAATAAGTAAATCGAACCCTACGAGGCCGAACTGTGCGGAGTCTGAAGCTCGCGGATCGTCGCGGTTATCGCTCCGCAAATAGGCGTGTTCGCCGTCGGTAAAGTCGACGCGTTTGATGATCTGTAGACCCGGCTCGCCGGGATGGGTAGCGACGACGATGTCACCATCGTGTGGCGCGAAGTCCCGGTACGCCTTTGTGTCGACAAAGACAATGTCGCCCGGTGACAGCGTTGGTTTCATCGAGTCGCCACGAATGCGTACGCGCGCTCGTCTGCGCAGAATCCAACGTAGGAACTCGACGTTGGTTGCCGCCGGAACTGGCTGTTGGGTCATCGAACGGAGGTCACGGGTAAGGGTTCACGAGCCGATGAGCAGTTTCGAAAAACAGATGAGCGCCCGACACGGTGTCGAGCGCTCATCATCGGTCTTCGTTGAGATTGTTGTTCTTTGAACGAACAGATCTAGCTGGCGGTTACCCACGCGTCGTCGCGGCCCTTGGATGCCCAGAAGATGTTGTGGATCTCTTCGACTGCGGCCATGAGCTTCTCGGCGACCTCGACGCTGCAATGAACCTTTGCGTCCGAGCACAGCTTCGCTGCGTTCCAGAAGGTGGTGTGGAGGTCTGGGTACGCCTCGAGGTGCGGCGGCTTAAAGTAGTCGGTCCAAAGCACGAGGAGTTCCTCTTTGGCGAGGTGCGCCTGCTGTTCTTTGATTGCGATGTACCGGGCCTGGGTGTTCTGTGCCTCAAGGGTCGTTGCAGGTCCCGCATCGACGAGCTTCTTGGTCATCGAGAGAACCGCTTCGGCTGCGACTCGAACCGAAGCAGGGTCATAGACGCCGCATGGTCCGTCGCAGTGTGCGCTGACCTCGTCAGCTGGAATGCGGTGTGCGAGTGATGCAAAGACTTTGAGCATGGTTTGTCCTTTGGGATCTGTTTAGAGATTCGCTGATTGGTCTGTTTTTGCACTCTAGTGCCCTTCGACGTCACCGCGCGCACCCGTAGCTCGGTAGTGTTCGGCCATGACCGAATCGCTCTACGAACACGAGTATCCGTCGCGCGAACTCGCCGCCGAGCATCCATTCGTCACCTATGAACACGAGCGGTTTTCGGGTACCGAGATGCAGACGCGAGGCGCAGCGTTCTATGAGTTGATGGTGCGTGTGGGCCATGAGCGGCCAAACTGAATAGATGCGTGATGGGGAACTTCGAACGGTGCGTGTCGAAGTTCTGGGCGCGCCCGACGGTGGTCTTGAGATTCCCGAGGTCAGCGCGCGGTCGAGCGGCGGGTCGAGGTGGCCACACGTTCTTGGAGTGCTGATCTTGTTCGGCCTCGGCGCGATCCTCTTTGGGCTCCGCCCCGAGGGCGAACAGGCTGCCGACGGCACGCAGCGAGAAGCACCACCCACCACGATTGCAAATGCGCCAGTCCCAGCCGAACCGAGCGGGCAGATCGATGCTGCTGACGAACAATCGCTGAGCAATTTCGATGAGACGCCGAGCCAACAGAGTGGCGTCGACTCGGTCGTTCTCTCCCTCGCCGACCTCGGGGCGCCTATCGCAACGACGGTGAGCGACCTCGAAGCGGTACGAAGCGTCGAGAGCTCTATCCACCTCATCGAACGAGAGCGTGGGTTCCTCGCACTCGCCCGGTCGGCTTCGTTGGCCGAACCCGACGGACGGGTCGGTCCCATCTCGTGGCGGCCCGTGGACGCAACGCGTCGTTCGAACGTGAGCAGTATCGACCTTCCGAGGTTCTGGTCGAGAGGACTTGTTCAGCTCGGCGGCCAGATGATGGTGCTCGCCGATCGTTGGGAGAGCGGGGACATCGCTCGGACGTTGGTGTCAGAAGAAGGCCTCGACTGGTTCGCGTGGGATTCTTCGTTTGCTCCGGGGGACGACCAAGAAGCGCTCCTTCTACTCGATGGGGTCATGGTGACAGTCGAGCGTGGCCGGGAAACCGTCGATGGCGGTACCTGTTCGGTATTTCGAGCCATCGACCTCGACACCGGAACGATCACCGGGTTGGGTCAGAACGTTGAGCCTGGTTTGTCCGGGATTCCAACGTGGGAGCTCAGCATCGATGCCAAATATGAAGTGCTCCGCAGTGGCGGCTTTACCTTTCACCATCGGGGTGGGGAAGGAAATGAAGGATGCGGCGATAGTCCCGAGGGTTCTGCGCTGTCGCAACCGGCCGTTGTGGTTCTTCAGCCCGCCGCCGACGGGGGAGACGGTTCAGCGAGCGGTACCGAGTTGCTCTTTCCGCTGCCGATATCGGCGACCAGCGTCGAGGTGCTCGGTGAGACCCGCACCTTTGAGGATCGGGTCCCGTACCTCATCATCGTGCTCGACGGGCAGCTCTGGTCGGTCAACATGATCTGGGGGGAGTGGACCCAACTCGCCGTCGGCGACGCGGTTACTGGCTCTGAAGGTGGAGGGGTCGGAGCTGGCGAGTACGCGCTGTCAGAAACCGGCGACCGGATCTATCAGTTCAGCGAGACGGGAATCGTGGTCTTCGACCAACTCGTCAGCACCGACCTTCGGCTCAGCGGAACTCGCCGCAGCTTTCCTCTCGAGTCGAGCGACCCGTTTTCTTTCCCCGAAGTTGGTGCCGTCGTGTACGCGGACGACGACCTGATGCTCCTTTCTGATTTCGTGGGCCGGTTGTGGGCCATCGATCTCCCAGCACCACTCGAATTTGAACCAGAGGGTTTTGATCAGGATCTCGGCGGCCCTGATGTTGGCGGCCCTGATTTTGGCGGCCCTGATTTTGGCGGCCAAGATTTTGGCGGCGTGGGGCTCGCCCGCTAATGCCAGTCGGGGGAGACAGCGGAGCTGCGCAGAACAGCGGAGCTGCGCAGAACAGCGGAGCTGCGCAGAACAGCGGAGCTGCGCAGAACAGCGGAGCTGCGGAGAACAGCGGAGCTGTTGAAAACCGTGCGGTGCGTGTCGAGGTTCTGGGTGCGCCCGATGACGGCCTTGAGATTCCCGAGGTCACCGCGCAGTCGAGCGGCGGGTCGACGTTGCCGGCGGTTC
>CALHXU010000217.1 GCA_938040365.1 uncultured Acidimicrobiales bacterium
TCCGGTTCTGCGTAGCGCGACCTGCACGCGAGCTACGAGTTCCTCTAACGCGAACGGTTTGGTGATGTAGTCGTCTCCGCCAGCGGTCAGACCGTTAACCCGGTCCGCGGTTGAGGTCTTCGCAGTGAGGAACAGGACAGGTGCGGTGTGACCACGGGAGCGGAGAATTCGGAGAACGTCGAGACCATCGACGTCACCCAACATGATGTCCAAGACAAGAAGGTCTGGCCTGAAGGTTTCCGCAAGGCTCAGCGCTGAGCTGCCGGTGTCGGCTGTTTCGACGTTCATTCCGGCCATTCGCAAGGCCGAGGCCACCAGAAACGAGATGTTCTCCTCGTCGTCGACCACCAAGACCTTCGCTTCGCTCATGCCCCACAGCATGACGCACGTTCCTGTGGGTTGATCGAACGGATGCTGTGGATTTCCTGAAGATTCGTCCCGGCAAATCTACAGGAAGTCCGCAGCTGGAATTCAAGAGGCCGACAGGTTGGCGCTCCACGCTGCTCTGTATCAACGCGGACCTCCGTCCGCTTCGACATGAAGGAAGCCCGTATGAAGTTACGACAACTACTCATCATCCTCCTCGCTTTGTCCCTCGGAGCGGCCGCATGCGGGTCGGATCAACAGGAGACGGTCGCGGCTGCGCCGTTGATCGTTGTTGACAGCAGCGATGCTGTCGCCGCCGAAGCCTCAGATTCCGACGAGGCCGACGGTGATCCTGGCGCCACCTCCACCGGTGCGCCTGCTGGGCAAACCGACGAAGAGCTCGCTCTCGAATTCACGCAGTGCATGCGAGATGAAGGCGTCGACCTGCAAGACCCGACAGTCAACGCCGATGGATCGATCGAGCTGTTCGAGCCCGGAGCGATTAGGAACATCGACGCGAACGATCCGGACGTAGCCGACGCAATTGAGGAGTGCGGTGATCTCATTGCTGGGGCCAGCTTCCTCCCCGGCGCTGGATTAGATCAGTCCGAGATCGAAGACCGTCTTCTCGGTTTCGCTGAGTGTTTGCGAGACCTAGGACTCGATGTCGATGACCCGGATCTCAGTCGTGGACTCGCCGGCGGGCCAGCAGCAGTCTTCGGCGACAATTTCGACCCGACCGACCCGGCAAATGCTGATGCCGTCCAAGCGTGCCAGTCGGCGTTCGGCGCGGGCGGTCCTTTGGGAGGGAACAACTGATGTCGAATCTTCAATCATCACCAGCATGGGGCAAGCTCCTGACCGTTGGGCTCGTAACTACCGTCCTCGTTGCTGGCGCGATCGTGACGCTGCGTTCGTCACCGGATGCCGATGAGACGACGGAAGCTCAAGTCACCCTGCGGGCTGTAGAGGCCGAGCAGCGGGACCTTATCGAGTTCACGAACATCGACGGCACGCTGCAATTCGCGAACGTCACCACCGTCGAAGCGGGCACGGAAGGAATCATCACCGATGTGTTGGACGAGGGTCAGATTCTCGCTCGCGGCGACACGGCATATGAGGTCAACGAAATACCGGTCGTCGTGTTCTACGGCGAGGTGCCCTTCTTTCGGATCATGAGCGAAGGGGTCTCGGGCAATGACGTGCTCATACTCGAAGAGAACCTTGCGTCGCGCGGATATCACACCTTCGAAGACGGCGACACAGGGTTCACGGTTGACGGAACCTTCGACGCACAGACCACCGAAGCGGTGAATCGCTGGCAGGAAGACCTCGGTGTTCCCGAGACTGGGACCGTTTCTCCGGGTGACGTCGTCATCGTTTCTGGACCCGTAGAAACGAACGATGTCATGGTCGACATCGGCAGCAGGGTGCAGACAGGTTCGATGATCATGACCGTGAATGTCACGAGCATGGTCGGGGGCTTCTACAGCGCCCACACCGGAGCGATCGATCTCGAGGTCCGGTCGGGCGAAATCGACTCCGGCCAGGTGCTCTATTCGGTCGATGACCTACCGGTGACTGCCATTGTGACCCAGGTCGAGCTCGGCCGAGAGTTGTCGCTCGGCGTCGAGGACGGCGAAGACATCGAGGTTCTGGAACAGATGCTCGTCGAGCTCGGATTCGATGTCGACGGCGGCCTCGAAGTCGATGAAGTGTTCGACGAGCACACCAGCCAAGCAATCGAGGACTGGGAGGAGAGCCTCCAAGACGAGTGGGACGATCAAGTGATTGATGGCGTGTTGTCTCTCGACCAGTTCGTGACGGTCGACGAGGGTGTCACGGTCGGGGCGATCACGAGCCACGACGGTGACCAGCTTGCGACGGGGACTGAGCTGTTCACGTTCGGTTCCGATACCAACAGTCGCATTGTGTCGACGGCCATCGATGTCGCCGATCAGGCGATGCTCGCAGAGGGAACCGAGGTCGACGTCGAGTTCCCCGATGGCGAGGTCGTCACCGGCACGGTGACTGACTTGGCAAGGTCGTCGACGATCGATCCTCTCGATCCGACTGCCGCTCCGCAGCTCGCTGTCGAGATCAGCCTCGGCTCGGTGCCCGAGTCGGCGGCGGAACTCAACGAGCTGGACGTCGAGGTGCGGTTGGTAGACGACCTTGCCACCGGCGCGACCGTGGTGCCTGCGTCGGCACTCGTCGCGACCGCCGATGGCGGGTTCGCTGTCGAAGTGGCGAACGGAAACAGCACAAGCTTCATTGCCGTGGACCCGGGGCTGTTCGCCGACGGCTTCGTGGAAGTCGACGGAATCGAACCCGGCACTGCGGTGGTGGTGCCGTCATGATTCACAAGACCACACAACCCCAAGCCGCTGTGCCAGCACCTACCGGTGGAACCGCAGCGCTCGAGCTGCGCAATGTCACGAAGGAATTCCCGGGCGAGCCACCGGTGCGTGCACTAGACGACGTGTCCTTGAGGATTAACCACGGCGAACTCGTTGCTGTCGTTGGACCTTCCGGTTCGGGAAAGTCGACGCTGCTCAACGTGATGGGAACGCTCGACCGTCCTACAAGCGGGATCGTCTCCGTCGATGGCATCGACACGGCCGAGCGCAGCGATGACGAGGTCGCTGGGATCCGTGCCCGCAACATCGGTTTCGTGTTCCAGCAGTTCTTCTTGCTGCCAGGGATGTCGGCGATCGAGAACGTCTCCAATGGGCTCCTATATCAAGGTGTACCGCCTCGCGAACGCGCGGCACGATCGATTGAGGCGCTGGAACGGGTCGGTCTCGGACATCGGTTGCAGCACCCGCCGAATCACCTTTCGGGTGGCGAACGGCAGCGGGTGGCGGTCGCCCGGGCGCTGGTGCACAACCCCGCGTTTGTTCTGGCGGACGAACCAACAGGAAACCTGGATTCGAAGTCGACCGAGGCCGTAATGGGACTGATCCACGACCTTCACTCGGAAGGAACAACGATCGTGGTCATCACGCACTCCACCGAAATCGCAGAAT
>CALHXU010000218.1 GCA_938040365.1 uncultured Acidimicrobiales bacterium
GCATCCGAGCGGATCCGAGGTCGTGCTGTGCACGGCGGGGTCCATCGAGTTGATCCAAGAGATCGACGGCGCCGAGGTTGCAACGACCCTCTCGGCGGGTGAGTACGCAATCAACGAACCAGGTACGTGGCACACGGCAAATGTGGCCGACTCGGCAACGGCGGTGTTCATCACCGCCGGTGCTGGCACCGAACACCGCCAGCGGTAATTCTCGTGAGCTGCGACCATAAGCGTTTCAGCACGCTGTCGGCGGGGTTCTTCTCCATTGCGCTCGTCGTTGCGGCATGCGGAAGTTCAGCATCGGTGTCCACCGAATCTGAGTCGACCACATCAGAGCCTGCCGAAGCACTGCCTACGGTGACGTTCGGGGCTGATGACACGACCTGTGCGAGCGTCACCCTTGCCGGTGACGCAGAGGATGCCCAACCCATTCGGGATGGAGCGGAGTGCTTGATTGCCGAGATCGAGGCGGGCAACCCGGTCACGATCGACTTCAGCATCGGAACGATCGAGGGAGACCAGATCTATTCTCGCTACGCGTTCGACGGCGAGGAAATTCTGATCGTCCGAGATGATCGAGCCGACGAATTCGGGAGCAACGATATTGTTGCGCGCGTCTGTCAGTCCGTTGAAGCAGAGCTATTTGGACCGCCGAGCGGTGTCGACTGCCTCGGCCTCAGACACGGTGGATTCACCGACGCAGAGGGATAACACGAGTGAGTTCGAACGGCCGGTTGGCCGAAGCGGTTGCCGAGATCGCAGGCTCGAAGGTCGAGTCGATGAGCCCAGTTTCAGGTGGAGACTTTGCAACGGCGTATCGGGTGACGCTTCGCGACGGCCGGGCCGTCTTTGCCAAGACACACCGAAACCCGCCACCGGGTTTCTTCAGCACCGAAGCGAACGGCCTTACGTGGTTGGCCGAACCTGGTGTGATCAACGTGGCCACCGTCGTCGGCGTTACCGACGAGGTGCCAGCATGTCTCATACTCGACTGGATCGATGTTGGTCGTGGGCAGCGAAGCGCTATCGGCGAAGCAGCATTTGGGCGAGATCTTGCCCGTCTGCACCAAGTGGGAGCCCCGTCCTTTGGGCGAGAGGACGGTAGGACGACCGGCAGCCAAGCCCTGCCCAACGATCCGTGTGAGACCTGGGCGGACTTTTATGCCGAACGGCGACTCCGGCCACTCGCCGACATCGCCGCGCAACGAGGCGCCCTCCCCGACAACTTGGTCGACCAGTTGTTGTCGGTCGCCGACCGGCTCGCCGATTTCGCTGCGGCCGACGAAGCTCCAGCGCGACTCCACGGCGACCTCTGGGCCGGAAACCGTGTCGTCGATGCAACGGGGGAGAGCTGGCTTATCGATCCTGCATGCCACGGAGGGCACCGCGAGTTCGACCTTGCAATGATGATGCTCTTCGGTGGCTTCGGCGCTGAAGCGTTCGAGGCATACGACGATGAGTACCCGCTGCAGGCAGGCTGGGAGCAGCGTGTTCCTCTGCACCAACTCGCTCCGCTCGTGGTCCATGCAATCAAGTTTGGCGGCGGCTACGTAGGTGCTGTGAACGACGCGCTCAACGCCTGCCGCTGAACGGTTCGCCGATCGCTTTAGCGATTTCAGGGCGTGCGCGTAGCCTGAGGGCATGCGTACCTTCGCTCGGCGGCTCGTCCGTATTCTCGGGCCAGACCCGGCGGCGGTTGCACAATCAGGGACTGCGCTCATAATTTCGCTCGCAGCGACTCTGGTCGCTGGCCTCACCCTGGCATCGGCCGAGGATCGGCTTTCAGATTTGCCTGGTCTGCTCTTGCTCGTGCCCGCGGCGATTGCGCAACGGGGCAACGTGTTCGGTGCGCTCGGGAGTCGCCTTGGAACAGCGATTCACACCGGTGAGTTCAACATTTCTCGGCGGCCAGACACCGTATTTGGGCAGAACGTCTTGGCCTCGCTCGGTCTAAGCGTGATCGCTGCCACGTGGCTCGGGTTCGTTGCGTGGGTCCTTGCGAACATCTTCGGCGTCAACAACGCGATGGGGGCATTCGACTTTCTGACGATCTCGGTCGTTGGCGGCGTGATGGCCTCGGTCATCGTGTTGGGTATCACGGTCGCGCTCGCCGCCGGCTCGACGCGTTTTGGGTGGGACCTCGACAACGTGATTGCACCGCTCGTAACCGGAACGGGCGACCTCGTGACCCTGCCAGCACTCCTGATCGCCTCGATGCTCGTCGGTAGCGATGGCTCAGCGGCTGGAGCGAGCCGCGCTATTGGGGTCGTCGTCCTCGTCGTTGCAGTCGTCGTGCTCATATCTTCGCTGCGAAACGCGCTTCCGCTCCTACGACGAATCGTCTTGGAATCGCTACCGGTTCTCGGCCTAGCGTCGCTCATTTCGCTGATTGCAGGGATCGTCGTCGAGAATCAGCTTCGGACGTTTCTAGACCAGCCAGCCCTGCTTATCTTGGTGCCCGCATACTTCGGAATGGCAGGGGCGTTGGGCGGCATTTTGTCGAGCCGTCTCGGATCCAAGGTGCACCTTGGCCTCGTGCAACCAAAGGCGCTTCCTCAGCGAGAAGCGCTGCTCGATATCCGGTCGGTCGCAGCGCTTGCGGTACCGATCTTTGTGAGCGTCGGCCTCGCGGCGCATCTCGGGTCACTCATCGTGCGCGCGGGGAGTCCAGGAGCTGGTTCGATGGTCGCTATTGCGCTGCTCGCCGGGTTTGGTGCCACGTTGGTCGTTCTCGGCGTTGCGTACTACGGCACCTTGGCTGCGGTTCGACTCGGACTCGATCCAGACACTGCGACTATTCCGCTCACCAACTCGGTGCTCGACCTCGTCGGAGCGTTCACGCTCGTCGGTGCCATCCTCGCGTTGGGAATCGGCGCGTGAGAAACGCTTCTTCGCCTCATGAACCCCTTCACGGAACCGAAATTGTTCTCTACAGTGACGAAAGAAAACCATGGATGACAAGCCTCGAAATCTGAGAACACTTCTCGCCGATGCGAAAGACACGTCCGAGCTCATGGTCGATCTTGCGTACGCCGCGGTGTACTTCGGTGATCCCGAGATGGCCGACGAAGTGCGCGACCTCGAATCGGTCCTGACCGTCCTTGTCGCCGATATGCGAAGTCTTGCGGTGCTCGGGGTGCGTCATCCAAGAGAAGCGCCGGGAATGGGGCGGGTCCTGCAAGTGATTTCGGCAATCGAGCGGATTGGTAACGACGCGGTCAATATTGCTCGCACCGTCACCAACGATCTCGGTATTCCGGCCCATCTTGTCGAGGAGCTGCGAGACGCGGAAGAAGTTTCACATCGCGTTGTGGTCGCAGAATCTTCGGCGATGGCCCATCACACGCTTCTCGACCTCGAGTTACCCGTGCATTCGGGCATGCGAATTCTTGCGGTTCGAGGCGGAGATGGTTGGACGACCAACGTGTCAGGCGAAACAATTCTGGTCCCCGGAGATGTGCTGTTTGTCGAAGGGCCGCCCGCGGGTATCCCAACGGTGCGAGATCTCGCTGGCGCACCTCCGAGAGAGCTTCCGAGCGATAGCGAACCAATCGAAGAGCTCGACCGAGCGATCGACATTCTCATTGAAATGAAGAACTTGTCCGAGGCCGCAGTTGGGCTTGCCTACTCTGCGCTCGTCTTGGGCGATCGAGGGCTTGCGGCTGAGGTTCGCCACCTCGAAACCCGACTCGACGACATGCATGATCGGCTCGAGACGTGGGTACTACGCGCCGCTGGCTCGATTTCAGAGCCGTCACCGCTGCGGGGACTACTGCACCTCGCCGCTGCATCGGAAGACATTGGCGACCAGGCGTCGGCAATGGTGATGTTTGTCGAGAACGGTGAGGAGGTGCATCCGGTGCTCGGCGTTGCTTTGGCCGATGCTGATGAAGTTGTGCTTCGAGTTCCAGTCGCTGACGGGTGTTCGGCCGTTGGCTCTCGTCTTGCCGACCTCAAACTCGACGTGGCTCCCGGCTACATCGTCTTGGCAATCAAGACGGGCACAACCTACCGGCATCGGCCGACAGGTCGTGATCGACTCGCCGTTGGTGACGAGGTCATTGCGAGCGGTCCAGACGAGGGGCGCGAACAATTCGCCGAGGTTTTTGGCTGGCGACTCGTCGCCGACGAAGATGCGGGAGACCACGAACTGGCAGCCTTGTAGAGCTGTTGCTTCTTAGGAGTACCCGCACTGGCGCGGATTGTTCGGTGATCGTCAGTTCGATGAGCGTCGGTTTGCTTGCACTCGTTGGAGGCGAACCATTTCTTCGGCCGAGACATAGGTCGCCTCTGGTCGAGTGTTTGCGTTGTGCCAGCGTCGAAGCGCTGCGAGCACCGCATTGAGGAGCAAGATGGTTGGGCCTGCAATGAGGCCGATCAGCATCAGACGCTGGTCGAACTGGACCAGCCCAACAAGCCCAACGACGACCGTAACGACCAAACCGAGCATCGCTCCTGGGCGAAGTTCGTTACGAATTGTCTCTAAACGAGCGTGCACTCGGTCTCCAGTTTTGCGTTGCGTGTTCCCGCGGCAACCGCCACGGACTCCGCCCGGAGTTACTGCCGGTCAATACTATCGCTCCTGGAACTCCGACTGGGCACGTTGGGCGATAACGTTTCGCAGATGGAATCGGATCTCCGACTGCTCTCTATTCACGCTCACCCCGATGACGAGGCCTCAAAGGGCGCCGGCACGGTGGCAAGGTACAGCAAGGAAGGTGTTCGTTGTGTCCTTGTCTGTTGTACCGACGGGGGAGCGGGCGACATCTTGAACGAGGCGATGAAGACGCCCGAGAACGAGGACAACATCGTTGCGGTCCGTCGAGCTGAACTCGATCGATCGGCCGACATCATTGGTTTCCACCGAGTGGCGATGCTCGGGTATTTGGATTCGGGAATGCCCGACATGCCCGAGAACAAACATCCTGACAACTTCGCGAACGCTCCGCTCGACGAGGCGGTCGAACGACTCGTTGCGTTGATTCGAGAAGAGCGACCGCACGTTCTCATCACTTACAGCGATCACCAAAGCGGCTATTTGCATCCCGATCATCTCCGGGTGAACGAAATATCGATCCCAGCGTTTACCGCCGCCGGCGACCCAGATGCCTACCCCGATGCGGGTGAACCATGGCAACCACTCAAGATGTATTACTCGGCTTGGTCGAAAGAACGAATCGTCAAGACTCACGAAAAGTGCCTCGAAGTAAACGGTGAGAGCCCCTTCGACGAGCGCTTTCTCGATCGTGAGTCCGAAGATCACCTCATTACGACCAAGATCGACGTACAAGACTTCTGGAACGAGCGATGCGACGCGCTCCTGGCGCACGCCACTCAGGTGGATCCGAACGAATCGTTCTGGTTCCCGCTTCCACGAGACATCGCAGCCGCGGTGTACCCGTATGACGATTTCGAGCTCGCAATGTCGACCATCGACACGGCAAACAGTGATGGAGTGGTCGAGATCGAGGACGACCTCTTCTTTGGCATTCGAGGCCAGAGCACATGACGCTATTCGATCAGGCGTGGTGCGATTCGCTCGCCAACGAGGTTGGTGGGGCCTCAACGCTCGCGACAGCAGGGGCGCTGTCGATCCTGTTTGTCGTTACCGACACCGAAGATGGCAAGGTTGCGTTCAATCTGGCCGACGACGGTGACTCGCTCACCATTACCGAAGGGAAGTTGCCTCGCGGCGTCAAAGCCGACGTCACGATCACGGTCAAAGAAGCGGTGCTACGAGCGCTTTGGTCGGGGGCGCGCACCCGCGATGCGGCGTTTATGGCGGGCGACATCAAGGTGGAAGGGGACTACGGTCGCTGGCTCGACGTCGTCGTACCGGCCTTCGAATCGTCTCCGTGGGCAGAGGCGTGGGCCGCCGTCGCTGCCTGAGGACCAACGTTTGTCGCAGCGGCATCAACCGCCTTCGGTACCTGGATCGAGCGGAACATCAGGGCCCCCGCAGCTTCCCCAAAGCCCCCGGGCTGAGGTCTTAGCGCTGGTCACGGCGCGTATGAGTGTCGATCGGTAGGCACTATTTGGTTCGAAGATGGACACATCGGCGAATCCGCCAGCGACGAGCGCCTCGTTGATGAAGAGATCGTCGCTTCCTCGATGGGCGTAGGCGAGTAGACGGCCGAATCGGTCTCGGGCCTCGACATCGCGCTCGAGCCAGATCGCAGATCCAACCGGGAGGAGCCTTTGGAGTTCTGCCGATGCCTCGGGCCCAAAGCACTGTACGGGGCGGGTTGGGTCGACGGTTTCAGGAGTGTCGATTCCGAGGAGACGGACAATTTCGTCGTCATGGCTCGACACAGTTGCGGGAAATGACACCAGCAGGGTGTCTCCGTCGACAACCTCGACGACCTCTGCGAACACCGTTTGGACAACGGCAGTTCCGGCGGTTTCGCGCTGTGTGGAGTCAATCGCTGGTGAGGTCGTGCTCGCGCAACCGGAAAAAAGAATGATTGAGAACACCATCGGGCGGGTAAGGGCCGTTCGGAGGCAATCGACGAGGCGATCCAGAGCGGTCATCGCCACCTCATGACAAAGGGACGGGAGATCGAAATGATGAACAGCGCGAACTCGTTACCGGGGTTGAGTAAGGGCAACGAAATGAAACGTTCGCCGAGGATCTCTACGGTAACTCAGGCTGCCGCATCGAGGTGTGCTGGGCGTGTAGCCCGCAGCGCTGCACGGGCCTTTGCAAGGCCCTCCCGGCCGGTTTTGCGAGTTTGTTCGTCGAGTACCCAGCTCTGGTGCTCAGAAGGTGCGTCGGCGAGCAGGGCGAGACGTGGTTGCTCTATCCGTGGGGTTTCTGCGGTGTCGGTTTCGGTCGATTTCTTCATGGTTTTTAGTATGACGAAGGGGTGTGACAGCGAAATAATTCGAAGCACCCATCAACATCGGCGCCTTTGTGCCGACGGGAAGAGGGCGACTGTGAAGTCGCCCACGACCAACTCAATACACGGTGGAGAAGTAGTACGAAGAAAACAACATACGAAAGCGGGCCCCCAATGGTCATTGTCCAGATAGACGAACCATCCACTTCGAGCAGTGCTGCATCTACGAGTGCTGCTCACAAACACAACGCTCCAAGAAGTCGTGTCGATCAACGATACGAACTGAGCGATATCGATGCGCAACTCGTCGATGCGATCACGGCGCAAATCACGCCGTCGATCGAAGAAGTCGCTGATTGGCACTTTGTCGACACCAAGTTGCGTGCTGACTGGGATACCCCACTCACGAAAGTTCTCCGATTTTTCGTCGAGGACAACTCTGGTCCCGACGGGACACGTGACGTCATCAACTTTCGAAACGGTGAACAACCCACCGTCGCTGCCTAAGCCGGGCTTTTGACTGGTGAGCTGACCAGAGCCTAAGACCACACGCTGGCTCCCGGTGTGCAACGATGAGGCATGGGACTAGCTGACACGATTCAATCCGACCTCGTCGCTGCAATGAAAGCGGGCGACGATGTTAAGAAGACGACCCTGCGGGCGGTGCTTACCTCGATCAAAACCGCGCAGGCAGCCGATGGAACGACCGACGCGCTCACCGACGATCAGATTACGGCGATCATCGCGAGCGAAGTGAAGCAACGCACCGAAGCCGCAGAAATCTTCCAGGGCGCTGGCGAAACCGACCGCTACCAAAATGAGGTCGATGAGCGAGCGGTGCTGCAGACCTATCTCCCCGAGCCGCTGTCGGCCGAAGAACTCGATGAAATTGTCGCCGCCGTCATTGCCGAGGGCGGCTACTCGACCAAGAAAGATATGGGAACGGCGATCAAAGAAGTGATGTCCCGAGCGGGCGGTCGCGCCGATGGGCGTACCGTGTCTGCCGCTGTTGGACAGGCGCTGAGCTAATGGCCGAACGCGTTCACCCGCCCCGCTGGGGAATGACCGTGCCCCTCAACGATGGGCCGCTACACACCCAGCGCGAAGCAATCGAGCTTCTCGAAGCAAAGGGGTACACCGACCTTTGGTCCGCCGAGGCCATGGGCGTCGATGGGTTGTCCCCGCTGCTCCTCGGATCGCAATGGGCGCCATCGATGCGTCTTGGAACGGCCATCCTTCCCGCGTTCACCCGGGGACCGGCGTTGATGGCACAGACGGTGGCTGGCATGTGCGAGGCAGCGCCGGGCCGCTTCGTGGTCGGCATTGGCAGCTCATCGAATGTGATCGTCGAGAATTGGAACGACATCGAGTTCACCGAGCCGTACAAGCGCACTCGCGACCTCGTTCGTTTCCTGCGGGTCGCGCTCACCGGCGAGAAGGTCACCGAAACCTACGACACGTTCGACGTGAAGGGCTTCCGGCTGATGGCCAACGTCGAGGAGCAGCCAAAGATCCTCGTCGCCGCGCTTCGACAGGGAATGTTGAAGATGGCGGGTCGGGAGGCCGATGGTGCCATCCTCAACTGGCTTGCACCATCTGATCTCGAGACCATCGTGCCGATAGTTCGCGGCGAGAACCCCGACGCCGAGATCGCCGCACGCCTCTTTGTGATCCCGACCGAAGATGCCGACACGGCGCGGGCGATCGCACGGTTCTTGATGGGAGCGTATGTAAATGTGCCCGTCTACCGGGCATTTCACGAGTGGATGGGGCGAACCGAAGCGCTCACCGAACATTGGGATTTGTGGGCTGCAGGCGATCGGAAGGCCGCGATGGCTGCGATTCCCGACGACGTCGTCGACGAGCTCGTCATCCACGGCAGCGCCGAGCAGTGCAAGGCGCGAATCACCGAGTACATCGACGCCGGGGTTGATACGGCCGCAATCGCTATCGTCCCGCACTCGGGAACCAGCGACCTCGAGGCAATCGAGATGCTGGCGCCGTAGCCGAGACGTTGGGGGCAACGCTCCAGCGACCCTGCTATTCCCGGCCATTTGTCACAAGCGGTTCGGACGCCCGTGGTCGATGGAACCTCCTAAAGTCAAAAGGGAGAACCAGGAGGGATTCGCCATGCTTGCGAAGTTTGTCAACGTCTTTGCCTCACGCCCGCTGCAGTCGATCGGGCTTTGGCTCGTCATCGTGGTCTTCGGCGTTGCGTCCTACCTCGTCTTTTTGCCTCGAGAAGGGTTTCCTGCGGTCGATGTGCCGATCGCCGTAGCTGCCGGTGGCTTCTTCGTCGATGATCAAAACGTCGTCGACGATCAGGTGACCCTGCCCCTCACCCAAGCCATTCTTGAACGTGACGGTGTCGAGGGCGTGACCGGCTTTAGTCGCGACTCGTCCTTCTCCATCATCGTCGCGCTGGAAGAATCTACCTCGAGCGCCGAAGGGGCGATGCTGCTCGAAGAGGTCATCGCAGACACCGATCTTCCGCCCGATGTCCAAACCTTTACTCAGTCGGTAGATGCGTCGAAGTTTCTCAACGAATACGACCTTTTGATCGGTGTCTTTGGCCCCGTGGGTGCGACCGGCGCCGAACTGGAAGCGGCCGCAGACGCGCTCGCCGCCGAAATCGATCACCCCGATATTGCCTCGGCGTCTGTCGAAGAGCTGTTCGACGAGGGGATCAACCCCGCAACTGGTGAGGCGGTGGTCCTTGAGACGAGCTTCAATCAGTTGACCGACGACAGCAATGAGTTCCGATCGTCGGTCGCCATCGGCGTGGTCGCAAGCCCAGGCGTCGACTCGATCGCAGTTCGTGATGCAACAGCCGAAGTGCTCGACGAGACGCGCGCGCTGCTGCCCGAGAATTTCAACGCAATCATCGCGATCGACGGGGCGCGGATCGTCGAGATGCAGATTTCTTCGCTGCAGAGCAACGTGTTGCTCGGCGTGCTCGTCGTCGCGATCGTAGCCTTGCTGCTCATCTCGTGGCGGGCATCGATCATCACGGCGTTGTTCATCGCCACCGTGTTCGCCGCGTCGGTGGGTGGGTTGCTGATCGTCGGTGCAACGCTCAACACCATCTCGCTGTTCGCCCTCATCTTGGCGTTGGGGCTGTTCGTCGATGATGCCATCGTGATCACCGAATCGATTGATGCATTCCGCGAAGATGGCGACGGAGATTCCTCCGAAGGTCACCTCGCAGCGATTCGCCGGGCAATCCAGCGTGTTGGGTCTGCCAGCCTTTCGGGGACGCTCACCACCGTGTTGGTGTTTGCGCCAATGCTGCTTATCGGTGGCATCCTCGGCGGGTTCATTCGCATCTTGCCGATCACCATCATCTTGTCGCTCGTGCTGTCGCTCACGCTTTCGCTCATCTTCATTCCCGTCGCGGCCCGCTACCTCACCCTGCCGGCACCAAAAGCTGCGGGCCCGCTCGTTCGAGCCGAAGAATGGTTGGCCGAGCGTGTGGCGTCTCTGCCCGCGGTTCGAGGCCGCGCTGGAGTGCTCATCGGCGTTTTGGGCGTTGGTCTCTCTCTGGTCATGACCGGAGTCGGATTCGCGGTCTTTGCCCCCAACGTTGGCTTCAACATCTTCCCGCCAGCCAACGATTCGACCGCCATCTCGTTGTCCATCAACTATGAGGCGGGGACCAGCATCGAAGACGCCAAGCGAATTGCGCTCGAGGTCAACCAGGCTGCGGCTGGAGTTCTTGGCGACGAACTCGTACAGGGCTACGTATTCCAAGGCGATCAGCAAAGCGCGCTCGCCCAATACGACGTGACCCCGATCGGCGGCCGTCCAACGGTACCCGAACTGGTCCAGCAGCTCACCGAGGTCGCAGATGCCGAGACCGAGGCACGGGTCGTATTCGCTGCGATCAGTAGTGGCCCGCCCGAAGCGCAATTCCCGTTCACTATGCAGGTCTTCGGCGAAGATATCGAAGCGCTCACCGCAGCTGGCGAGGTACTACGAGCAGATATCGATGGCCGCGAGCTCACACTCGGTAGCGGAGATACTTTCAACGTGCTCGAGACCGATCTTGCGCTCGAAGATGTTGTTGCACGAGACGATGGACGTCGCTACATCGAAGTCCGTGCCCGGTTCGACAATAGCGAGGTCACCAGCACCACGGCGGCGGCACAAGAGTTCTTCGAGGAGAACTACGAAGCAGCTGAACTTGCGGCAATTGGGCTCGAAGAGGAGTCGCTTGAGTTCGACTTCGGCGTCGAGTCCGACAGTCAGGAGTCTTTCGCTGCGCTGCCGATCGCGTTCGGTATTGCGATGCTGTCGTTGGTGCTGTTGCTCGTCGTGCAGTTCCGTAGCCTCGTGCAGTGGGTCTTAGTCTTCCTCGCGATTCCGTTCAGCTTCTTTGGATTGTTCGGTGGCCTACTGATTACCGGGAACCCGCTGAGCTTTTTTGTCATGCTCGGCGTGCTCGGGTTGATCGGTATTGCGGTGAACAACACGATCCTGCTCGTCGATTTCGCAAATCAGGAGCGCGATCGCGGCGCTGATCGCAAGGATGCGATTTCGACAGCGGTTCGACGCCGCTTCCGCCCACTCGTCGCCACATCGCTGACGACCATCGGCGGGCTCTTGCCGCTCGCGCTGTCGGATCCGTTCTGGGAGCCCCTGGCGTTCACCATCATCTTTGGCTTGCTATCGAGCACATTCCTCGTGCTGGTGTCGTTCCCGTACTACTACCTCGGTATCGAATGGGTGCGTGACAAGATCCAGACGCCATGGCGTCGGGGACGCAAGGAACGCAAGGCAGCGGCCGAGACGGCCGAGGCAGTCCCCGCGACGGCACCGCGCTCGGACGTTCCTGTATAGCTTGCATTTACGGTGCTGTGTTGCACGTCACACTTTGTGTCCGCGAGACTCTGGAATCCGACCGGTTGAGGAGATCAGATGAGCCAGCACAAGTACCTATTGCCCGAAGACCAAATGCCAACGCAGTGGTACAACATCGTCCCCGATCTGCCCGAACCTCCGGCTCCAGCGCTGCACCCGGGCACGCTCGAGCCCGCCGGACCTGACGACTTTGCGCCGTTGTTTCCAATGGACCTCATCATGCAAGAGGTCACCCAAGAGAGCTACGTCGAGATTCCCGAAGAAGTGCAGGAGATCTACAAAATCTGGCGCCCATCGCCGCTCTTTCGTGCCCGCCGCCTCGAAAAGCTGCTCGACACGCCAGCAAAGATCTTCTACAAGTACGAGGGTGTGAGCCCAGCGGGTTCGCACAAGCCAAACACGTCGGTGCCTCAGGCCTATTACAACGCAAAGGCCGGCGTCCGAAAGCTGACCACCGAGACCGGTGCAGGCCAGTGGGGTTCTTCGCTCGCCTTCGCGTGCGCCCAATTCGGCATCGAGTGCGAGGTGTGGCAGGTCGCAGCGAGCTACAAGCTCAAGCCGTACCGCAAGACCATGATGGAAGTGTGGGGCGCGACCGTGCACCCAAGCCCATCTGATATCACCGACTTTGGCCGATCACTCCTTGCGGAGAACCCCGACCACACCGGCAGCCTGGGCATTGCGATTTCTGAAGCGGTAAGCGAGGCCGCACCACACGACGACGTCCGCTATGCGCTCGGCAGCGTGCTCAACCACGTGCTGATGCACCAGACGATCATCGGTGAAGAAGCACTGTTGCAAATGGAGATGGCGGGGGAGACCCCCGATTTGCTCGTCGGGTGCACCGGTGGAGGGTCAAACTTTGGCGGGCTGTCGTTCCCGTTCCTTCGCGAGAAGCTCAAAGGCAACATGAATCCAACGATCCGTTGCGTCGAGCCTGCAGCGTGTCCAACGCTGACCAAGGGCGAATTCCGCTACGACTTTGGCGACTCGGCCGGCATGACGCCGCTCATGAAGATGCACACGCTCGGCCACAACTTCGTTCCCGATCCAATCCACGCAGGGGGTCTTCGCTATCACGGAATGAGCCCGCTCGTGAGCCACATCTACGAGCTTGGGCTTGTCGAGGCAATTTCGATTGGTCAGACCGAGTGCTTCACCGGTGCGCTGCAGTTCGCAAAGACCGAGGGCATCGTCCCAGCTCCCGAGCCAACGCACGCGATCGCTGCAGCGATTCGCGAGGCGAACAAGGCAAAGGAGACCGGCGAAGAGACGGTCATTCTCACCGCGCTTTGCGGTCACGGCCATCTCGACCTTGCGAGCTACGAAGCGTTTCTCTCCGGTGAGATGATCGACTATGACCTCTCCGACGCCGCAATCGCAGAGGCAATGGCAGAGGTCCCACAAATCTCGTAGGGATTCTTTGGCCGACTTGTCCGGATTCGGTCGAGTCGATCGTCGTATAGGTGAACAAGACAAGACCTGGGCACGACCCAGCAAAGGAGACACCATGAAATACGCACTGCTTCTCTACTCATCTGAAGCCGCTGGTCCTCAGACCGAGGAAGAGATGGCCGAAGAAATGCCCAAATGGTTTGGGTTCACTGAGGAACTGAACCAAGCGGGGAAGAATCACGGCGGCGAGGCGCTGCTACCAGTTGCAACTGCAACCACGGTTCAGGTGCGCGACGGCAGCCGGATCACAACCGACGGACCATTCGCCGAGACCAAGGAAGTACTCGGTGGCTTCTACATCATCGAGGCGTCTGATCTTGATGAGGCAATGGCGTGGGCAGAAAAGGTTCCATCTGCGCCATACGGTTCGGTGGAGATCCGTCCAATCATGGAGATTCCAGGCGCCTAAGGCCAAGGCTCTTCCGGTGACGGCGAATAACAGTATCGACGAAGTCTTTCGCGCCGAATGGTCACGATTGGTGGCCGTTCTGGTGCGGGACTTCGGCGATCTTGAGTTGGCCGAAGACTGCGCGCAAGACGCCTTTGCGCAGGCGAATCAGAAGTGGGGAAGTAGTGTGGGCGTTCCCGACAAGCCCGCAGCATGGCTCACCACTACCGCGCGCCGCAAGGCTCTCGATACGCTTCGTCGCTCGTCTACGTACAAAGACAAGCTGGCTGAAATTGAGGTCAGGGCAAGACGAGGGCCGGAGCGAACAGCGGGTGGTGAACTGATCGACGAACGGCTCACGCTCTTGCTTGGGTGTTGTCACCCTGCGCTTAACCTCGAAGCGCAGGTCGCGCTGACTCTCCGTCTGGTCGCTGGTCTCACGACCAGGCAAATCGCACGAGCATTCCTCATCGAAGAGGACACGATGGGCAAGCGCATTTCCCGAGCGAAGGCGAAGATTCGTCAGGCCGCCATTCCCTTCGATCCAGTAGATACCGAGGTTCTTCGTTATCGCTTGGCGGCAGTGCAGCACGTCATCTACTTGATCTTTAACGAAGGGCATTCGAGCCATGGCGATGAGGCGCTTGTCAGGGGTGACCTGTGTGATGAGGCGGTATGGCTCGCTGGTCTGCTCGCACGTCTCGTGCCCGAAGATGCAGAGGTGCACGGACTGCACAGCTTGATTCTGCTCATCGATGCGCGACGATCGACCCGAGTCGACGCTGAAGGGCTTCCGATCCTGCTAGAAGACCAAGACCGTTGTGAGTGGGACCGCGTCAAGATCGAAGAGGGTCTAAGTGCACTCGGGAGAGCGATTGAGAAGGGTCCGGTCGGCGGCTTTGGGCTACAAGCCCTCTTAGCATCGCTCCATGCAACCGCACGAACATTCGCTGCAACCGACTGGGCTCGTATCGTTAGCACCTACGACCTGCTCCTCGAGGTTGATGATACACCGGTGGTGCGTCTCAATCGTGCGATCGCCCTGAGCTATGCCGAAGGACCTCAAGCGGGGCTCGACGCGATCGAACCACTCAAAGACGACCTCGACGGGTATGTCTACTTGCACAGCGCAACCGCTGAGTTGCTGCATCGAGTGGGAGATGACCTGGGCGCTATAGCGAGCTTCGAACGTTCCCTCGAGTGCGCTCCATCAGAGGCTGAGCGAAAATTTCTGGAACGCCGTCTCAATGCACTCGGTGCGTGACTCGTCGTTGTGGTGATCACCGGGCTGCCTAAGGGCGCAGCGCCTCTCGACTCAACTCGACTCAACTCAACTCCTTAGCCCTCAGATCGAGGGAAGAACTTTCGTTGGAGACGGACCATCGCTCCGAGCCAATTGTCGATGTTGTCAGCTTTGTGGCGCACATAGTCGGCGACTTGAGGATGGGGCAGGATGTGGAAGGTCTCGGCTTCGAGCCCCGAAATCACGGCGTCGGCGACGTCTTCTGGCTCGACGAGGCCGTGGGCAACGACGTTGGTGACCGCCGGATCGTCACCCTCGGTCATCGCGGTCCGAACTCCCTGCGGGCACAAGACAGAGACCTTGATGCCGTCATCGACGTGAGTGATCGCCAACCATTCAGCGAGGCCGACCGCGGCGTGTTTTGTCACGGTGTAGGGGGCTGTGCCCAGATTCGAGAGCAGACCCGCCGCCGACGCGGTCGTGAGGAGATAGCCGCCACCGCGCTCGGTCCAACGCGGAACCATATGGCGCGCCGCCCAAATGTGGTGCATCACGTTGATGTCCCAGATGCGCTGCCATTCATCGTCGGGAACCTCGGCGCCACCGGGGAGGCCGCCGATGCCCGCATTGGCAACGAAGAGGTCGATGGGCCCGAATCGTTCCTCGGTTTCCTCGATGAGTGAGACGATGCTGTTCTCGCTGGAGACATCCGCGGCGATCGGGTGCACGCCGGCTGCTTCACAGACCTCGACGAGATCTGACGATATATCTGCGCCGATGACCGCCTTTGCGCCCTCGGAAACAAAGCGTTTCGCGAGTGCCAGTCCAATGCCAGCCCCAGCCCCCGTAACGACGATAACCCTGTCTTTCACCTGCATTTTCGCTCCAATTGAGTCGGCGTTCTCATGGAATTAAGTCGGATAAACCATGATTGCGCGCTTCGCGGAGTGTCAACCGCGGCTACCGTAGATGTTAAGACGAATACGGAATGTCAGACCGGTTGAGTAGGTTTGATATTTCACATGGGTCAGTACCCGCACTGGCTCACCGACCAACCGAAGGGTCCCTGTCATGACGAACACTACCGAAGTGAACATCGATGAAGCCCTTGCTCTCATCGATCAGGGTCTCGGTCTCACCATGTCCCGTGATTTGATGAGCACGAACGAGGTCGCCGACTTGCTCCTTGACGTTCGTACGCTGCTCGCTACTGCATCTCCCGCAGATGTCGTCGACGACGTGCTCGCCGAGCCAGTCGCTGCTCAGTAGCCCTTCCTCGGCGCTCTCGCCGACAACTGATTGCTCGGCTCTCTAGCCGACGATACTCGGATCGCCGATGTGGCGCGAGACGAGAAACTCAAACGACACTGCAAAGGCGCGCATTGCCTCAAGATCGTCGCGCGCGGTTCGCGCTGCCTCATCTGAGATCGGCGTTGCATCTGGCGCCTTCATCAAGGCCTCGGTAACCCGTTCGAGCGTCACGAACGCACTCACCGCCTCGCCCACCGAAGGGCCGGTGCTGATCAGCCCGTGATTGCGGAGGATGCCAACGGTGCTGTCTCCAAGCGCGGATGCGATCCGCTCGCCGCTACTCCGTCCAAGGATCTGGACTTCGTCGTCGTCAAAGAGCGCCCACCGATCGTGGAACGAACAGGCTTCTTGGGTGATCGGGACGATTGGGCGCCCCGTGGCAGCGAAGGGCGTTCCCCAGGGCGTATGAGTATGGGCAACGCCAACCACGTCGCTGCGAGCTTCATGGATTGGGTGGTGAATGTAGTACGCGGTCGTGTTTATCTCGCCGTTGGCCGGACCCTCCACGACGCTTCCATCGGGTCCAACGAGGACGAGATCATCGATCGTTGCTCGCTCAAAGCCAAACGGGTACTTCAACAACCAGATGTGGTCGGTGAGTTCAGGGTCGCTCGCCGTGATGTGGCCATCGCCCAAGTCACCCCATCGCAGGCTCGCAAAGATGCGATACCCGAGGGCGATCTCACGCTTCCTCTTGAGTCGTTCTGCCGCAATATCCATGGCTTGATTGTGGTGCAGGGGAACCTACACAGGAGAACTCGCGCAAGATTCTCTCCGGCGATACCGAAGAGAATCTTGGTTCGTGGAGGAATCTAACTCTCGTTATCGGGGACGAAGTTGAGTGCTGCCGAGTTGATGCAGTACCGCTCGTTGGTGGGGGTGTTGCCATCTCGAAAGACGTGGCCGAGGTGGGCGCCACAGTTGGCACAAACGTTTTCGGTGCGCGCAATGATGAGCTTTCGGTCCGTCCGGTTCTCAATGCTCGAGTCGTCGACCGGCGCAAAAAAGCTCGGCCAACCCGTGCCGCTGTCGTACTTTGTTTGGCTCGAGAAAAGCGCTTCTTCGCAGACGACGCAGTGATAGGTGCCAATCTCTTTGCTGTCGTGGTATTCGTTGGCGAACGGTCGCTCAGTTCCGGCGCGTTGGGTGACCCGGTACTGCTCTTTGGTCAACCGCTTCTTGAGCTCGCGCTTGGAGAACTCTTGCTTTGATGTCTGTTCTGCTGATGTCACGGTGAAAATTTCCCTTCGTCGTGTTTCGTGTCAGGTGAGTGAGGGAATTGCCCTAGTTTGGCGAGGTTTCCATTTCGTCTGCTCTGTCGTTCGCGCCCGCTGGGATTTCTGCCTTCGGCACAAAGTTGAGGCTCGCCGAGTTCATGCAATAGCGGGCGTTCGTCGTTGTTCGTCCATCGGAGAACACGTGGCCAAGGTGAGCGTCGCAGTTAGCGCATACGTTCTCGACCGTCGTGATGAACCACTTGCGCTGGGTGCGATTCTCGATCTTGTCGTTCGAAATCGGCGCATCGAAGCTCGGCCATCCGGTGCCGCTGTTGAACTGGTTCTCGCTCGAGAACAGCGCTTCGTCACAGACGATGCAGTGGTAGACGCCGTCCTCGGTGTTCTCGTGGTACTCGTTCGCGAACGCAGGCTCAGTCCCAGCTTCTTGAGTCACCCGGTACTGCTCTTTGGTGAGCCGAGACCGGAGTTCCTCTTCGGTGTAGTGAACCTTCGCCATACCTCCGAAACCCGAGCACACCCCCGCTTGTTCCGCACGCCAGAATCTGTGGTCACACAGCTGCACTATTCCTGCTTACAGACCACAGATCTTGTTGTTAGCGGGAGAGGAGGCGGTGGAGGAGGGGTTTAAACCCTTGGGCGAGTGCCCAACCAGTGACCGCGCCCGCAGCGACGTCGGTGAAGTGGTGGATCCGCACGTGAATTCGGCTCGTGGAGACGATGAATGCGAGCGTTCGAACCGCCAGTGTGCCCGCCCGTCCCATACCCGGAGTCAGAAATGACGCCGCAACGACCGCAGCTGAAGCATGTCCGGACGGGAAGCTTGAGGTCTTTGGTTTTCGCAGCTTCATCGGGCGGCTGTCGACCTGGGGTCGTTCGCGTTCGAACAGCGATTTGATCGGACCATTTACAAGCGACGCTTCCAAGCCGAGCGCTGCGCTCGTCATGACCGCTCGCTTTGGGTCTCGCGTCGCTACTGCCTGCGCAATGGAGAGGCCGTGCCAGATCTTGGACCAATTCGCTGCCTCTGAGGCGGTGTAGAACAACCGATCGGCGCCGGGGAGTTCTCGAATGCCGCTCCAGGCAGCGTCGACAAAGTCATCGACGGGTTGGAAGGTGTTTGGGACAGGGATTCGTTTCTTCACGTCGAGAAAACGTTACCGAAGCGACGCGACGAATCACCACCCGGCGTCCCCTCGGCGCCAGGTGGTGATTTGTGAACCGCCGCTCAGACCAGCGCTGGCTCTGGTGGGGGAGGCATTGGAGCGTTCGTGCCGCCGTCACCATCAGGGCTGTCGCTCTCGTGGTCTGGGTCGTTGCCGCCATCGCCATCGTCGTTACCGCTGGCGGACTCGACGACGGGGTTCTTGCGGCCTCGAAGGGAGAGCAATGCTTTGCGAAGGAGCCAGAGAAGTGGGGCGAGCGCCAGCAGTGGAAGGACG
The DNA here is from genome assembly GCA_938040365.1 of uncultured Acidimicrobiales bacterium. Lineage (GTDB taxonomy): Bacteria > Actinomycetota > Acidimicrobiia > Acidimicrobiales > SHLQ01 > SHLQ01. The sequence goes on from CALHXU010000218.1 coordinate 18,774, forward strand.
AATCCGGCGATGACCTGTGCGGTTGCCCAAATGCGTGCGAGCAGCGCAGCGCCAGCATCGAAGCCATCACCGAAGCCTGCGCTGACTTGGCTTTGGTCGACGGCGAAGCGAGGGGTCAGCGTGGTTCGTACGATCGGGCCAGCAGGCTCGGAGTCGGTGCCATTTGTCGGTGTTGCAACGACGCTGACCCGCAGGTTGATGTCACGGTCGGCAACGTGGTCATAGGCAAACATGACCGACTGCCCGGGCGCAAGATCGGCCGGGTCACCAAAGGCAACCGTCAGGTCGGAAGCTGAAATATCGAGCACGGAATCGGTGAGCTCGACGTTTGTGAGGGTCTGGTCGCCAACGTTGACGACTTCGAAACAAATGGTGATCTCATCGCCGGGATCGAGCGAGCCAGGGCCTCCAATTCCAGGGCAGCCCTGCCCGGCATCGAAGCCTTCGTATTGGCTCGCCCTGACGTCGATGCCATTGCGTACCTGTTCTTGGGAGATGGTGAGCGTGATCGTTGCGAGGTCGATTCGGTCTCGCAATGTACGCAGGGTTCCTCGAAGGACTTCGAGGTCGCTCTCACGGGCGAGCAACTGCTGTTCGAGCTGTGCGAAGGCATTCAGGTTTGCCGCTTCTTCCATTGCGGTGCGAAGTCGCTCGACGCCCAACTCGGTGGTGTTGATTCGGCTTTGAAGATCGACGACACGCTCGGTCACATCATCGGTCGTGATGCGTTGCGAGGTGAGCTCACCAATGCCGCTCAGTTCTTCGAGTGCGGTGGAGAAATCCTGGGGACGCACCTTGAACGTCAAGGTGGTTTGCGGGTTGGCGCCGCCGGTCGAGTCTTCCCCGAAGACAAAGCCGCCGAGGTCACTGATGATCTCGGTCGCTTGACGACCGGTGACAGCGACGTCGTCGACATTGATCGTGACCTGTGCGGTAAAGATGATGTCGCGACCAAGGTCGGTCGGGATTTGCGCCGCTGCGGTACTCCCCGAGGCAAGCTGTGAGCCAGTGGTAGCCCGCTCCGCACTATCTTCGGAGTCCTCCATTGCCTCCTCTTCGTCCTGCATTGCTTCTTCTTCGAAGGCTTCTTCGTCGTCGCCGCTCGTTTCGAAGATGGCCTCTTCGGACTCATCTTCGAAGAATGCATTCTCAGCACCGTCGGAAGCGTCCGTAGCGGTGTCCGCCGAAGACGACAAGCTATCGACTGTGCTGCAGGCGCTTGCGAGCAGGGCGAGGAGCGCAACGACCAGAACGAGTTTCTTGGTCGTTCCTGCCCAGATTTGATGAAGTTTCGTTGTGGTGATCATGGTCTTTCGGGTCCTGTTTCGTTGCCGTCTGTGCACCTGTTACGACCGGTGTGGCGACTCAGTTCCCGGATTTTTCAAAATGTCTTGCGGTGTGAACTATGGCGCGGTGCGCGGCGGGGCGTTGCAAGCCCGTTACCGTTTTGGGGTGCAGCAGCGAACAGACCTCCGCAACGTTGCCATGATCGCCCACGTCGATCACGGCAAAACCACCCTCGTCGACGCCATGTTGCGTCAAGGCGGCGTCTTTAGCGATCACGGCGAAGCCGTCGAACGCGTGATGGATAACACCGATCTCGAAAAGGAGAAAGGCATCACGATCCTCGCAAACAATGCTGCAATGCATTGGACGACCAGCGACGGCGCCGACACGAAAATCAACATCGTCGACACGCCAGGCCACGCCGACTTCGGTGGCGAGGTCGAGCGTGCGCTCACCATGATCGATGGTGTCATCTTGCTCGTCGATTCAAGCGAAGGGCCGCTGCCACAAACACGCTTCGTTCTCGGCAAGGCAATGGCACGTGGCCTTCCCGTCGTGCTCGTCATCAACAAGATCGACCGTCCCGACGCTCGCGTCGACGAAGTGGTCGACGAGGTCTACGAACTGTTCCTCGACATTGGCGCCGACGACGACCAGATCAACTTTCCGATCGTCTATACCTGCGCCCGTGAGGGGTATGCGCAAATGGAGATGGACGGCGAACAGGGCACCGACATGTCGCCTCTCTTCGAAACGATTATCGACACCATCCCTCCCTATGAGTACGAAGAAGACAAGCCGACTCAGGTGTGGGTAACGAACCTCGACGCCTCCCCATATGTTGGTCGCCTTGCGATCTGTCGGGTGATGCAGGGTACGGTCAAGAAGGGCCAGCAGGTTGCGTGGATGCGCGAGGACGGAAGCGTCACGAACCAAAAGGTCGTCACGCTGACCGCGACCGAGGGCATCGAAAACGTCGAGATCGATGAAGCGGGGCCTGGTGAACTCGTGCAGATTTCGGGCATCGAAGATGTCATGATCGGCGACACCCTGGGCGACCCAGCAAACCCGATTGCGCTTCCGACAATTACCGTCGACGAACCAACGCTCTCGATGACCATCGGAACCAATACCTCGCCGCTCGCAGGTAAGGACGGCGACAAGCTCACCGCCCGCCAGATCAAGGATCGCCTCGACAAAGAACTGGTCGGCAACGTGTCGATCCGCGTCCTCCCAACCGATCGGCCCGACAGTTTTGAGGTTCAGGGGCGTGGCGAGCTGCAGTTGGCTGTGCTCGTCGAGACGATGCGCCGCGAAGGCTTCGAGCTGACCGTTGGAAAGCCAGCGGTGCTCACCAAGGAAATCGACGGCACGCTCCACGAACCGACCGAACGGCTCACCATCGACATCCCCGAAGAACACGTCGGTGGTATCACCCAGATGCTCGGCGAGCGCAAGGCCAAGATGGAGAACATGAACAACCACGGCGATGGTTGGGTTCGACTCGAATACATCGTTCCGGCTCGTGCGCTTATTGGTTTCCGAACCGGATTCCTCACCGAAACCCGCGGCACCGGCCTCGCCAACCATGTCTTTGAAGGTTGGATTCCGTGGCAGGGAGAAATTCGCATGCGCAACAACGGCTCGATCGTCGCCGATCGAAAGGGCGCGAGCACGACCAACGCGATTCAGAACCTTCAAGAACGGGCGACGTTCTATATCTCGGTCGGCGTCGACGTGTACGAGGGCATGGTCATTGGCCAGAACCCTCGCAACGAGGATATGGACGTCAACATCTGCAAAGAGAAGAAGCTCGACAACATTCGAACTCAATCGTCCGATGACACGATCAAGATCACGCCACCGAAGGTCCTGTCGCTCGAGGGCGCCTTGGAGACCATTTCCGATGACGAATGTGTTGAGGTCACCCCAGACAACGTTCGCCTCCGGAAGGTGAACCTCGACGCGACGACGCGTGCGCGCGAGATCAAGCGATTGAAGAACGCTCGCGAGGCCGAGAAGGTCTGAGCATCAGGCCCAGCGACAACATGTTCGAGGACAAAAATACCTAAGCGCTGTAGGTGGCGGGATACCTACAGCGCTTAGTTCGTGTCGGACGATGTGTCCGAGTCGATTTTGGAAGCAACGCAGGTGGCGGGATACCTGCGCTGCTTCGTGATGGTATGACGCGTGGGGTTGCGACTTTGTCGCGAACTTTTCTAAAAAAGTTTTCGCTGCCGCTCTAGCTTTGGCCAGCTGCCACGTTTGCGAGGTTTTGCAACGCTTGGGTCATCGCCGCAAGTTGTGGCGTGTCGGAGGCTATGTCGTGACGCTCGGCCAAATAGGCCGGGTCGTTGTGCAGTACCCGCACGCCAGAATCGGTCTGAATAATCAGCATTTTTTGGGGAAGATCGATGGCGACGGTCGGCGCGATATGCATCAACGGCGTGCCGGCGGCGGGGTTCCCGAAGAAAACTTCAATAGTGGGCGTCAGTTCGAGACCGACGCTCGCAGCGCCCGCTGAGTGGTCCATGCGAGCGACGAGCCGCAACTTTTCATTGCCCTCGATTGCGGCGACCAGCCGATCGGCGGCTTCTTCAGCCGTTCCAGAGCCGGTGGTCTCGATCAATCCCTTTGGAAGTGCGTTGTTTGTCATGGGGGCGAAACACCGACCGATCTCAGGTCATTCCAACCGTTCACACCAACCAGTTATTGGACGTCGAGAAGATCGGCGCCGGGTCCCGAGAATACGCCACGCTTCCACCGGCGCGGCGTTGCGATGATCGCACGCGGGTAATCCTCGAACATCCAACGGCCGAAGTTTCGGCGGGTCCATTCGTTTGTCCCAACGGTCTTGAGCGCTACCTCGGCGGCCTTTGGATTGGCGAGGATCTTTCCGAGCAGCGACGCCATTTTGTGATCTGCGACCAATTCGTCGCGCACGGCCGTCGAGTATTCGAGCGAGATTTTCGCAAAGTCGCCCGAGTGCTCGAGGATCGCCGAGGCGGCCTCGCGCCCGGTCAGCAATGCCTGGCCGATGCCTTCACCGGTGAGGGTGTCACATGCCATCGCTGCGTCGCCGACGAACAATGTCTGTGGGGCGACGAGCGATGCTTGGTCGATACGAGCCGGAATTGGCCAGGCACGATGCGGGCTCTCGGGGATCGCATCTGGGCCAAGTACTTCTTGGATGTGTGTACGTTTGAGCAGGTCCGGCCAGAGGGTCTTCATGTCTTGGGTCGAGATGTCGCCACCTCGCAAGATTCCAAAGCCAACGTTCGCGCGTCCGTCAGCGAGCGGGAAGGACCAGACGTAACCGGGGAGGACATCGGGTTCGAACCAGATCCAGAGCTCGCTCGCAGCGGCCGGCCCGACGTTGGTGTAGTACTGACGAAAGGCGTGCCACTCGCCGCGATACTTCTCGATCCCGAGACCGAGAAGCTTTCGGGTTGGTGACCACATGCCGTCGGCTGCAATGACCTGCGTCGCCTCGATCTTGGTACCCGATTCGGTGGTGAGACGCACGAGGTTCTCCGCCGGCTGGATTGCGGTGATCTTCTCGCCGAACAGTGGCCGTGCGCCCGCCGAGACTGCGTGGTTCACCAGCGCATGGTCAAGCTCGGTGCGCCGAGCGACCGCGGCGTAGAGCCCAGGCCCCTCGGGAAGGGGGATGTCATAGATCTTTCCCGAAGGCGCGTGGATGACCGCCCCAGACACCGGCGTGAACGAGGGGACCTCAGACGCAGAAAACCCCATCTCCTCGAGCTGGCGGAGACACAACGTCGTGAGGCCGTCGCCGCAGAACTTGTCCCGGGGAAACGTTGCCTTGTCGATCAGGAGTACCTCGTGGCCCGCAGCGGCGAGGCGGTGCGCTGCTGCAGCGCCGGCAGGGCCTGCGCCAATTACGGCAGTTTCAACGGCGATCATTACCCCGAGCGTACCGAAACCGACCGTTCGCAGGCGGTTTGAACCGATCCTGAGGTCGTGGTGTGACGCCTATGCAGCTGGGTCGGTCGCATTCGCAGCGTTCACGGACACGTCGGGTTCGTTCGCTGCCGCATTCCCGTCTACCGGGTTCGGTTGCTGAGCGGGAGGCAATGTCTCGACCGGTGTCGTCTCTGCAGGCGCAGGCGCAGGCGTCTCTGCCGGCGCAGTCGTTTCTGCTGGCGCTTCGCTGGAGGCGGGTGAGACCGTCTGCGGCGGCGCAACGGTGGATGCGGGCGGGTTCTGCGGGCCGACCGTCTCCGATGGCTGTTGGGCGGGCGCGTCAGGGTTTGCAGCTGGTTGGGTTGGCGTTGGTGCGGGTTGGTTTGGCTGATTCGGCGCTGCAGGGTCGCCCGGAGCGCCCGCGGGTGCATTTGGGTCGACCTCACCATCTGGCCCAACTTGACCGTCGGGGGGAAGGGTCGTGGTCGTCGTCGTGGTCGGCGGGGCATCGGGGTCGTCGGTTGGCTCGCCGTTGCAGCCAATGCCCTCCTCGCGGTAGATCGCAAAGACGGTGTCGACGTCTTCGGTTCCGTCGAGGAACGTGCGAGTTCGTTCGGTCGTCACTCGAGTGCACGCCACTTGAACCCGGGACTCGAACTGGCCGGTCTGTTCAGCATCGACCCATTTCGTCGAGTACAAATCGACCGTGATGCTGTTACTCGTCGTCGTTGGCCAGATCAGGATTCCGTAGGGCGTTGGGTTGTGGATCTCGAGCTGTGGGGCAGGCCACGAGATCGTTGCCTCCCGGCCATATGGGTAACGGCTGAAGTAGATGGAGTGGGCTTGGTAATCGCCGTATTCGAGGCCAGCAAAGAATGCGGCATTGAACAGCGTTGTTGCGTACTGGCTGATCCCGCCGCCGACCGAATCACTGAGGTGCCCATTGATGATCGTGCCCGCAGGGACGAAGCCCTTCTCCCTCGTGCGCTGGCCGACCGATTCGTTGAGTGACCAAGTAGCACCGGGTTCGATAATCATGCCCTGGGTAAGTTCAGCGATCCGTTCGATGTTGATATTGCGGCTTTGGCCAGCGGTGTAGTTGGTCGTAAAGCTCCCGACGAGCTCTTGGATTCCGAGGTTCTCGGCCCAGATCACGCCGAGTTCACCGTCGGCTGGCGCAAGGCTCAGCCGTGCCGTATCGACCTCGCCCATCAACGCCTGGCTAATTCGGTCGGCCGATGGTGCTCCACAACATACAGTGCCTTGTGGGCCTGGAACGATGACCACCGTGGCCGGTTCGCCGTCTTCGCCAGGTTCGATATCGAACGACGCATTTCCACCGGCTGTTCCAACGTCGGGGAACGCATCGTTGAGCTCTTCGGCAATGCCTTCGTAGCTGACCGAGACAACCCAGTCGTCGTCGACGAATTCGACCGATGTCGCAGCACCGATGACCGATGCGGGCAGCGTGCGGGTCTCGCCGCCGACCACGACCTCGAGACCACCCGAGATTCGTTCGTTGAGTTGCGCCGCATACGTGGCTGCGGCCTCATCATCGACACCCGCCTCAATAGCCGCAAGCGGAACGTCGATCGTGGTGAGGTCATCGCTGCTCGTAAGGGCAGCAGCGAGCGCTTCGAGATCGGGAGCACTACCGAGCACCGACGGGTTGACCACGAACTCGCCACCCTCGAAGAAGACGCCAGCGTTCGTGGCCGCGGCGGTGCTGAGCGACAAGTCGCCGACGCGTTGCTCGAGTTCGGCAATCGCTGCGGGGCTTAGCTCACCATCGGCATCGAGCAGCGAGGCAGGGTCGATGTCGAAGAAACGGTCTCCAGCGGTCACGCGCACTTCGCGAACTTCTTCGACGACCGCCACATCTGGGCTACTCGCCGCGTCGTCGTCTCCTCCGAACGCCCCACACCCGGCCAGCACGACACACGCGATTGCGCAGGCGAGCAGACTGCGGGTCGAGCGGCCGAAGGTCATTGTCATAGGAGCTTCAATTGTGGAGACTCGATGCCGCGCAGCTCGTCATAATCGACCTCGATGCAGTCGATCGACCGTTCGCTCGCAAGGACTTTTGCTTGGGGCTTGATCTCTTGGGCGACGAACACGCCTCGAACGGGAGCGAGCCGAGGATCTTGATTCAGAAACTCGAGGTATCGGCTGAGCTGTTCGACGCCGTCGATTTCGCCCCGACGCTTCACTTCGATTGCGA
>CALHXU010000219.1 GCA_938040365.1 uncultured Acidimicrobiales bacterium
CGTAAAGGTCTTGAGGAGAATCGACCTGCATGAGGTAGCCCTTGTTGAGCACAGCGACGCGGTCGCCCATGGTCATAGCTTCGACCTGGTCGTGGGTGACATAGAGGGTGGTTACGCCAAGGTTCCTCTGCAGCGATGCAATCTCGGCTCGCATTGCCACGCGGAGTTTTGCATCGAGGTTCGAAAGCGGCTCGTCCATGAGAAACGCCTTTGGTTGGCGCACGATAGCGCGACCCATCGCGACACGTTGGCGCTGACCACCCGATAGCTGACCGGGCTTGCGGCCAAGCTCTTCGGTGAGGTCGAGAATTTCAGCGGCCTTGGTGACTCGCTCTTTGATTTCAGCCTTTGGTAGCTTCGCGAGCTTCAGTGCAAAGCCAATGTTGTCGGCCACGGTCATGTGAGGGTAGAGGGCATAGTTCTGGAACACCATGGCGATGTCGCGGTCTTTAGGCTCGACATCGTTCACGACGCGGTCATCGATCTTGAGCGTTCCCGATGAGATCTCTTCGAGACCAGCGACCATGCGCAAAGCGGTCGACTTGCCGCAACCCGACGGGCCGACCAAGACCAAGAACTCGCCGTCGGCGACGCTCAACGACAGATCGTGCGTCGCCTGGAATCCGTTGGGATAAACCTTGTTGATGTTCTCTAGCGTGACCTCTGCCATGACTCCCCGTACCTTGTAAACGAATAAGCGAATCGTAGTTGTTTGCGCAGTGATGTGTCTAATGCCACCGCAGGTCTGTAAAGGTTTTCATCGCCCCAGATTCAACGCGGCGGTTCGTCAGCGCTGCCGCCCGATGAGACTCACGGCGCCACTGGCGTGACGTGCAGCAAAATGGCAGATTCTGGGTCGAGGCACGGTAGTTGCACGCCATAGGTCAGCAGCGTTGCGCCGTCGACTCCCGAGATTGATTCGGTGACCCACTTGGGCTGTTTGACCGCCATTCCGAGCTTGGTGTCCGCAAGGGAAATCAGGTTGACCGAGTACTGCTTTTCGGCGTCGAGTCCGAGCAGCTGAAGCCGCTCAGGAGTGCCATATCGGGCAATCTCGAGCTGAGCGACCGAGTACAGGGCTTCGGTCTGGTCAGACGAAACCACACCGAATGCAACCAGTGCAGGGTCGACGGTGTCCATGTGCCACATGGTGCCGGTGTGGAGCAGGTCGCGATGTGATTTGTGTGTCTCGACGATCGACGCGAGCTGTTTACGGTCTTCTGGGGATGCGTCGCCGATGTTCCATTCGATGCCAAAGTGCCCAAATAGTGCGGTCGTCCCGCGAAAGCCGAGCGTCAGGCGGCGCCCGGAGGTGTGTGAGATCTCGGGGCCGACGTGTGCCCCCATGAGCTCGGGTGGGAACCAGCGGAGAAAGCCTCGCTGAATGCGTTGGCGCTCTAGTGCGTCGTTGCTATCACTCGCCCACACGCGGTCGGTTCGGTCGAGGATGCCGAGATCGGCACGACCACCGCCCGATGAGCAGCTTTCGATCTCGACGCCGGGGTGTCGGGCACGAAGTTCGTCGATAAGTCGATACACGGCGAGCGTTTGGGCGCGGGTGGCTGCTCGAGAACCAGACGCAGCCTGGGTATGGTCTCGGTTCATATCCCACTTGACATAGGAAATGTCGTGGTCGGCGAGCAGCGCGTCGAGATGTTCGAAGATGTAGGCGTAGGCGTCGTCGTTGGTGAGATCGAGTACGAGCTGGTCACGGCCGAGGACCTTCTCATAGCCGGGAACACCAAACGCCCAATCTGGGTGGTTGCGATACAGCTCAGAATCAGGGTTCACCATCTCGGGTTCGACCCAGATGCCGAACTCCATACCAAGCCCAGTGACGTGGGTGATCAACGGTTCTAGCCCATTGGGCCACACCGCCTGATCGACCCACCAATCGCCGAGCCCGGCATTGTCGAGGCGTCGGCCGTGGAACCAGCCATCATCGAGGACATACCGTTCGGCACCTACTTCGGCAGCACGATCGGCCAAGTTCTTTAAGATCTCAAGGTCGTGGTTGAAATAGACCGCTTCCCACGTGTTCATATGCACTGGGCGCGCAGATTTGATCTGGTCGTGCTGGCTACGTGCTCGAACGAAGCGGTGGAACGCTTGGCTCAGTCCGTTGTTGCCATCGTTGCTCGTCGCGACATAGGCAATGGGGGAGTCATAGGTCTCGCCGGGGCTGAGCGTGAGCTCGCTGGCGAGCAACACTTCGCCGAGCTGGAGTACACGGCGCCCATCGGTGAGGACTTCGGCTCGGATTGCCGCGTTGCCCGACCAACCGAGGTGGGCTCCCCACACGGTTCCGGTTTGGTTCGTGAACCCTGCGGTACCCGCCGTGATCCACGGCGGCTTGTCATGGCTGGTGCGCCCGCGTCGGTTGACCTGTTCGATCGCCCCTGCCCGCCACGGGAGGCGTACTTCGTGGTATTCGTGGACCCAACGTCCCTCTGGAACGACGACCTCGGTGATGGCATCGCCGACCGGAACGGTGAGTCGCAGCGCATTGAGCGAGTAGTCGGTGGTCCCAACATTGGACAGATTGACCGCGATCGTGACAACACCGCTCGGAGTCAGCTCAAGCCGGCTCACCAGCTGAAGGCCAGCAATTTCGTCGATGCTCGTGATGGTCAAGACTCCCGCCTCTTCGGCGACGTCATCGACCACGAATCGTGGTGACCACGCCGAACCATCCGCTCGAGACCCTTCGATACCAGGTGCGCCAACCCAACCATCGGCCTCGGTTGGCAAAAGCGAGGCCGGGGCCATTACCGAGATCGATGCGTTGGCGATCGGGCGCTCTTGCAGGGTTGTAAGCAGGTCGAGGTTTGCGTGAAGTGGCGTTCCAAGCCAGGTGATCTCGGGTACGCCGCTCGCGGTGTTTACCACGAGTTGGGTCGCGCCTACGTGAAGGGAATGTGTTGTCATAGGTGCGCCCTTATCGGCTTTCAGTGGTTGGTCTCGTCATGTCGGCTGTCGCCGGCGTTGTGGTACTTGTGTGTCGCTAACGGGTCAGCGTTACGACACGGTTCGTTGCGACATTGGTCGCTCGGGTGATCTCTCCATCGGGCCATGTGACCGTGAGATCAACGCGCTGCGCATCACCAAGTCCGAAGTGGGCAACCGGAGGCGCCGAGGAAAGGTAGCCGCGTGACGAGGTGATCTCACGTGTGAGTGTTTGGTCACCCAATTCTACCGCCACGGTCGCACCGAGAGCATCAATATTTTCGGTCCCGGTCCAAGTGAGGTCGACCTGGAGCGAGTTGCCACAAAGTTGGTTTTCGAACACTCGCGAAGGTGTGTCCAAATTGTTGATGATGATGTCGAGGTCGCCGTCGCTGTCGAGGTCTGCCATGGTCATTCCGCGCCCTCCCTCGGTCGCGTTCAACGCCCAGTCCGGTGCTTCGACGAGGGTTCCATCGATGTTTTGAAATGCTTGGTTTTCTTCGACGAGCCGTGCGTCGGGCAGGAACCCAAAAAGCACATCGCTACGCATGCCGTTTGCGACATAGAGATCTTGGAAGCCGTCGTTGTCGAGGTCGCCGAAGAGGCCAGACCAACTCCAGCCGGTCGTTTCGATCGGCTGGCCAGACGCCATGTTTGAAAATGCAAGATCATTGGCTGCGGGGTCGTTCAGTACGTTGACCGGCGTTTGGATGTCATCGACCACCGGCATTGCGGCCATGTCTTCGTCGACCTCGCGATAACGATCGTCAGGCGCGGGCGGGGCCATATCGGTGGTAAAGAATTCGTTCCGGCCATCGTTGTCAATGTCTGCTGCATCGATCGACATCGTGGAAAAGCTGCTCGTCGTAAACGGCATTCGTTCCTCCCAGCCGCCGTCCTTGGAGAGCCAGATGAAATCGGGGGTTGCAAGGTCGTTTCCGACGTAGATGTCTTGGGCGCCGTCGCCGTCGATATCGGCGGTCACGAGCGCAAGTGCTTGTGCGGTATCGCTCAACCGTGTGGTCTCGAAGCGGCCGTTCTCCATTTCATGGAGGATCACGCCGGTGTTGTCACCTAAGACTGGGGAATTGCGACGGAAGGTCAGTTCTGCGTTGTACGAACCAGTGACAAGGTCGAGGTCGCCGTCGCCGCCGAGGTCGGTCCATGCCATCGAGTAGGCAATGGCCGACACGTCATCGAGTACGGTCCGTTCCCATTGTTCGAGCTGTCCCGTTCCGGGATTCGGGTAGATAACCGGGGTGCCGAGACCGGTCGTCATCACGATGTCGGGCCACGTGTCATTGGTAGCGTTGATGATCGCCACACCACGAAAGCGTCCCGCTTCGAGTTCGTGGCGTGTGAAGTTCAAATCGCCGTTGTTTTCTAGGATGCTCGAGGTGCCTGAAAGGTTGGCGAGCACAATGTCGAGGTCGCCATCGAGGTCGAGGTCACCAACACCAACCCCAGCGCCGGTTCCATCGAAGGTCGAGGAAGTATCTCCAGGTCCGCTCGTGGTGTGTTCGAGATCGTGGGCGACAAAGCCGGTCCCACAGCTCGTGGGTTCGCCCGTGGACACTTCGGTTTGTTCGGTAGCGACGGTCGAACGGGTTGTGGACCCACACGCAGTGGCGATGAGCCCAACCGAAACAATCGTCGCGAAAACGAACGAACGGGCCCGGCAATGCATTGCTGCACTGCCGGACCCGTTGCTCACGTAGTTAGATATCGCCTAGTTGGCGAGAATCGAGTTCACTTCGTCAGCTACTGCTGGGAGAAGCTCTGCAGCGGTTCCCTCACCACGAAGGATCGTCTCCATAACCGGTCCAACTGCTGCTTCGATGCGTGAAGCCGAGTCGGTGATTGGGAAGAGGAACGTGGTGCCATCGTCAACGTGGGTCGTGAAGGCCGAGACATCGACGCCGTTAGCGGCGTGTGCGTCTTGGGCAATCACGGTTGCGCTTGGGATAGCTGGGAAGACAACTGCTGCTTCGCCAACGGACTCTTGGCAAGCTTCAGATGCCATGTAGGCAACCCATGCCCACGCTGCCTCAGGGTGCTGAGAAGACGTGGTGATCGAGTCAGCAAGGCCGTTGAACATCGATGCACGGTCGCCGGTTGGGCCAACAGGAGTTGGAGCGTAGGCAACTGGGAAGCTGGTTGCTTCGCCCGAGAGCGTGGAGATCGTCCACGAACCGTTGGTCATCGTTGCTGCGCCACCCTCTTGGAAGATGGTCGTTCCACCGAGGGACTGTACGTCCTCGAGTGGGGTGATGAAGCCAGCTTCGATCCAGTCAGCGAACCATTGAATGGTCTCTGCAAGTGCTGGGTCGGCGTAGTTTGCCTCATCAGCCCAGACACCGTCTACTGCGGTCCAGCCGTTCGATGCAGCGAATGCCGAGAACGTGGTCTGGCCGAAGGCACCGAAGTTACCTTCGAGGCCAAAGCCGTAGGTCTCAACGTTGCTTCCGTCGAATCCTGCTTCGTTGCCTCGTACGCCGTTGGCGTCGATGGTCAGCTGCTGGATGATCTCACCGAAGGTGCCACCGTCGGCTGGGTTCCAGTCGAGGTTCGAGATATCGGCCGAGCTGAGACCTGCTTCTGCGAGCTGGTCTTCGTTGGCTGCAATCGCAATGGTGTCCCAATCCTTAGGAAGGCCGAAGCGGTCACCGTCTGGCGATGTCCACAGCTCGGCGAGACCTGGGAAGTAGTTGTTCACGTCGACGCCGTCAGCCTCGACGAAATCGTTGAGAGGAACGAGGACGCCCGACTCGACGAATTCTGGGTACCGAGCAAGGTGATCGGTGAACACGTCAGGAGCGGTGTTGGTTGCGAGGGCAGCGGTGAGGCCGTCCCAGTAATCGCCCCAGCCAAACTGGCTGATCTCGACGTTGATGTTTGGGTTTGCAGCGGTGAAGTCTGCTGCGCAGGCCTCGTAGTGTGGCTGCTGGTTGCCGTCCCAAAGCCAGTAGTCGATGGTGACTGCTTCACCCTCGTCTTCCATGGCTTCTTCTTCATCTTCCATGGCTTCTTCTTCATCTTCCATGGCTTCTTCTTCATCTTCCATGGCTTCTTCTTCGTCGTCGCCGGTGACCTCGTCAGCTACATCTCCTGCAGCATCAGTCACGGTGTCGGCAGTGCTACCGCAAGCGGCAGCGACCAATCCGAAAGCCAATAGAAGCGCAAAGAGCTTGCGCCAGTTGGTGTTCATCTAAATTCCCCTCAGTGAATCTCCCCGATACATCTCGGGGACCTACAGGCCAGCATACGCTCATCTGTAGACAGATATTGGTCAGGAACACACAATTCACGGGCTACTTTCCGCCGTATCTGCCCACGGAATGACCAAAACAGCCATGAGATGGTAACTTATAGCTTGTAATGGTTGAAAAACGATCAGATACCGACGTTGGCGTGCGTTTGTTACCTGCGCGGCGCCACGAACTAATTCTTCGAGAAATTGAACGTCACGGAGCGAGTCGTGTCCGAGATCTCGTCGACATCTTGAACGTGTCTCCAATGACCATCCGGCGAGATATCGAAGACCTCGCCTCACGAGGCCTCGTCGCTCGCGTGCATGGGGGAGCGTCCGCTGCGCCGCGGAGCAGAGATTCTGCAAGCGCCGAGGAGCCAGGCTTTGCCGCTAAGGAACGACGCCAGTACGCAGAGAAGGTGGCCATTGCGAACCGTGCCGCCCAAACAATTCGCCCCGGAAGTGCAATCGGCATCACCGCCGGGACAACGACTGCACTGTTGGCATCGGAGATCACCCACATCGATGACCTGCTCGTCGTCACGAACTCGATGGCGGTCGCCGAGGTCTTACATCAGCAGCGGCGAAGCGACCTCGCCGTGATCGTTACTGGTGGTACGCCAACACCGTCGCGGGCATTGGTTGGCCCAATGGCCGAAGCAACACTCGACCGTCTGCACCTCGATCAGCTCTTCATGGGCGTCCACGGGATGTCTGAGTCGGCCGGGTTCACCTCGCCCAACCTCCTCGAAGCCCAAACCCTGCGCAGTTTCATCTCGGTAAGTTCATCGATCGTGGTACTCGCCGACCACACGAAATGGGAGACGGTCGGGCTCTCGACGATCGCGCCGCTCCACGTTGCCGACATGGTGATCTCCGATTCGGCAATGCCGTCAGAGGCGCTCTCGACACTCCAAGCCGAACCGAGCAATATCGTGCTCGTCGATGGAGTTACCTGATCGCTTTACGCCCGGCGAGTCTCGGAGAACTGCTCGATCTCCTTTTTGGGGAGGGTGGGGTTACTTGATTCCCGAGAACTGGATGCTGTCGACGAGTCGCCGTCCAAAGACGAGGAAGATCACAATAACCGGGAGCGCACCGAGGAGCGTTCCGGCCATCAGGCCAGCCCAGTCGGGGGCGGTGCCAGGCTGCTGGCTCGAGAAGATGCCGAGTGCAACGGTCATTGGCTGCACTTCTTCTGCTCGAGCAACCACGAGAGGCCAGAGGTACTCGTTCCATGCTGCGACATAGGTGAGCACGCCCAAGGTGACCATCTGTGGAGTTGCGATTGGCAGGATGACCGAGCGGAAGATGCGAGCGTGGCTAGCGCCGTCGATCAATGCCGCTTCTTCGAGCGATCGATTGATGCCGAGGAAGAACTGTCGCAAGAAGAACACCGCAAAGGGTGTCATCAGGAAGAACGGCGCAATAACGCCGGGCAGCGTGTTCAACAAGAAGACGCCTTGGGACTCATAGAACGGCAAGAAGTCCAGGCTTTCCCCGCTCACTTGGAAGAGCCAGAAGTCGCCACGGATCAACAACAGGTTGGGGATCAGCGTAAAGACCGGCGGGATCATAAGCCCAGTGAGGTAGAGGAAGAACAACTTGTCGCGTCCAGCGAAACGCAGCCGGGAGAACGCGTAGGCCGCGAGTGCACTGAAGAAGACCTGTCCAACCGCAATCACCGTTGCGATGATGACGCTATTGCGCAGCGCCTGGAGGTAATCGAATGACCCCGAGTTCTCACGCCCCGACGAGATGCGGATCTCTTCTTCGGTCGCTTGGCCGAGCACCCGAAGAAAGTTGAGTTCGGTCGGGTTCTGTGGAACCAGGCCGTTGTCTCCAGCGAAGAGGTCGGGGTTTGTGGTGAGTGCTGTTCGAAGCGCCCAGTAGAACGGGAACAACGTGATGAAGATCAGGAAGGCCAGCAGAATCCACGCAACGCTACGGCTGACGCGAGCTCGGATCGGTACTGGCGCCTTCGGTGACGGCGCTGCGAGTGCCTCGGTTGGAAGCGTCTCGGGTTGGAGCGTGTCGGTCATGCGAGGTCACTTTCGCCGGCTCGAAGGATCTTCAACTGGAAGGCGGTAACGATCATCAAGACGACCAGCAGCACCACCGAGATCGCCGAGGCGTAGCCGAGGTCATTGAAGTTGAATGCGTTCTCGAAGATGTAGAGGTAAATCACACGGCTCTGATTGATGGGGCCGCCGGGCCTGCCACCGAAGCCGCCGGTGCCGACCTGAACAGCGTCGAACACCTGGAATGAACCAATGACGGTAATGACCAACACGAGGGCGAGCACCGGGCGCAAGAGTGGCACCGTGATACGTCGCAAGATCTGCAACTCGCTCGCCCCATCGAGGGCGGCAGCTTCATAGAGCGATTTTGGAATCGTTTGGAGCCCAGCGAAGATCAGCAGCGCCGTGTAGCCCATATGTCGCCACGTCATAACGGCGGCGATCGTTGGGATGACGCCGTCGATACTCGTGAAATAGGTCGACTCGAACCCAATGATCGGAATCGACGCAATGAATTCGTTGATGATGCCAAAGGATGGGTCGAGAAGCCAGACGAACAGCAAGGTCACGATCACGTTGGGGATGAGGTAGGGCAGCAAGACCACGGCTCGCACGAACGCCGACTTCGTAAGGCGGTCCATCACGACGGCGATGCCGATCGCCAAGAGCGTCTGCGTGACGATGTTGATGACGACGTACCAGATGGTGACTCGAACCGACTTCCAGAAAAGGCTGTCGTCGAACAGACGGTCGTAGTTCTCGGCGCCGATGAAATCACCGCTGTTTGCGAGCAAATTCCAATCGGTAAAGCTCAGATAGATGCCTCGTCCCGTCGGGAGGAGGAAAAAGAAAAAGAAGCCGATCAGGCTCGGCAGAAGAAATGGAAACGCCGCCCGCCAGCCCCCATAGAGATTGAGCTTTTTGGTGGACCCTGAAATGTCACTAACCGCTTCGGCCAATTTCCTATTCTCCCTACCGGTTGTTCGACGACAAAATTATGGCGTGCACACGACCGCAAGTGTGCGATCGTGTGCACTCCGTGTCCCCAAATGAACAGGACCGATACTTTCAGGCCATATTGCAACATGCAAATTTGGGCCGGCTCGCGATTGGGTCTCGTTGTTGATTTCGGCGTGGCGTTTGCGATACTACGAAGATGCAACATAATCGCGTCGTTTCTCGTGCCCCTGGTCGGGTCAATCTGATTGGTGAACATACCGACTACAACGATGGCTTTGTCCTTCCGATGGGGCTCCCATTTGCAACCGAGATCGACTGGACGCGAACTACCGGTCGCGAGGCCACGATCGAGTCGTCGGGGTTCGACGACATCACGTTTTCCCTCGATGACGACCCCAAGGACGTTCCGTCATGGGGCAAGTACCTCGCAGGTATGGCCTCGTTTCTCGCCGCCGATGGAATTCCGGTCGAGGGCTTTCGTGCCGTTGTTCAGACCGACATTCCAATCGGCGCTGCGCTCTCGTCGTCGGCAGCGCTCGAGGTAGCGGCAGGGTTCGGGCTCTACGGGCTCGCCGGCATCGAGCCCGATCCGGTAGCGATTGCCAAGGTTGGTCAGCGAGTCGAGAACGAGATCGTCGGCGTCAATAGCGGAATTTTGGATCAGTTGATCTCGGCGACAGCGACCGCAGATTCGCTGACGCTCATCGATTGCCGGTCGCTCGAAACGAGAGCGATCACCGTTCCCGAACGCGCACGGGTGGTCATCATGGACACCATGACGCGACGCGAATTGGTCGACACCGAATATGACCGACGGCGTGAATCGTGCGAGCGAGCAGCTGCTTCAATAGGGGTTGCAGCGTTGCGCGACGCATCGCTCGACGATGTCGCTCAGATTTCCGACCCGCTCGATCGTCAGCGCGCTCATCACGTCGTGACCGAAAACCAGCGCGTCCACGACACGATCGATGCTCTCGCGGCAGATGACCTGACGCTGGTGGGCGAGCTCATGAACGAGAGCCATCGCTCGTTGAGCGTCGATTATGAGGTGTCGTCGCCTGCCCTCGACCAGATGGCGGCGTTCGCCCGCGAGGAGCCGAGTTGTTTTGGGGCGAGGATGACCGGCGGTGGGTTCGCCGGAAGTGCCGTTGCGCTTATCGACGCAACCGCGACCGACGCTTTCGTGCAATCTGTGCGAGAACGATGGCAGGAAGCGAACGGCGTGCTGCCCGACCTTTGGGCTGTCGACCCATCCCCGGGAGCTTCGGTGCGCGTCCTCGACGCATAGTTCGTCGACGCGTCCTTTACCGTGCCCTAGTCTCTCGTCGTGTCGAGCCCGAACCGAAGCACCTTCTACTCACCTGAGATAACCGCTGTTGGCCGCCTCGCTATGGCGAACCCGCTTCACGAGGTCGCGGGCCGCGAGGAACTGAGCCTCGACGGGACCTGGCGATTCCAACTCATCGACTCGCCCGACAACGTAGCTGCGAGTGACGGTACCTCCGATAATTGGATGACCGAGGACACGAGTCGCGACCCGTGGACAAACATTGTTGTTCCCGGTGTGTGGACTCGACAAGGCGTCGATGATTTCCCGCAGTACACCAACATCGTGATGCCCTGGGGCGGTAACCCGCCCGACGTGCCGAGCCACAACCCGACCGGGCTTTATCGCACGAGCTTCCAACGCCCCACCCAACCTCGCGTAGTCATCGAGTTCGGCGGCTTCGAATCGATGATGATGCTGTGGTGCAACGGCTCGTTCATTGGAATGGCAAAGGACAGCCGGCTCGCGTCATCGTTTGACCTCACGGCCCACCTCGTCGATGGAACCAACGAGTTGGCGGTGCTGGTCAGCCGCTGGTCGGATGCAACGTGGATTGAGGATCAGGACCACTGGTATCACGGCGGGTTGCACCGGTCGGTTCGTTTGATCGGAACGAGCGCTACATGGATTGGCGATGTGGTGCTCACCGCCGACTATGACCACGAGTCGGGGGAGGGGGTACTGAGTTGCGGGGTCGAGGTTGGTTCGACCGACGACCTCGCCGCTGGTTGGTCGGTTGCGGTTTCGATCGATGCGCTCGCTCAACGCGTCACAGGTGAGGTGCCGATCGCTCCGCCAACCAAAGGCATTGAGGCGCTCGTTGCCGCCTATGAGTACGTGGGCCAACGGGTGACGTGCTCGTTCGGTGCGGTCGATGTCGAGCCATGGTCGGCCGAGTCCCCAACGCTGTATGACGTGTCGGTCGAGCTGATCTCGCCCGAGGGTGCCGTTGTCGAGTCGGCAACCCAACGCTGCGGATTCCGGCGGGTCGAAATCGAGAATCGCCACCTGATGATCAACGGGGCGCCGATCATGATCAACGGCGTGAACCGCCACGATCATCACCCCGACACGGGCAAGACGCTGAGCCGCGACGAGATCTTCGATGAACTTGTGCTGATGAAACAACACAACATCAACGCGGTGCGAACCGCTCACTATCCAAACGATCCAATGTTGATCGATCTCTGCGACGAACTCGGTCTCTACGTGCTCGAGGAAGCAAACGTCGAAAGCCACGCTCGACACGACTCGCTCGCCGCATCTGGTCGCTTTGACCTTGCGATACTCGATCGAATCTCGCGCATGGTGTTGCGCGATCGGTCGCACTGCTCGGTCATTGGCTGGTCGCTCGGCAACGAGAGCGGAGTGGCTGCGGTGCACCGTGCCGCTGCTGGCTGGATTCGCGAAGTCGACCCCACTCGATTCATTCACTACGAAGGTGGCTTCAATCCCATGTTCGGGAGCCGTGGTGAGGCCCCGGAGAAGAAGGCCGAACGCGAGGCCGCCCCAACGCCGCTCGATCGGTTGATGACCGACGTTGTGTGCCCGATGTATGCGAGCGTCGAGCAGATCACCGACTGGGCGAGGTGGGCCGAAGAAACCGCGGGCGATGATCGCCCCCTCATCTTGTGCGAGTACAGCCACGCTATGGGCAACTCCAATGGCGGCTTGGCCGACTACTGGGACGCGTTCTTCGGTTACGACGCGCTCGGCGGGGGGTTCGTGTGGGACTGGCGAGATCAGGGCCTCCGCGAGGTCGACACCGACGGCGTGGAATGGTTTGCCTATGGCGGCGACTATGGCGACGAACCCAACGACGCGAACTTCTGCATCAACGGCCTCGTCGACCCCGATCTACGCCCGCACCCTGGGCTGGTCGAGCTTTCGTGGTTAGCGCGGCCGGTCACCTTCACGAAATCAACACACGGCGTCACCGTCACCAATCGGCGCTCCCATACCGATACCAGCGACCTCCACGTGACGCTCCGCATCGAAGACGACGGTCGCCTCCGAGGCGAGCCAGTGCTCGTGGACCTGCCGGTGATTGGTCCGGGAGCGTCGTTCGAGCTCGACGTGGCGTTAACCACCGGCATGCCGATCGATGCTGAGCCTGGGGTGTGCACATCGTTGAACTTTTCGGTCACGCTGGCCACCGCTACATCGTGGGCGCCAGAAGGCCACGAGGTCAGCCATGAGCAGATCGTCTTGGCCGACCCCGGAGTGACCGCCCCGGTTCGCACCGATGTTTCGCCCACTTCATCGGCCGGAGGAAACCCGGTTGCCGAGCTCGGCGTTCGCCCGACCGTCTGGAGAGCACCAACCGACAATGACGGCGTTGGCCAAGGGTGGATGTCTGAAGTCAGCGGGGTCCGCCCGCAGTGGGTGAGCTGGGGGCTCCAAGACGTCGAACTCGACCACACCGTCGTCGAACGACCCGACGACAACGGCGGGGTACATCGCACCGATTCGGTTCTCGTTCCCGACTCCTGGTTCGATGTTCCGCGCGTTGGTATCACCTTCGATGTCGACCCGTCGCTCTCGACACTGACGTGGTTTGGCCTCGGCCCTCACGAGACCTATCCCGATCGCTGTTCCTCTGCGTGGCTATCGCAGCACCGTTCCCGAGTCGACGAGCAGTACCAGCGCTTCGTTGTCCCCCAAGAACACGGCGCCCACGTTCGGCCACGGTGGTTTACCTTGACGAACGACGATGGCCATGGAATCGAAGTCGTGGTGCACCGGGCCGAGTCCTTTGCAGCTCGCATGCACACCGATGCCGACCTGACCAAGGCTGCGAACCTCTCTGAGCTTGCGCAGCTCGTTGCCAGCCGCGAAGCGGTGATCGAAGTGCACCTCGATGCGCGCATGCGTGGCCTGGGCACCGGGGCATGTGGTCCCGACGCGGCGCCCGCTACCCGGATTGGACCGGGTCGCTACGAGATCGAGTGGACCGTTCGCCGAATCTAGGCTTGCGAGCGGTCCCGCACCGTTTGGCCCCGTTGCAATTCGGACCTGAGTAGTTGCTCGCGCGGGACCTCCTTGCCTTCGACGAGCGCGATCAGCGATTGCACGGCAACGTTGGCGATCTTTGCGAAGGGTTGCACCATGCTCGTCACGGGCGTGTTGATCGGACCTCTCGGGTTGGTGGCATCAAAGCCGATGAGGCTGATGTCGCCGGGAATGTCGACGCGTTGTTCATGGGCACGCTTCACGATGCCGTACGCCATGTCGTCGTTCATCGCAAAGATTGCATCAGGTTCTTTCGCAAACAAGTCGTCGGCGGCTTCGTAGCCCGATGCATTGGAGTAGTCGCCAGCGATGACCAGTTCGGGGTCGACGGCGATCCCGTGGCGCTCATGAGCTTGGTAGTAGCCAGCGAGTCGACGGTGCGAATCGACTCGGGACCGGGGACCGGTTACGGCGCCGATGCGGCGGTGGCCGTTGTCGAAGAGGTGTTCAACGGCGTCTCGCGCCGCGACCTGGTTGTCGACATCGACGACGTGCACATCGTTGCGGTCTGGGTGAGCGCCGATCATTATCGTCGGTAACGGCGAATCGAGAAACTCTTCAATCCAGCCCGACCCGACCGCCATCGCAGAGATGATGACGCCGTCGACCATGCCGTCGTGGAGGAAGTTGTCGACCGAGCTGTTCTGCTCACCTGAATCTGGGATCAGCATGAGTCCCTCCGCTCGTGTACTCGCAGCCGTGGCGATCGTGCCGAGCAACGCAGTCGCATAGTTGCTGCTGACGAGAAACTGGTTTCCAAGGGTGAGCCCGATAATCGATGATCGGCCTCCTGCGAGTTGGCGAGCGGCGCGATTTGGCCGGTACCGCAGTTCATCTGCGACCTCTTGTATTCGCTGTCGGACGCACGGGTCGACGCCGTCCCGACCGTTGAGCGCGCGCGACGCGGCCGCCATCGACACTCCAGCCTTTTTCGCGACGTCACTAAGCGTCGTTGGCTCGGATGGAGCTTTGTCTGTCATTCGCAGTGATGTCTTCCGTCGACCCGCCCAGCCGTCGAGCGCTCGCTCGAGAATGTTCGCTCGCATGCTCAATCGAGCGAACACTCGAATAAGTTTGTCAGGTGCGCCTCGCCATGTCAGCATTCGAAGCGAATCAGAAGCCTGTCCGAGTTCCGGTCCGGATTTCTTGGCTCGGCCCGTTCAGGAGCGCCGAGCGCTCGGTATAGAAAGTTTTCACCATGTCAGACCCCTCACCCTCACCATTTGTCCGGTTCCCCGACGGCTTTGTATGGGGCGCAGCAACCTCGTCCTACCAGATCGAAGGTGCCACCACCGTTGGTGGACGCGGACAGAGTATTTGGGACACGTTCAGCGCCGAGCCGGGGCGGATCGCCGATGGCTCAACTGGCGAGCGGGCCATCGAGCACTTCACCCGCTTTCGGGAAGACGTTGCCCTTATGGCCAATCTCGGACTCGCTGCCTACCGTTTCTCAATTGCGTGGCCCCGAGTAATTCCAACGGGCACCGGAGCGATCAATAGCGAGGGTCTGGATTTTTATGACCGCCTCATCGATGAACTGCTCACGGCCGGAATCACCCCGATGCCAACGCTGTATCACTGGGACTTACCCCAAGACCTCGAAGACCGGAACGGTTGGGTTTCCCGGGACACGCCATATGCCTTTGCCGATTATGTCGAGGCATGTCTTACGCGACTTGGAGACCGCGTCGAGACGTGGACCACGCTGAACGAGCCGTTCGTGTCTGCAAATCATGGGTACGTGACCGGCGAGCATGCGCCGGGGCGAACGTCGATGGCCGACGGGTTCGCCGCGTCGCATCACCTGATGCTCGGGCACGGCTTGGCAGGAGAACGCATCCGCTCGTTGGCGCCAGACGCGCGCCTCGCCATCGTGCTTAACTTCACGCCGGTGGAGGCAGCGTCAGACGATCCCGCCGATGTCGACGCTGCGACCCATGTCGCAAACATCGAGAACCGTTGGTACATCGACCCGCTCGCCGGTCGCGGCTACCCGG
>CALHXU010000220.1 GCA_938040365.1 uncultured Acidimicrobiales bacterium
GGGCAACCCTGAGATCGATATCGAAACCTCGACCAACGGCGTCGATGCTGACCTTCCGGTCCAAGGCCCTGAGCTCGCTGTTGGCTCGACCGCAACGATCGAACACGTGGTCAGAAACATTGGCGACGTCGATCTCGTCGACATCACCGTCACCGATGAGAACGGCGACGTGATCGGCACCATTGCGGCGCTCCCCGTCGGCGGATCTGAAACCATCACCGAAACAGTCACCGTCGTCGAAGGCAACGCCGCCGATGCCGGTACTGCCGATGGCTTCGAAGATGACGGCACCGGCGCTCGAACCGACCGAACCGTCACCGATACCGACCCAACCCACCACAGCGGCGTAGAAGCGCTCGCACCCGGAATCGACGTGCAGAAGTTGCTGTTCGGTGAGGATCTCAACGACCCGAACGGCGACGTCCCGACCTTCCCTATTGGCAGCACGATCACGTTCGAGTTCATCATCACGAATACTGGCAATACCGTCCTCGCCGACATCGAACTCGTCGACGACGTGCTTGGTCCAGTCAACTGTGGACGAAGCGAGCTAGGCATCGATGAGTCCATGGTCTGCACTGCTTCAACGTTTGTGACCGAGGGCCAGACGACTAACACCGCGACGGTTTCTGGGCAACCAATCGGAAATGACGGAAACCCACTCGGTGAGCCCGTGACCGCAGAAGACCCGGCAAACCACATTGGTGAGACGAGCTCCATCTCGATCGAGAAGTCGACGAACGGCGAAGATGCCGACGAACCGTCGGGCCCTCAGATCGAAATCGGCGGCGACGTCACATTCACCTATGTCGTAACCAACAACGGGCCTGGTGTCGTGGTCGACCTCGTCGTGACCGACAGCGTCGAAGGATTCGTTTGCGATATTGCCTTCTTGAACCCAAACACTTCTGAGACCTGCGAGTTGACTACGACCGCCGAGATTGGCGAGTACGCGAACATCGGTGAGGTCGTCGGCCAACCGGTCGGCCCAGAGGGACAGCCTTTCGGCGATCCACTCACCGTTGCCGACCCAAGCCACCACGTTGGAGTGTGCACCAACTTCGTCGAGGGCCCAGTCCTTTACCGTGGAAGCCAAACGATTTGGAACACGACCCTTCTCGCCGGAGATAACTCGACCATCGTCCTTACGACAACCGAGAACGGCGGCTCGCCCGGGCAACCGAACGAGCAGGTCTATGTCGAGGTTGCAGGCCGCTTGTACGGGCCATCGCCAGCAGGTCTTGGCACGATCAGCCTCGATATTGCAGAGGGTGGACAGGTTCGTGTCCTCCACATCTCCGAAGTTGAAGACGGCCTGTTCAGCGCCAACAGCGTGGTCCCAAGCCTGTGCGGTGACGACCTCGAAGAGATCGTCCCCGTCTGTGCCGACCTCATCGGCGGACCACTCTTGTTGGCACAAGGCCAAACCGTTTGGGACACCGGCCTGATCGCTGGAGATAATTCGACCATTCGAATCGTCACGTCTGAGAACGGTGGCTCGCCAAACCAGCCAAACGAAGTCGTCTACCTCCAAGTTGGAAACGACACCTACGGGCCAACACCACAAGGCCTCGGCGATGTGCAATTTGAGATCACCAACGGTGGACCGGTCACGGTCATCCACTACAGCGAAGCGACCGGCGACCGGTCGTCTCAGAACAGCGTCATCCCATCGCTCTGTGGCGACGACGTAACCGCGGCTCCTGGTCCGGTTTGCCCGGCCACCATTGAGGGCGACCGTCTGATTCAAGGTCAACAGACCATCTGGGAGTCAAACTTCACCGCAGCTGCTGGCTCTGAGATCACCATCCGGACCTCCGACGACACGTCGAATTTCCGCCAGCCAAACGAGCAGGTCTACGTACAGGTCGGCGACGACCTATCTGAAGTCACGCCAGAGGGACTGGGTGAGCTGACCTTCGAAGTAGCGAACACCGGCCCGGTGACCGTCCTGCATTACAGCGAAGTCAACGGACGTCAGAACTCGCCGAACAGCGTCGAGTTCGAGATCTGCGGTACGGGTCTGACCCGAACGATCGAAGATCTCTCATAGAACCAAAGCTGCGTAGTTGTGGATGGTGCGGGCCATTCACAACTACGCAGGCGGGACTCCTCTACGGTGTTTCAGCACCCGACTCCAATCTGCTAATTTCCACGGAGCGAATCGGCTGAATCATCAACATTCGGCCCTTATCGGCACGTGACATATGCCGATGGAACTGACCTACATCTCCCGAAAAATGTCCGTACCGTAGTTGTACGCCCCAAGAACCGGAAGCCATGCTGCGAGCGAACGCCACCTCAAAATTTGGGATCGGGTCCCCGGCCACTCGGCTTCTTCAATTTCTCTTCGCCGCGCTTGTAATTGTCGCATGCTCAGCCGAGGACACCGTCGGCCGGGCCGCGGTCGACCAGTCAATTTCGGCGACGACTTCCGAGGCGGTTCCAACCACCGAATCGACAACGACTTCGACCACCACATCGACCACAAGCACTACGACCGAGCCGGTTGAGGAGAACGCGGCGCCGCCCCTCGAGGAAGACGGCATCCCTCGGGTGGCACGGACCTCTACCGGTGTGGTGTTGCCGGTGCTAACCCCGTTAGAAGAGGGTTATCTCGTCAATACTCCATGTCAGAACACGGCGGTTGTTCTCGATGCAGAAGTCAACGATCGGGTCCATGTCGTGCTCGATCCCGGGCACGGCGGTTCTGAAACCGGCGCCGTCTCGCCGAACGGAATCGTCGAGGGCGACATCAACCTCGTCGTTGCGTTGCTCGCCGAGGAGATCCTCACCGAGCAGGGTTACGAGGTCACGCTTACGCGCTACGACGACATCCGGGTGCCGCTTGTGACCAGGGTCGAGATTGCCGATCGCCTAGAAGCCGATCTGCTCATCTCGATCCACCATCAGGCATCGAACCAGTTCCCGACGAGCGACACGCCAGGCGTCGAAGTCTTCTATCAACAGCTCATTCCTGAATCGAAGCGGTTCGCAGGAATCCTCCATGAAGAAACGCTCGAGGCGTACAGCGACTTCGACATCACGTGGTTCACCGGCGCCGACGCGGGCGCCGTGTATCGACTCAACACGAACACCGGCACCGACTTCTACGGCATGATCCGCCTACCTGAAACCACGGCGGTTCTCGCCGAGATGGGCTTCCTCGGAAACCCTGAAGAGATCGAGCTCATCCGAACCGGAGAACTGCTGCCAGCCGAGGCCGAAGCGATTGCGAATGCGGTCATCCGCTGGTTCACGACCGATGACCCAGGGAGCGGCTTTGTCGAGCCGAGCTTCTCGCTCACCGCAGCCGGCAGCGGCGGCGGGATCGCTGGCTGTGAAGATCCAGATCTTGGCGCCACGCTCGAATTCTCTGCTGCGTTCGGCGACGACGAAGACGTCTCATCCGAGGACGCGCAGGGCGAAGACACCGCCGCCGAGTAACCCGCGTTCTCACCTCGCCCAGCATCATCGGTGTCGGGTAGCGTGTCGCCGTGCGAATCGCAGTCCTCGTCTCGGGAACGGGAACCCTTCTCGAAGCAATGCTGGAAGCCGGCCTTCCCATTGCCTTGGTGGTCTCTGATCGGCCGTGCCGGGGCGTAACGCTGGCAGATGATGCAGGCATTGCGGCTCTCATCCACGAACGGACCGACTTCTCCGACAGCTTCGACAGGTCGGCCTACACCGACGGACTCATCACCCATCTGAAGTCTCATGAGATAGATGTCGTCGCGATGGCCGGGTTCGGCACGGTGCTCGGCGAGTCGATATTTCAGGCCATGCCGGGCCGAATCATCAACACCCATCCGGCCCTACTGCCCTCGTTTCCAGGATGGCATGGCGTGCGCGATGCGCTGGCCTACGGCGTGAAGGTCACTGGCTGCACCATCCACGTCGCCACGGCGGTAGTCGACGATGGGCCGATACTCGCCCAAGAAGCCGTCGACGTCCTCGATGAAGACGACGAATCGGCGCTCCACGAACGGATCAAAACGGTCGAACGACGCCTCTACATCGAAACGCTGGCGACGATCGTCGACCGCGGGTATGTGCTCACCCCATAGGGGCGATAGATAAGACAGGACCGATTGCGTCCAGCGACACGTGAAGGAACTCCATGGCCAAACTTGCCCTCCTCTCGGTATTTGACAAAACCGGCATTGCCGACCTCGCAAAGAGCCTCGTCGACTCGGGATGGACCCTGCTATCGAGCGGGGGAACAGCGAAGGTGATCGCCGATGCCGGCATTCCCGTCACCGATGTTGCTGAGCACACCGGCTCGCCCATCATGCTCGGCCACCGAGTGGTTACCCTCCACCCAAAGGTGCACGGCGGAATTCTCGCCGACCGCAACAATCCCGAACATCAGGCCGACCTGCAAACCCACGACATTGCACCCATCGATCTTGTTGTGGTCAACCTCTACCCGTTCAGTAGTCAACGAGAAATCGAGATGATCGATATCGGCGGACCAACGATGGTCCGAGCCGCAGCGAAGAACCACGAGTTCGTGGGCGTCGTTGTCGACCCGACCGACTACCACGCAATCGCGACCGAACTCAGCGTGGGCGAACTTTCAATCGCAACGAAGCGGCGCCTCGCTCGCAAAGCCTTTGCCCACACCGCTGCCTACGATGCAGCGATCGTGTCCTGGCTCGACGAGACCGACGAGGAAGCTGCGAACCACGACCCACTGCCAGAATCCATTCACCTCGCCGCCGATCGAGAACAAGATCTTCGATACGGCGAGAACCCCCACCAAGTCGGCGCCCGCTACCGGTTCTCGGGCCAGCGAAGCTGGTGGGACGAAGCCATCCAGCACAACGGCAAAGGACTTAGCTATCTCAACCTGCTCGACACCGAAGCGGCGTGGCAGCTCGTCCACTCACTCGGCGCCGAACCCACCGCGGTCGTCATCAAACACGCCAACCCCTGTGGCGTTGCAATCCACGAAGACATCACCGCTGCCTACCAGCGTGCGCACGAATGCGATTCGGTCTCGGCGTTCGGTGGCATTGTGGCGGTCAACCGCGAAGTGCCTAAGGCACTCGCCGAGTCTTTGAGTGAAGTCTTCACCGAGGTGGTGGTCGCCCCGAGTTTCTCTGAAGAAGCAATGGAGATACTCACTGCGAAGAAGAACCTTCGAGTGATCGAAGCGGGCGCACCTAACTCGGCAGAGCTGACCATGCGGTCGATCGACGGCGGACTACTCGTCCAAACTACTGACCGCCTACTCGCAATGCCCGAAGAGTGGACGGTCGCGACCGACCGAGCACCAACACCGGACGAAATGGCCGATCTCACCTTTGCTTGGCAGGTCGCCGCACGAGTGAGCTCAAACACGATCGTGCTCGCGAAGGATCTGCAGGCAGTCGGCATTGGCGCCGGTCAGCAGAACCGACGCGACGCTGGCCGAATCGCCGCCGAAAAGGCAGCCGGACGAGCAGCCGGAGGCGCCTGTGCTTCCGACGCGTTCTTCCCATTCAAAGACGGCCTCGAAGCCGCCATCGACGCAGGCTGCACCGCTGTGGTCCAGCCCGGCGGGTCGGTGCGAGACGACGAAGTCATCGCCGCAGCAAACGAAGCAGGCATCGCAATGGTTCTCACCGGCGAACGCCATTTCGCGCACTAAT
>CALHXU010000221.1 GCA_938040365.1 uncultured Acidimicrobiales bacterium
CCCCACTTCGCATCACAGACCAGCCCAAAACCATCGAGCGTCCCCACTTCGCATCACAGACCAGCCCAAAACCATCGAGCGTCCCCACTTCGCATCACAGACCAGCCCAAGCCAGGCCGCCCTCGATCACCATTGCGCATCGTCTTCAACCTCGGCTGGGTCGAGGCCATCTCCGATCTCGACCGACGCATCGACAATGCCACGGCGCACCAAATCGATCGCCGCGTAGGCTGTCGACCGCGTCGCTGGGTTTTCGCTCACCACCGCGACCTGTGACAACACGTCGACGACCTGTTTCATCGACCGGACGAAGTCCCCACCGGACAACTCTTCAGTGCCCAAAATGTCGCTCAGCCCGCCTCCTGCGGCCCAACCATGGGTGGCGGCTACGAGACCAGCGTCGACATCTCTACTCTCGGGAAGACCATACGCCGACTCCAAGCGCTGCACCTCCGCTAGCCGTTTGAGGATCCCGGTGACCGCATCACGAGCTGCAGAACTTGGAAACCACGGAGGCGGCTTGTCATCTCGCCCGCGCGACTCGTGCACAAAGGTCGACACAACTCCAGCGAGCGTGGCTGGGTCATGGCCGTCGAGATGCCCAGCCCGCAGCGATTCGACCAAAACGAGATCCAACTCGTGAAAGGTGCCGAGCAACATCTGGCCACGTCTGGTCAATTCCCATTGGTCGATATAGCCAAGCTCGGTGAGCAGACCCACGACCGAGCGGAATCGGGTGTTGAGTCGTCCACGGCGCTCGGTGATCTTTGCATTGAGCGACCGCAACTCCTTGTTCGCCTTTGCCTTTTCGCGACCCATCAGCGGATCAGTGCTGCTCGACGTGTCGTAGCTGGCACCCTTCTTTTTCTTGGCGCGGCGTCGCACCCCACGAAGGCCCCCAACCAAATCGTGCTGATGTGATCGGCTGTTTGGATTGAACGGCTCGGGCGGCCGAATATGGGTAACGGTCACCGGCGGAGCATCGAGTTGTTCGAGGTCGACCTGGGACACCTCGCCGTTTCGGTCGATGACGCGCAACTGGACCTCCTTGCGGCGCCATGCGCTGGAGAGGACCACGACCGTGCCGCCGATGTCGATTACATCACCGGGACGAAGTCGTGCCGCTGCGGCCGCGACATCTTTGAGACGCCGCAGTCGTTCGGATTCGCTTTGGCTCGCGTCGCCCGACTCCGGCGTGCCCACATTGCCAGCACTGCTGGCATTCGAGACCTTCGCATCCAAAGCGAAACCGTGATCGGAGCTGAGTCGCTCGCGCCGCGCCTCGAGCTGGCGCACCGCAGCGTCGGCCTGAAACTGTCCGAAAGATTTAGCAAGCAATTCTTCGGCGACCGTGCGGGTGTATCGACTCACGAGATGACACGTCATGTTGTAGGTCGGGCGGAATGCAGAGCGAAGTTCGAAACTGTCTGACCGAGCCAAGTGAACGACCTCATCGAAGGTCGTAAACGGCGTCCAGAGAACGATCGCAAGACCGTCGTCATCGATGCCACGCCGGCCAGCCCTGCCGGTCAGCTGGGTGTAGTCGCCCGGTGTCAGCGTCTCATGATGCTCGCCGGTGAACTTCGACAACTTCTCAATAACGACCGTTCGCGCCGGCATGTTGATCCCGAGCGCGAGCGTTTCGGTCGCAAACACCGCCTTCAGGTAGCCGTTGGCGAAGAGCTCCTCAACAATCTCCTTGAACAGCGGAACTATCCCAGCGTGGTGAGCTGCGATGCCAGCTCGGAGCCCGGCGAGCCACGTCGAGTACTGAAGCGCTCGGCGGTCATCATCGTCGAGGTGGCTCGTTCGCTGTTCAACATATTTCGTGATGGCATCGGCGGTATCGCTATCGGTGAGCGAAACACCTTGGCTCCGCAGCTGTGCAACCGCGTCCTCACAACCCACTCGCGAAAAGATGAACGTGATCGCTGGCAAGAGTCCTCGCCGATCCAGTTCGGAAATGACCTCGTGGCGCCGTGGGGTTCGCCAGGGCCGCTTTTGCGGCGGACCATGGCTCCGGCTCTTCGACCGTTGATGACGGTCGCGTGGCGCCGGGTCAAACTTTCGTCCCTGTGAGTTCGCGCGATTCTTCGACAACGTATCGATGAGGTGAGTTCGGCGATTCCCTTTCTCGGCGATGAAGTACGAATTCGTGAGCTGCACCGGTCTCGTCTTTTCGGTCACGGCGGCGCAATCGCCGTGCACTTCGGTGATCCACGCAGCGAGTTCGTCCGCATTTGAAACAGTCGCCGAGAGCGCAATGATCTGAATGTGACTAGGCAGGTGAATGATCACCTCTTCCCACACGGGACCGCGAAAGTTGTTCTGCAGGTAGTGCACCTCGTCCATGATCACAACATCGGTCGTCGCCAGCCGTTCGGGTTCGGCATAGAGCATGTTGCGCAGGACTTCGGTCGTCATCACGACCGCGGTAGCGTCGCCGTTGATCGAATTGTCACCGGTGAGCAGGCCGACGTGTTCGTCGCCAAGCCACATTCGCAAATCTCGGTACTTCTGATTCGAAAGCGCCTTGATGGGCGTGGTGAAAAGGCCCCGTCTCCCCCGGCCCGCGGCGAGGCCAATCCCGTACTCGCCAACGAAGGTCTTCCCACTTCCCGTCGGCGCCGAGACGACCACCGACCGCCCGGCTTCGAGGTGTTCGATCGCTTCGACCTGAAAGCGATCGAGTGCAAACGTGCGAGGCGGCCCGATCAGCCCCGATGTCATGAGACCTCGGCCAGTTTCTTCTCTTTACGGCTCTTGGCCCACCCAAAGATGATCGACGCCTCATAGAAGATGTACATCGGTACCGAAAGTACGCCGAGGGTGATTGGGTCTCCCGACGGCGTGAGCACCGCAACGAGCACGACGATCCCAACAATTGCATACCGACGTCCGGCCTTGAGCTGGCTTGAGGTCACGATTCCGATTTGCTGGGCGAGGATCAAGATGATCGGAAACTGAAAACCGAGTCCAAACGCCACGATCATCTTGACCAAGAACGAGATATATGGCCCGGGGCTAAGCAGAGGAAGGAAGTCTTGACCGCCGACATCGAGCAAAAACTCGAGCGCCCGAGGAGCGCTCCAAAAGGCGAGACCTCCACCGAAGAAGAAGAGCGTTGCGCCCGACACGACGAATCTGATGCCGTACTTCTTTTCGTGGGAGTACAAGCCCGGTACCACGAACTGCCAGGCCTGCCATAGGACCACGGGGATGGCGATCACAAAGCCGCCGTATCCAACGATGGTAAAGAACAGCGAGAGACCCTCGAGAGGCTCACGAAGAACGAGGCTGCATTCGGACTCGCCAAGGCCGACCTGTTGGTCGAGGTTGGCAATCGCATCGCAATACGGGCTGAGCAGCGCATTCCAAACCGTGTCGTAGAAGACCCAGACCACGATCGCGCCAACCACGACGGCGAGAACGCTTCGTACGATTCGGGTTCGCAATTCGGTGAGGTGCTCGATGAGCGACATGTCGCCGTCGGCGCGCCCCTGTTCAGGAACCTGATCTGTGGTCACTACCGATCCCCGAACATCGGTATATCGCTATCGTCGCTGACGACGGGCTTTGCGGTCTGCGATGTGTCCAACCAGTCCCCACGACGAACTTCGCTAATCTCGCCAATGGGGTCATAGCCGTTGGCTGCCGGCGGTATCGCTGAAGGTTCGATCTTCGATGTGCGCTCGGCGTCTTGTGTGCCTTCGGTGCCTTGCTCGTCATCTCCAACGCCGTCACCGGAGCGTTCATTTGTCGCCTCAACTGCCGGTTCGGCGGGTTCTGCCGGCAGAGCAAGGTCCACCGGCTCGATCGAAGCCTCGACGTTGGGTGATGGCTCGGCGCTGACCCCATCGTCGGGAGCCGTCTTTGGCTTTGCCTCTTGGCTGCTGAAGGGCGCCACAACACCAAAGGCGTTCGCCACATCTTGTTTCGTCTTTGGTAGCTCGACCCCAGTCGCTGCTTTGACCGGATCGTTCATTGCCTCTTGCACTTCGTTTTGGAAGTTCGTCGAGAGCTTCTTTGCCTCGCCGATGAACTTACCTACTTGTCGAAGGGCATCGGGAAGGCGCGTCGGCCCGAGCACGACAAGTGCGACGAGCAAGATGATGAGGAACTCTGGTCCCCCGACGTTGAACATGGATCAATTCTATCTGACCAACGACGAGGGACACATTTGCTTGGAATCGTCTTACCTACTGCTCACCGGACAGAACGCGTACGAGCGTTGGGTAAACGAGCGCCTGCACTGGGTGTCAACCCAGGAGATTATTGGGTGTCAACCCAGAAGGTTACTGGGCGTCAACCCAGAAGGTTACTGCGCGTCAACCCAAGAGATTACAGTTCGGCGATCGACGAGATGGCTTCAGCGATTGCGTCGTCGTTTTCGAGCAGATCGTGGAAATCCAAGATGTCGTCGTGGTCGATCCCGCGTCCGCTGCGTTTCTCGAACAGCTCGGCGGGAAGCGTCCAGGTATCCATGTGCACCCCGCTCGCAACGAGCAGATCGATCGTGCGATGCTCAGCGGGCTTGACGATCACCATCGAGCAGACCGGACAGGTGAATCGGTACTCGCCACGATCGTCGTCAAGGCATACCCGAACAGTGACGTCGACCGTAGTCAGTTCCACGTCGCCGCAATCTGGGCAGCTTGCTCGAATCGTTGCCATCAATCTCACTCTTCCGTTCGGGCGACCGGGGGGTGTCGCTGTAAAGAACTATTCGGAAAGCAAGCGAAACGCCTTGAGCAAGAACTGGCTTCTTTCGGACCATTTCGAGTAGGCCAGAGACCCTAGTGGCCCCCATTTTGCAGGGTTTTGCGTCCTGTCGGTTGGGGGGCGAAACTGGTCGGCGATGACTTTACGACTGCCCTCAAAGCTCGAACGGCCGATTGCATTTGCCCACCGCGGTGCCCGCGCACACGCACCTGAGAACACCGCTGAGGCGTTCGACTTGGCCGTCAAGTTAGGCGCAACCGGTATCGAGTCCGATGTGTGGTTGAGCAAGGACGGTGCGCTGATTCTCAACCACGATGGTCACTTCGGGCTCAGGCGCAAGTCGATTCGCAACCAACTGCGCAACGACCTTCCCAAAACCATGATCACGTTGCCCGAGCTCTTCGACCGGGTGCCAAGCGAGATCGACCTCTCGATCGACATCAAAGACGACGACGCAATGGAACCGCTCCTCGCGTGGGCATCGACCCTCGAACCGGTGCACCGTGGTCGCCTTTTCCTCTGCCATCACGACTGGCGACGACTGAAAGAATGGCGCGAGCTCGACCCCCACGTCCGTCTTATCGACTCGACGTCGGTGAAGGCCATGAACGCCGTCAAGGGATACGGCGGTCCAGAACGTCGGGCCTATGATCTCGCCGAAGCGGGGATCGACGGGGTAAATCTTCGCTACGACGAATGGACCGGCGGCATGGCCACCCTGTTCCATCGTTTCGACAGGCTGTGCTTTGGATGGGATGCCCAGCACATGCGGGTGTTGCGCGAATTGCTCCGCATCGGCATCGACGGCCTGTATTGCGACACCGTCGATCTCATGATGGATGCATTAGCTGCCCACGAGGACAAGGGAACTCCCGACGAACCAACCGTCTAACGCCTCTCAGAGAAGCACCTGTTGGCGTGAGGCTTGCTGCTCAGAGGGTCGAAATATCGCTGAGGGGCCAGATCCTAAGGAACGCTCGGCCAATCAGGTTGTCTTCGGGGACTGGCCCAAAGCCGCGAGAGTCGAATGATCGGCTGCGGTTGTCGCCGAGCATGAAATAACTCTGGTCGTCGAGCGTGCAGCGTGCGCCGTCACCACGACTGTTGAGACACGTGTCGTGCCAAATCGTTGCGCTCGGAGCGTCGCTGCTCGACGGAGCGTTCAGCAACGCGTTCTGGACGTCGAGATACGGCTCGTCGAGTAGGAGTGCGTCGTCGGGTGTTTCACCAGGACCCCAGATCCACAGACGTCCATCGGAGCGCACTTCGATCGTCTCTCCGGGCAACGCAACGGCGCGCTTGATGAG
The DNA here is from genome assembly GCA_938040365.1 of uncultured Acidimicrobiales bacterium. GTDB lineage: Bacteria > Actinomycetota > Acidimicrobiia > Acidimicrobiales > SHLQ01 > SHLQ01. Next base: position 6,030 of record CALHXU010000221.1, read on the forward strand.
GTCGTCGGTGTCGCCGGGCGTTCCCTCGACCTTCTCGAAGACGACGAGGTCACCTCGCCGAACATCGTTGAACTGGTAGCTCAACTTGTTGACGAGGACCCGGTCGCCAACGTTGACCGTCGTCTCCATCGATTCAGACGGAATCCAAAACGCTTGGACGATGAACTCCTTTGCGAGCACCGCAACGACGAGGGCGAGAAAAACAACGACGAGCCACTCGATGATCGTGCGCATCGTGCTCGACCGATAGCCCTCGAGCGACGCATCGCTTTCACTGAGCACCTCGTCTGAAAACCCGCCATTCGGGACTGAATCTCCATCAAAGGCAGGAATCGCACGTCGCTGCGCCGTGGCCTGTGCGCTGATGGGCCGGCCATCTTGTTGCGCTGGCCGGCCCATAAAGGCTGGCTCTTGAATGAGCTCTTCGACTTCGGGTGCATCGACGAAGATGTCTTCGGTAAAGAGATCTTTGGTGAGGAGATCCTTGCCGAGTGCGTCGACGTTCGTGGCGTGCGGCGAACTTTCCCCAGCACCATCGGCTCGGGGCTTTTGTGGCGCCGAAAATGGAGCGGAGGTCACCTGAGGGTTTTCGGGCGCTGCGGTCGCGGCTTGCAACACTCGATGTGCTTGCTCGTCAGGGATACTCGCCTGCACAAGTGCAGCAGAAACTACCGATCGGACCCACTCGGAGTCATCGAGAGGCTCGGAGCCTTCGGGGGTGTCCGCTTGCGAACGCGGCGTAATAGTCACTGAGCTGAGTGTACCCTCTGCCAGTCTGGCGGTCGGTCACCTGATCCATCGGCTTTGGGCGCCTCAATGTTTGGGCTTGGGCCAAGAATTCAGGACCAACGACCAGCCGAACCTTAGAAACCGCCAACCGCGCTGATCGGCCAGATTCGGAAGAAGGCTTCGCCCACGACGTTTTCGGCGGGAACTGGGCCAAAGACGCGAGAATCAGCGCTATTTCCGCGGTTGTCGCCCAACACAAAGAAACTGTTGTCGTCGAGCGTGCATCGCCCGACTTCGCGCGGTTGGTTCAGACAGCGTTCGTGCCACACGTCGCTCGTCACCGGGATACCCGCCCCGATTCGGAACGCCTGTGCTGCTGAGTCGGAAAGGTATGGCTCAGGAAGCAAGAATGCATCCTCGGGCCCCTCTTCGGGTCCCCAGATGTAGATATTGCCGTCGCTGCGCACTTCGATGGTCTCACCGGGCAGCGCGATTGCACGCTTGATCAGTTCGTCGGTATCGCCTGCAATGAGGTTCCCTCGTTCGAACACGACGAGGTCACCGCGGTCTACCTCGCCGATTGAATAGCTCAGTTTGTTCACAAGAATTCGGTCACCGACGTTGACGGTGTCTTCCATCGACTGGGATGGAATCTCAAAGGCCTGAACGACGTACTCGCGAATCACGAGCGCAGCGACGAGCGCCACGACCACGACCGCTATCCATTCGGCGGCATCTCGAACACTGTTGCTTACCGACGGCTCTCCCTCGACTTCGGGGGTCTCGGCGGTCACCTCGGTCACCTCGGTGCTGCGATCCATGGGCACCTCGTCCACCCTGCTGTGAATGGGGCGGTCTTGGAGCGGACGCCTTGGGCCGGGTTGCTGACGATTTGGTGTGGTGCTACTTGGACCACCGCTGTTGGAGTCGCTCATTTGGCGACCACGCCGTAGCGGGTGAGCATGTTCGCTGCTGCAGCGCCAGGATCTACACCGACTCCGCCGTCACTGACGACCGAAACTCCCGGCCCCAGCCGAACGAGCAGGTGTTCGAGCCATCGTTTTGACGACACCGGGAGTGTTACCGTGAGCTCGCCTGTTTCGGCCTCGACGATCGAGTCGACCTGTCCGTCGAGCGCGCCCATAGCGCTCGCTGGCATCGTGATCGTCGCTCGAGGGGCGTCACTGATACTGAACATCTCGGCTGGGTCCCCCGCGGACACCGCAGCCGAGGTCGGAGACGAAAACGGTTCGCTCGTCTCCGAGAGGTCGTCGATGCGGTCGACGCGAAAGATTCGGTCCGCCTCGGCGAGGTGACAGTATCCACCGACATACCAGTTGCCCTCGACAACGAAGAACCGATCGGGCTCGATCAGGCGGGTCGAACGGGAGTTGCGTGCAAATGAGTAGTAATCGATCTCGACGAGCGTCCGGTTATCGGCGGCAGAGCGCAATGCTGGGAGATACGTCCGATCGGTCGAACTGAACTGCACATCGACCGCCGCGCCACGTCCGCTGGCGAGGCGAAGTTTCGTGAGACCACGAGCCAACGGCCCCGCTTCATCGTGGTTGTCGAACGACAGCGCAATCTCACCAGCGGTCAACAGCGCGAGTAACTCAGCCCCCGAGAGCTTCATTGGACGCTCGAACCAGTCGGCGTAGTCGATCCAGACGGTGTCGTCGTCGATCAAGACATCGATCAATGTGTCGGGGGTATAGGGCGGCACGCCTACGAAGAACACAACATCCATGAGGTCGGCGAGGAGCAGGTCACGCGGGTAGTCAAAGCGCTCCACAATCTCATCGACTGGAGCGCCGTCTTGGGCAACGATCCACGGAATCGCAGCGATGAGCCGGGCCAACCGGTCCTCAGCCTTGATCATGGCGCCGCCATCTCGTTGAACCAGTCGACCATCACTTGGCGCATCTCGGGCGGGCTGAGGACGACGGCGTTGTCATAGAACGTCAGCACCCAATCACGGAAGCGGTCGCTGTTTGCAACGTCGAGCGTGGCGATGATCGAGCCATCTGCTTGCTCCTCGATCTCATCATCGTGGAGTTGCAATCGAGCGGTCGACACCATTGCTTGTTCGATCTGGACCGACACGGCGCGTGGTTCTTCGTCACCGAGTTCCCACGTTCGGGTCACCTGAGGACCGCGGGCCGAACGGGCGGGAAAGGCATTTGACGCACCGACTTGCACCGGACCGACCACCCGGTCGATGCGGAACACCCGGTCATCGTCGCGGGCCTGATCGAAGCCCGACACATACCAGTGACCACTCGTAAAGGTCAGCCGAGCTGGTTCGACCGCACGATCGAGGTCGCCATAACCAAAACGAACGACTTGTCTTGCGGCGATCGCGTCGTGGAAGATCGCCGCAAGCTCGGTCTCTTCGCCCGTTTTGACCTGAACTCCCGGCGCGCCGTCAGCCGACGCTGCACGAGATGCGCCACCGAGCTTCCACAGCGTGTCGCTGCCTACGGTGTCGTTGCCGAGGGTGTCGAGGCGCACGAGTGCCGCAGCGAGGTGTAACGCTGCGAGTTCTTCGCTGGTCAGCCCGGGGTCTTGCCCTGCGTATTCGTCTTGATCGACGAGATATCCATCGATTGGCGGCTCGGTCTCTGGCACTGTTCGCACCAAGATCTCGACCCCCATCCGGCGAAGGTCGTCTTTGTCTCGCTCAAATGCCCGCCGAAACGAGTCGTCTTTGTCGGAGTATCCACCAATGCGCGAGCGAAGCATTTCGGCGCTGAGCGGTTGGGTCGTGTCGAGAAGCGCCGTGAGCAGCTTCATGAGGCGTTCAAGTTTATTCATCTCGATGGACCCTGGAACGAGTTGAGGCGGTACCGCCCATTTCAGACATTACAAACTGGCGATCAGCTTATCGACGCGCTCATCGTGACTGCGGAATGGGTCTTTGCACAAGACGGTTCTTTGCGCTTGATCATTGAGCTTGAGATGCACCCAATCGACCGTAAAGTCTCGGCGCTTCTCTTTTGCTTTCTTGATGAACTCGCCGCGCAGGCGAGCGCGGGTGTTCTGCGGTGGCGTTTCGACAGCAGCGGCTATGTCGTGGTCGTCGCAGACACGTTCGACCAGGCCCTTGCGCTGCATGCGATAGAACAGGCTGCGCTGCCGGTTGATGTCGTGGTACTGCAGATCGATCAGGCCAACCCGGGCATCGGACAACGAGAGACCGTGCCGCTCGCGATACGCCTCGACGAGTTTGTATTTGATGACCCAGTCCACCTCGCGATCGAGCTTCAGTGGATCGTCCTCGATCGTCGTGAGGCAGTGCTCCCACATCGAAAGCGCTTGCTTTTCGAGCGGATCGAGCTCGTGGTGGGCGGCAAACCGAATGGCGCGTTCGAGGTATTCCGATTGAATGTCGAGCGCAGACACTTCCCTGCCGTTGGCGAGTCGCACGCGCCGCTTACAGGTCGGGTCATGGCTGATCTCGCGAATTGCTCGGATTGGATTCTCAAGGGTCATGTCGCGCAATACAACGCTTGGTTCCTCGAGCATTCGCAACATCAACGATGCAGCTCCGACCTTGAGGAACGAGGTGTACTCGCTCATGTTCGAATCGCCCACGATCACGTGAAGGCGTCGGTAGCGTTCGGCGTCGGCGTGCGGTTCGTCCCTCGTATTGATGATGGGGCGCGACCTGGTCGTCGCGCTCGAAACACCTTCCCAGATGTGTTCGGCGCGTTGGCTCACGCTAAACATTGCGCCGCGTGCCGTTTGGAGTACCTTTCCGGCGCCTGCATAGATCTGTCGACTGACGAGGAACGGGATCAGCACCTCTGAATAGGTTCCAATGTCGTCCTCGCGGCTCGTCAGGTAGTTCTCGTGACAGCCATAGGAGTTGCCCGCCGAATCGGTGTTGTTCTTGAACAGATAGATGTCGCCGCGAATCCCCTCTTCAACGAGGCGCTGCTCGGCACCGGTGAGTAGCTGCTCGAGAATTCGCTCGCCCGCCTTGTCGTGCACGATCACGTCGTACACGTTGTCGCACTCAGGTGTTGCGTACTCGGGGTGTGAGCCAACGTCGAGGTAGAGCCGAGCGCCGTTTGCGAGAAAGACGTTGCTGCTCCTTCCCCAAGAGACGACGCGCCGAAACAGATAGCGCGCCACCTCGTCGGGCGACAAGCGCCGCTGCCCCTCGAGGGTGCAGGTAACGCCGTATTCGTTTTCGAGTCCGAAGATTCGGCGCTGCATGGACTGAACCGTAGTGCACGAAGTGGTCAATTCCGGGCTTCAAGCACGTTTGCGAACGAATTCTTGCTCACCGCTACGACACCGTGTGTGGTCTTATTGCTCGTCGTGGTCGCGCCGTCGGGGCCGAGACATGGCGAGGAGTGTAGAGAAGCTCTGCCCTGCGGTTCGGTCCTGGCCAAACCAAAACCGGGCTCGCTCGTCGAGGTCGAGGTCGGTGAGGTCGGCCAAGGCAGCGAGGGTTTCCATGTCGTTCACTCCAAGCCTGATCATTTCGGCTGGGCCGAGTCGGTGGGCGCGTCGGTACGCGGCGCTGAACCCTCGAAACAAGACGTCGTTGTCGTCGACGCCGATGCGGAAACGGACCCCGAGGTTTCCGACCAGCAGCATTTCGCTGGCCTCGTCATAGGACGCAGGCGGGATCACGACATCGCCGGTCTCCCGGGTTGCCGTCGACGAGAGGTCGATCGTGTAGGTCGCCTCGAAGAGCTGCCGGATCGCAGGCGTTGGTAGGACGTGTCCACTTTCAAGATCTTCGAGCAGCGATGGAGTGAGGTTGAGCAGGCGTGCTGCACCTCTTGGTGAGAGCCCAAGGAGGGTCCGATGTTCTGCTATTACCTGTCCGAAAGGGCGCTGTCCCGACATAGTGTCCAATCGGCAGCGAACGCGTTTGCTTTAGGCCAAACGACCCATGCTGTGGTGCAATTCGGCCGGCGCTAGAGGTGATCGCGAAACGTAACGAGGTCGCGTGCAAGGAGCTGGGTTGGGTCGATAAGGGAAACGTCGATTCCGGTTGCATCGATCAGTGGCAACTCGGTGCACGCAAGAGCCGCCGTATCGGCCGACAGCTCCGAGACGATCGAAGCAAATTCGCGTGCGATCGACGGCGTCGAGCCGCCGTGCACCTTGACCTCCTTGATGACCTCGTGAAGCCCAGCCCGGTCCTTCGGCAGCTCGATCGATAACGTATCGGCGAGCCGGCCATAGGGCGATGAGCCATGCTCGAGATCCATCACCGGACCGGCAGCCAACAATCCAATCGTTTCGAGACCTCTTCGCTTTGCCTCTGCGGCGACGCTATCGACCGGCGAGAGCAGCGTCGCTGACAGTTCGAGCTCGCCAATGGCTTCCTCGAAGGCGTACAACGTATTGCAGGCAATCGCGAACACGTCGACGCGCTGAGCGATCTGCTCGCAAGCAACAGAAAGTGAGGCCCAGACCTCGTCTTTCGTGTCGGGCAGGTCCATCGAGTGGCCGAGTTCGGGTATCGAGAGGATCGTGACGTTGGGAGCGTCGATATCTCCACGAAACGCTGGACCCACGTCGAGCCTGTTTTCGTCGAGAATTTTCTGCCACAGATCGATCCCAGCTTCAGGGCCTGAACCGGTGACGATCCCAATTCGAGGACCGCGAGGCGAGCTCACGGCTCCCAGCGGGTGAAGGTACGTCGTCCCTTTGTCCGGTCGAGCATCGCAATCTCGAGATCGGCGTCCTCGATCGTTCGATCATCTCCGGCAAGCGCCGCGCGAGCGACGCCGAGAGCCTGTTCAGCGGACAGTCCTTCAGCAAAGGATTCGGCCATCCGTGCCCGAATGACTTCGGCCTCGCCTCCGAGAACGACGAACTTCGTCTCGTCCATGACCGTTCCGTCATAGAGGATGTGAAACATCTGCTCTTCGCCCGGGGTGTCGGTGATCTCTGCGACGAGGATCTCGACCTCCATGGGCTTCATCTCGTGGGTGAAGCTCTGGCCGAGCATCTGCGCGTAGTTGTTCGCCAAGTTGCGAGCTGCGACGTCTTCGCGGCTGTAGGTAAAGCCCTTGAGGTCGGCATGGCGGATTCCGGCAATGCGGAGTTGGTCGAACTCGTTGTATTTTCCAACCCCTGCAAAGCCAATTCGATCGTAGATCTCCGAGACTTTGTGCAGCGTCGACGACGGGTTCTCGGCGCAGATGAAGATGCCGTCGGCATAGGCCATCGCAACGATGCTTCGACCACGGGCAATACCCTTGCGCGCGTAGTCGGCGCGGTCCTTCATCACTTGTTCGGGTGCTACATAGAACGGTGTCGTCATGATCCAACCTCCCGGTGGTTTGCAGCGAACCGATCGGCAATCTCGACGAAGTGCTCGCCAATCGCCTCATCGGCAACCCGTTCGAACCCTTCTGCGCTGATCGTCGCAAAGATCGGGAAGATGTTGCGAAGCCGGTCCGCGCCGCCGGTAGCCGAATCGGCATCGGCTGCTTGGAAGAGCGATTCGGCCAAGAGCGAAATTGCCTCGTCAGCGGTCATTGCTTGGCGGTATCCGACTTTGATCACGGTTTCGGCATGAAGCGACCCCGAACCGGTCGCGGCGTAGTCCGATTCCTCGTAGCGGCCACCGGTAATGTCGTACTCGAACAGACGCCCGGTCTCGCGGCCGAGGTCAAAGCCAGCAAAGATCGGCACGACGGCGAGCCCTGACATGGCTGCTGGCAGATTCGAGCGCAGCATCTGACCAAGCTGGTTTGCCTTGCCTTCGAGGCTGAGCGGCGACCCTTCGACCTTTTCGTAGTGCTCGAGCTGCAATTGGAAGAGTCGAACCATTTCGACTGCCGGTCCTGCTGCTCCGGCGATCGCTACTGCACTATGGCGGTCGGCGGAAAATACTTTCTCGATCGAGCGGTGGGAGATGAGGTTGCCTGCCGTGGCTCGGCGGTCACCGGCCATGATGACGCCATCTTGATAGCGGACTGCGACACAGGTGGTGCCGTGGGTGATCTCGTGGGTCGATGCGCCCTCAGCTGGCGGGAACGGTTCGGTGCCGTTCGAGCGAAGAAAGCGGGCAAAGTCTGGGCCTGGATCCTGACCAAGCTCGAAGTATGGAAGTGTCACTGGCCACCTTTTTGGATATAGCTCTTTACGAAATCCTCCGCGTTGGTCTCGAGCACTTCGTCGATCTCATCGAGGAGGTCATCCATGTCTGATTTCAGTTGCTCGCTCGACGCCGACGGTGCGGGAAGGTCGCTTTGCTGGACCTCTTCGCGATCTGGTGCAACTTTCTTCTGTTCACGTTCTGCCATGAAGGGTTCTCCTCAGCTTTGGACTATCAAAATCTGTCGACCGGTACTAGCCCGAGAGACGCTCGAGCAACTCCAATGGAGTACTGCACTCTTCTAACACGCTACCGACATGGTCGCGCGTACCTTTAGTCGGCTCCATCATTGGAATCCGTCGTAACGGGTCGGTTCCCACGTCAAAGACGATCGAATCCCAGTTCGCCGCGACCACATCGGTCGGCCATTTGCGTAAACACTCGCCGCGGAAAAACGCTCGCGTATCGCTCGGTGGCACGGTCATTGCCTCGGCCACTTCTGCCTCGGTGACGATCTCTTCTAGGCCGATCTTCTTTGCGAGGCCACGGCCGGGACGCATGTCGTGATACTGGATGTCCATCGCAGCGAGGCGGGCGTCATCCCACGCGAGGTCGTGGCGCTCACGGTAGGCATCGAACAGTCGGTACTTCGCGACCCAGTCGAGCGTTGTCGAGAGCTTCATCGGGTCGGTTTCGAGCGCATCGAGGGTGTGTTCCCATCGCGACATCACATCGAGTGCCACCGGGCCACCAACATCGTCCACGCCATGCGCTTCGATGAACGCCTGCGCATCCTCGAAGAGACCACGCTGAATTTCAGTAGCTCGGACGCGGGTTCCGTCTTCGAGCTCGACCGTGCGCTTAAGCGACAGGTCGAGGCTGATCTGCTGCATTGCGCGCACCGGATCGGCAAAGTTGAGTGGGCGACTAATCGCGTTTTGTTCGACCATGGCAAGCACGATCGCAGTAGTCCCGACCTTCAGGTAGGTCGCAACTTCAGACATGTTTGCATCGCCTGCAATGACATGTAGCCGCCGATACTTTCGCGCATCGGCGTGTGGCTCGTCGCGGGTATTGATGATCGGCCGCTTGAGCGTCGTCTCGAGACCGACCGGTTCTTCAAAGAAGTCGGCTCGTTGGGTGATCTGGAAGTCCACCTCGTCTCGGGAACAGCCCGGCAATTCGGTGCCGACCTTTCCAGAACCGGTGAAAATTTGCCGGGAAATGAAATGGGTTATGCCGTGCTGGACGATCTGACCAAACGGCGTTGCCCGATCCATGAGGTAGTTCTCGTGGCAACCATAGGAGTTGCCCTTACCGTCGCTGTTGTTCTTGTAGACAACGATTTCTTGTCCGTTGTTCAGCACGTCGTTCGCGGCCTTCATCGAGCGAATGAGAATCTCTTCACCGGCGCGGTCGTGTACGACCACCGAGCGAGCGTCGGCACACTCGGGTGACGAGTACTCGGGGTGCGCGTGGTCGACGTAATACCTGGCTCCATTGGTGAGCACCGCATTGACGAGGTGGGTCTCGATCTCGGGAGCGAGCGCGTGGAGCGGCGTTTCGCCGCGTTGATCTTGGGCAGGACTTTCGTCCTCGAAATCCCAGGAGACACGCTGGCTTGGCCCGCCGTCGTCACGATCGGCCAAATAGGCGTTGATCAGCAACGAGGACGCAAGAATGGGCTGTGGGTCGTCGGTCCCGCGCAAGACGATGCCGTACTCGGTTTCGATACCGAGAGTCTTCGGCACTGGCACTACAGGTACTGCCCCGTTCCGACCCGCTGAACCTCGCGGCCGCCCGAGCCCTGATTGGCTGCAGCGCCAACGAGCGTTCGGATGTAGACGATTCGCTCGCCCTTCTTGCCTGAGATCTTCGCCCAATCATCAGGGTTCGTCGTGTTCGGAAGATCCTCGTGCTCACGGAACTCGCGCTTGGTCGCAGCGATGAGATCCTCTGAGCACAATCCCTTTGTTCCGCCACCAATTTCACGTTTGATCGCGAGCTGCTTTGCCCGACGCACGATGTTTTCGATCATCGCCCCCGAGGAGAAGTCCTTGAAGTACATGACTTCTTTGTCCCCGTTTTGGTAGGTGACTTCTAAGAACTCGTTCGCCTTTTCGGTCGAGTACATCTCCTCGACTGCAGCGTCGACCATCGCCGCGATTGCTTTGTGGCGGTCTCCCCCGCCGGTGGTCGCAATGAGGGTGTCATCGATGGGCAGCCCCGCCGTGAGGTACTGGCTAAAGATCGCAGCTGCAGCAAGTTCGTCTGGTCGTTCGATGCGGATCTTCACATCGAGCCGGCCGGGACGAAGGATCGCTGGGTCGATCAGGTCTTCTCGATTCGAGGCGCCGATCACTACGACGTTGCGAAGTGTTTCGACACCGTCGATCTCAGCGAGGAGTTGGGGGACGATCGTCGATTCGATATCGGAGCTAATGCCCGATCCACGCGTTCGGAAGAGCGACTCCATTTCGTCGAAGAAGACAATGACCGGCCATCCTTCTTGGGCCTTCTCGCGCGCTCGTTGGAAGACGAGGCGAATCTGACGTTCGGTTTCGCCTACGTACTTGTTGAGGAGCTCAGGACCTTTGATGTTGATAAAGAACGAGCGCGCAGTGTCATCGCCGCTTACTTCGCTCACGCGCTTTGCGAGCGAGTTCGCGACCGCCTTTGCGATCAGCGTCTTGCCGCACCCCGGTGGCCCATAGAGCAGGATTCCCTTCGGCGAGGGCAGCTCGTATTCGGTGAACAGGTCGGCGTGCACGAAGGGCAGCTCGATCGCATCGGTGATCTGTTCGATCTGTTCGTCGAGGCCACCAATGTCGGCATAGGAAACGTCGGGCACTTCTTCGAGAACGAGATCTTCTACACCAGGCCGCGGGAGCTTTTCGACGATCATGTTGGAGCGTTGATCGAGCAACACGGCGTCGCCCGCCTTCAACATTCCGGGCTCTCGAAGTTCTTCGGCGATCGTCACCACTCGCTCTTCGTCGGCTCTGCCGGTAATCATTGCCCGGTCGGTACCAATGAGCTCGCGGATGCTCGCCATCTCGCCGGTCGTTTCGAGCGTGCGGGCCTTCACGATGTTGAGGCTGTCGTTTAGGACAACCTCTTGACCAACCTCGAGCAATTCGTCGAGTTCGGGGTTTACCGCAACACGCATTTTGCGGCCGCCCGCAAATACATCCGCGCTGCCGTCGTCATCGTTTAGGCCAAGGAAGGTGCCGTAACTCGCAGGAGCTTGGGTGAGCTTGTCGATCTCTTCACGCAAGGTCGCAATACTGTCGCGTGCCTCGCGTAAGGTGTAGGTGAGCTTTTCGTTGCGCTCGACGGATTGGTTGAGTTGAGACTTTGTCTCTCGGAGTCGTTCCTCGAGCGCTCGAGAGCGCCCAGGAGAATCGTCGAGGCGCCGACGAAGCAGTTCGACCTCGGTCGACAGAATTGCTGCCTCGCGCCGAACCGTTGCCAGTTCTCGTTCGAGTTCATCGCGTTCGTAGTCTTCGCTCACAGGTGAAAGTCCTCCTGGACCAGAACCTAGTCGTACACGCTCCGAGATACGTGGAGCGAACCAAGCGAGAAACGTTTCGAAGAGGTTTCTCCTAAACGAGCCGATTTCGTCGGTACAATCAGGCTCAGGAAATCATGGTGCTGAGATGAGCAACGTGAGGATTTTCGAGAGGTTATGACATGAAGGTCTGGATCGATCAAGACTTGTGCACCGGTGACGGTATCTGCGTAGAAATTGCCCCTGACGTCTTTGCACTTCTCGACGACGGACTCGCCTACGTCAAAGACGATGCAAATGGCGGCGCAGTGCTCTCCGAACCCGGCGGCGTTCAAGGACTCGCCGCAGTCAAGTCCGGCAA
>CALHXU010000222.1 GCA_938040365.1 uncultured Acidimicrobiales bacterium
CCCCATCGAAGTCCAAGCGCTATGGCCAGATGATGAACTCTGCTTGTGGATCGGCCTTCACACCCCATCTACTGCCGATTCGGTCATGACCATCGACGTCGAACTCGAAGCGATCTGCCAGTAGGCCAAACGCTCAACGACGGGCGTTCACGTCGCCGGGGTTGATGAGGTGGGTATCGAAGAGTTGCCAACCATCGACCTCGGCGACGGCGACCGCGTTCGTGGCCGGTGCGACACGAGCGGTCGTAGTCTCAGCCTCGACGAGTACAAAGCGGGCGCCGGGTTGAACAACGAATCCATCGGCGAGAAGGTCAGGAGTCACCGCTTCGGGTGCGTCGACGACGCGAACGCCGACCGAATCGGCAAGTGCTGCAGCAGGATGGGCACCTGCGGCTCCTGCGACCAATGCAATGGTCGCCAGCACGCCGACGCCAAAAGCCAAGACCGACGCGGTCAGACAGACAAGACCGAGAGCCGAGATGAGATCGACCATCGACGGACCGTCAGGGGCAAAGAACCCGAGTCGAAGCGCCGCAGCGACCACCGATGGCATGAACACGATGAGTGCGGGAAGGGCAGCGTGTTTCTTGATGGCGTGAGCGAACAAGATGGTGCCGCCCCCGAGCAGACCCGCCCAGGGGTTCAGTAGCCCAAACCACAAGAGCGAACCCGCGCCACCGAGCGCTTTCGCCCACCAATCTTCTTCACGAAGCGACACAAAGAAACCAACGCCAACAATTGCCGGTAAGAAGATGAGCGCTTCGGTTCCGTTTCCCGAGAACAACAGGCCGACCGGAATTGCGAGGCCCCACTCGACGCTGCGACCGTTCGCCCAAAGCGCGACCGGCCAAAGGACGAGAAGTACCGCCCACTGAAAGTTCGCGCCGAAGAGTTCGACGATTCCCTGTTCGAAGAGGCCGTCGGGGCTGAGCGCGCTCGCCCACCGCTGCGGCGACTCATTTCCGAACGAAGCAGCGATCGCCCCGGCGATGAGCCAAAGGACGGAGTGAAAGAACCTACGCCTCATCGTCGCTCCGAGGTCCAGCGAGGCCGTGGTTGGTCTTTTGCCAGAAGTGTGGTTTGACGATCAGTTCGTACAGGCCCATGTACGCAGCCGTCGAGTGCAACAACCAATAGAAGGGGTTCGCAAATGTCCACCAAACAAGCTTTGAGCGTTGCTCATAGGTGCAGGCCATCAGGTTCAGCCACATCACGACCGCGTTGACGACGAACAGATTGATCGTGGCTAACGTTCCCCAACGTCCCTCGAACAAGACCGCGAGCCATTCGGGGCCGATGGTTATCGAAAGAAAGAACAGCACCCACAAGACCGGTGTCACGAGGAAGGTGAACGGCGTTCCCGCAATGAGAAAGACGAAACTCGCAAAGCCTCTGATGCCAACCGTGCGGTACAGCTCGATTGGATGTCGGGTTCGGACGAGCGCGGTCATCATGTAGCCCTTGAGCCAGCGTGACCGTTGACGGACAAAGTTCCAGGCCTGTGAGTTCGCCTCTTCCTTGGTCATCGAGGGAATGATGGAAACCCGCCAACCGTGCGCGGAGGCTCGAATGCCGAGGTCGGCATCCTCGGTCACGTTGTACCCATCCCAGCCGTGAATTTCGCGTAGTGGTCCGCTCCGGAAATGGTTGGATGTTCCACCGAGGGGAATGGGAACGCCGAGCGCCGACAGACCCGGCAGCATGCACTGAAACCACCAGGCGTACTCGAGGGCGAACATTCGGGTGATCGGGTTTTGCTCGTCGTTCCAATAATCGAGCGCGCCCTGCACGACCAGGACGTCTTCGTTTCCTGGTGTTTGGAACGCCGCAAGCGCAATGAGGAGTTGGTCGACGTCGGGTTTGTCTTCGGCGTCGTAGATCACGCAGAACTCGCCGCGGGTTACATGGAGCGCCCAGTTACAGGCCTTGGGTTTGGTCTGCGGGCTGGAGGCGGGCACGACGACCGAAAGAAGATTGCCGGGAATATCGACGAGTGCTTCAGCGGTGACGTCGTCGATCTCTTCGAGCAGCAGCAGGATCTCGAATCGGTCGGCTGGGTAGTTCATCTCGCCGAGGTTCTTGGCGAGCGAGCGGACGACCTCGGGCTCACGAAAGACCGGAGCGAGGATCGTATAGAACGGATAGTCCTCGATCTCATCGAGGGCGTACTCGGGCCGTTTGGCCTTTAGGCCCGAGAGCACGGCGACCAACTTGAAGGCGACCGACGCGAACAGGAAGAGGTTGACGAGGCCGAGCGCGACTTGAAGGAAGGTGATGACCGAGGTCCACACCGCAACGAGGAACGCAATGGCGGCAATACACAGCACGACGAACTGTGCTTTCGACATGATGTACTTCGCCGAGTGTTCAGGGGCGAGCTGAAAGAGTCCGTCGACGGCGGCTTCGGTGAAGTCATCGCGCCACTGCCCTTCGACGAGCGCACGAAGTTCACCGTAGGAACACACCTCCGCGCGATAGTCGGTCTGGGGTATGCCGTCGCACAGTTCGACGATCCGACCGCCATCATCGACGAGAAGCGAGCCAGCTCGAAGCGACGCGGGGATATCGCCGTCGAGGACGACGACCTCGCGGCGGTCGAACCGTGGAAGTGCGAGGTGTCGGGAAATGGCGTTTGCCATGTCCTCCTCGGGGACGCCCGCGGTGACGCTCGCGCGGTCAGGCCGATCGATCCACCAGATATCGCCAAACTCGATTCCGTAGTCCGAACAAAGCTGTTCGCAGAGGTTCGTTAGCTCGCCGACGGCGCTTTGGAGTTTTTCCACAACATCCTCAGTACGGCGAGAACACCGAGCGCCAGCAGCGCGAACGAGATCGTCCGAACTGGTGTGAGCGCGCCGACGGCGTTGGCGAGCGGCCCCTCATCGACATCGACGAAGGCCACAGCGTCGGGAACGATCTCGACTGCGGCCTGATTTACAACAGCGTCATCGTCGAAGACCCAGAAGCGCTCAGCTTGTAGGACATCGACGGTTTCATCGGAGAGCGTCACGACGAGTTGGTCACCGCTGCTCACAATCGAGCCATCACTGCCCTGAGTGACAATGATGGCGGCCGCATCGGCGGTGGCTGCGTTCGTGAAGGTGAGGCGAACATCGGAGGTTGCCTGAAGCGCAGAGGCAACCGAGGCAACCTCGTAGTCCGACACGCCATCAGCAGCGAAGATCGAGGCATCACCTTCGAGCAGAACTGCGGGAAAGTCGCCAACCGTGAGTTCTGATGCAGGCGTGCCAAGCGGGACTGCCGTAACGGTCATCTGGCCACTGAATGCACGATCGTTGTCACATGGTCCGGCCATGGCGCTGTGCGAAAGCTCGATGGCGACGTTTGCGTCACGCGGCCACGATGCCTCCTCGACCGTGACTTCGAAGGAATCTTGTCCCGAGAAATCGACCAGGCCCGTTTCGACAACTTCATCATCGACTCGGATGGCAAAGCTGGGGTTCTCGAGTGAGATTGGCGTGAAGAGCAGATCGACCACAAGGCGCACCGAGCCGACCCGACCGCCAAAGGCGGATTCGGAGATGAAGACCGAGCCGCCTGAAGCGGTGAGTTCGGCGGTCTCGGTAACGACGAAGCGCTGTCCGTCGGCGGGAAGTAGCCGCGAAGTGTCGGTGCCGTCTGCGCCATCTGCACCACCGGTGAGGTCAATCCACAGGGCCTCGGCCGTCGCGAACTCTGCGTCGGCGCCGACTTCGACCATGGCGCCGCCGGACTGAACAATGCTGAAGCTGCTGGCTGCCGACCCATAGGTGCCAATCGCTGCGAGGTTCGCGACCTCGGCTGGCGAGTCCGCCGTCACCATCCACTGTGGTTCGTCGAGCAGGGTCGCTGGCTCGGTGCGATCGACAACTCGTTCGACTACGATATTCTGCAGTTGGACAGCACCCGAGTCATGTTCACAGGTGAGTGCATTGCCGTGCTGGCGAACGTCGATTCGCACGACGCGCGACTCGGCGACTGGTTCAAGGTCGACGCTTACGGCGTTGGGTTCGAGTTCGGATGTACGCAGGACTCCATCGATGTAGACGTCGACGACGAACTGTTGAAGATCGGCAGAGGCAATGACATCGGCCGACCACTGAACTGGGATTCCGTCTTCGTTCGGGGCGAGAACAAATTCGAGGGAGCTGTCTTCGTTGATGACCTCGGCTTCTTGGGCGGCAAGTGGCATCGGCGTGGCGCTGCTCAGCGACACGAACGCGCAGAAGAGAACCACGAGCGCCTTCGCCGGTTTGGGCATAATCGATTGCATACCTTGTGGGCTCTCTCGTTATCCCGCCAAGGTCCAATGTGAGCGACTAATCCATCGGAATGACCACTGCGCGTGAGATAGTTCGAACGGCACAACACAATTTTTCACGTGCAACTCGCCGACTGCGAGAAGTTGCTACGGTCTGGCTATGGCAACGAAAAAACCTTCCGGCGGCAACCAAGATCCGCGTGATGTATTCGAACAAGTCCGCACCCAGATGTTTGAAGCGCTCGATAAGAGCTTCAGCGATGCGCTCGGGATGCTCCAAGAGGTAAGCAGCGCAATAGAGGATCGGCTCGAGGACATCTTTGGCACGAAGCCTCGCTCGAAACCAGACCAAAAAGCTGGGTCAAAGGTGGTCGAGACAACGGCAAAGAAGGCACCCGTGCAAAAGGCTGCTGCCAAGAAGGCTGCACCAGCAAAGAAGAAAGCCGCTGCCAAGAAAGCCGCGCCAGCAAAGAAGAAGGCCGCTGCCAAGAAGGCAGCGCCCGCAAAGAAAAAGGCAGCAGCCAAGAAAGCAGCGCCCGCAAAGAAAAAGGCAGCAGCCAAGAAAGCCGCACCAGCAAAGAAGAAGGCCGCAGCAGGGCCAACCCGAGATGAGCTGTACGAAACAGCCCAAAAGCTCGACATTGCGGGTCGCTCATCGATGAGCAAAGCCCAGCTCGAACGAGCCATCAAGAAGGCACAGGGCTAGCTGGCCTCTAGCTTCGGCGGGTAAACCGCGGAACTGACGTCAACCCAACTTCGACGACCACGGTGCTCGGCCCTTCGTGAGCGTGACCGAACTCATCTTCCCAAACCCCCGGTGGAAGCTCGACCGCACGAGTGATGGCGCCGGGTTCGACGACGGGTGCTACTAGCAGGTCGGAGCCGAGCAAGAACTGGTCGTTGACGTGGTCTAGGCCCGCGTTTGCGAACTCGTAGCCGAGCGGCCTCATGATTGGGTCGCCCGTTGCTACCCAGTCATGTGCGAGCTCGACGATCCGTTCCTGCACGTCTGTGCGGAGTTCGCCAGCAGCATGGACCGCAGCGGCGTGTTCTTTGTCGAGGAGACGCCACGGGGCCGCCGAGAACTGCATCATTGGGCAGAACGCGGCGATTTGTGCGTGGCGGACAAAGACCTCTTGGTCGATCCGATCTTCGTCGAAGTCGAGGTATTCACC
>CALHXU010000223.1 GCA_938040365.1 uncultured Acidimicrobiales bacterium
GACGAATTCGTCCACAAGTACGACATCGATCCGGGCCGTGAACTCAGCCGGGCGCAAATGGAGCTCGTCGCATCGAGAACCTCGTACCTCAACGAATGCTTCTTTTGACTGTTCGGCCACGCCTGGATGCTCCGTGAGAACTCCAACGCCAACAACCAGCCGGTCAACATTCTCGCCGTGACGAACGCGGCCCTGGATCCACTCGTTCCACTCGGCCGGGAACTCGTCGCCTTCGTCGATGCGATCGTCCTCATGGATTTCGACGAACTCGCGATCGCCCGCCAGGACCTCCACGACGCAGCCGGCCCGGGCGCCGTCACGCGGGCCGCCGCCGTCTGCGCCGGTTTCGAGGGGACCAACCGGGTGGTGGACGCCGTCGGCGTGCCGGTCAACAAGCGGTACTACGACATCGCCGACGAACTGCAAGTAACGATCCCCGAACACCTTCGCGGGTAAGGAGACAAGCCATGGCTGAATACCACGACCGTCAAGACTTCGAGCTGGAGAACTGGCCCGAGCTTCGCCAGATGGTCAACGACCTGGCGAACCTCGTTTATAGCGAGCGCACGGTTCCCACCGAGCTCAAGAAGCTGCTGTTCACGATGGCGAGTCAGTCCAACGGGAGCTTGCATTGACAGTCTCACGGTGCGTTCAGTTTGAACGCTCTTGGAGTCGAGACCGCACGCATTCAGGCCATCTGGCAGTACGCAGACTCTGACCTTTTCACCGAGGCCGAGCGGGCTGCACTCGACATTGTGTGGGCTGGGTCGCAGTCGCCGAACCAGTCGACGCCCGAGCACTTCGAGGAGCTGCGCAAGCATTACTCGAACGAGCAGATCATCGAGATCTTGGCGGTCAACTGCCTGGCCGGCTGGCTCAATAAGTGGAACGACACCGTCGCCACCGTGACCGACCAGGAGTCTGTTGACTTCGCCACCGCCAACCTCACCGAGGTGGGTTGGAATGTGGGCAACCACACCGGCGAAGCCAAGGAACAACGGAAGGGCCACCCGTCAACCGTTGGGTGGACAAAGAAGTAGCAGGGACCAATGGCGACCAACATTCGTGAACGACTTCAACAAGACGTCAGCGGCGCTCGGCAGCTCCTAAAGACGTCGAAGCGTCACTGGACCACCGGTCGCGCCCTTCGCAAGGAGTTCAACGAGGCGCAGCAAGCAGGTCGCAAGATCGTGCTCGACGACTTCGGGCCCGACACACCAGACCCAGAGCCAGGCCAACCCGCCGCCGACTTCAACCCGAAGCCGGGCAAGTCGCGCAAGGCCCACTTCATGAAGCTCGAGGAGTATCCCTCGACGAACTATGCCTTCGAGGTGCAGCGCCCACCGGTTTCAGGCAACGTCATCAACGGACTCGGCGAGACCGAACATCGCCCCGCGAGCCCCATCTTCCACACTTGGAAATTCGGTCATCCCATGGGCAAGCTCGAGTTCCTGTTCCAAGGCATCCGTACCCAGGGCGAGTGGATTGCGTTGCTCAAGCGTCAGTGGAACACGCGTCGCTTCACCGGCGAGGTTGCCCCCGAGAAGGTGCCGGTCGACGACCCACAGGCCATGACCGACCAGATCAAGGCGCTCGCGCTCGAACTCGGTTCGTGCATGGTTGGCATTGCGCCGCTCACGAACGACATGGTCACCGAAGACCTTCCCCTCAACGCGAAAGAGCACCCCTACATCATCAGCTTCGGCGTGCAGATGGACCGCGACGCCGCGCTCGAAGCACCGAGCGAACACGCAGCGCTCACCATCCAAGCCGAGTACCGCGGCACCGACATCATCTCAGCCAAGATCGCTCAACACATTCGAGACATGGGGTGGGAAGCCCAAGCAGCTATCCACGGCTTCCTCCAAATACCCGCCGCAGTCGAAGCTGGCCTTGGACAGCTCGGCAAGCACGGGTCGCTGATCTCGAAAGATCTCGGGTCGATGTTCCGCCTCGGCGCTGTCGCCACGAACCTTCCGCTCGTACTCGACGCTCCCGAAGACATCGGTGTCGACGAATTCTGCACCCGCTGTCAGTCCTGCACCACCAACTGCCCACCGAACGCCATCTTCGACACCAAACAAATGGTCCGAGGGCGCGAGCGCTGGTACGTCGACTTTGACACCTGCATCCCGTACTTCGTCGAGAACCACGGCTGCGGCATCTGCATCGGCGTATGCCCATGGAGCGACATCGGCCGAGGCGAAGCCTTCTCCCTCAAGATCATGGCCAAGAAGGCTGCGGCCGCCGCCGCCGAACCAAGTGGACAGTGAGGGACAGACCCTAACTGTCCACGAAGCGGGCGTAGTCGGCTGCGCTGACGAGGGCGTTTGCGAGTTGGTCGGTCATGTGGTGGCGTAGGTCAAGGCCGTCTGCGTCGTCGAAGAGGTTGGTGCGCTCGGCACGGTCGGCGTCGAGGTCATAGAGCTCTCCCTCGCCGGTCGAGTAGCGGGTCATGCGAGCATCTGCGGTGACGAGGGTCCGTGAGTGTTCGGGAACGACGTTCGACCAGAGCCCGTAGTCGGGCACGTCTTCTTCGATGAGCACATGGTCTCGAACCTCAGCCTGGGGGTCTTCGAGCAGCGGTGTGAGGCTCACGCCTTGCACACCGTCGTACGAGTCGACGTCGACAAGGTCGAGGATCGTCGTCCCGATGTCGAGTGAGGATGAAAGCGATGACGTGCGGGCGCCAGTCGCGCCGGGCTGGGAGATGACCAGCGGCACTCGGGTCGTTCCCTCGAAGAGAAAGCCGCCCTTCAGCATGAACCCGTGGTCGCCAAACATATCGCCGTGGTCCGAAGTGAAGATGACGATCGTGTCGTCGAGCTGGCCCGACGCTTCGAGGGCTGCCAACATGCGACCGACACCTTCGTCGATCATTTCGATCGATCCATACTGCGCAGCCATGGCGTCACGCAACGCCTCGGCACTGATACGCATCGGGCCACGAGCCCCGGCGTCGGCCGACATTGTCCGCAGGAACTCTGGCAGGTGATCGACCGGGTCGTGGAACGACTCGGGCAGTTCCATATCGGCGGGGTCGTGACGATCGAACCACTCCCCCGGCGGGGTGAACGGATGGTGTGGGTCGGGGTAGGACGCAAACAGGAACCACGGCTCGGTGGCAGATGCTGCTCCCTCGATGAACTCGACCGACCTCGACGTCACGAACTCGGTCGAGTGGACGCCTTCGTCGTATGCGGGCTTCGAGACCTGCCACCAGTGTTCGGACCGGAATCGTGCGGGCGACTTGGGGCCACCGCCCGCCGTTGCGGGATCGAACCCACGGTCGAGGGCCCATCGAAGATGATGCCCACCGACCACAGCACCGTGACCGAGGCAGAACTCGGCCTGGTCGAACCCGTAGAAGTTCTCGACCGGGCCAGGGTCGCCGTCGATGTAGCGAGCGAAACTCTCGAGCCCGTCCCAAGTGTTCCGATCCCGATCCCAACCGACCGGAACACCGTCGCCGTCGGGGAAGAAGCTGGCGGCGTGAATCTGGATATGTGACTTGCCAATGTGTTGGGTGCGGTAACCAGCATCGGAAAGTCGGCGAACAAACGTGTTCGACCCCCAGTCGAGCGACCGGTCGTTAAACACCACCCCATGAGCCGACGGCAGCCGACCGGTCAGGATGCTCGACCGATTCGGCATGCACACCGGGTTCGCCACATAGGTTCGGTCAAACACGGTGCCACGGCTGGCAAGCGCGTCGAGGTTTGGTGTGCGAACGACATCGTTACCCCCGAAGCCCACATGATCGGCGCGGTGCTGATCGGTGCAGATGAGCAGGACGTTCGTCACGGGATCGTCCCTACCCCAGCGTGACCGAGTCGAGATCGTTCGCAACGATCAGCTCACCCTCGAAACCACCGGAACGAACATCGTCGACGAAGGCCTGCACCTCGTCGGGAGTGCTTGGAGCTGGGATGAGGTGTGTGAGCACAAGCGTCGGTGTGCCGAGCTCGGCCGCCTGCTTACCGATCAGGCGTGTGTCGGCGTGGTAGTCGGTCACGAAACTACGGCCGATGTTCTCGTTTTCGATGAGTTCGAATCGCATAGCCTCGTAGACGAGCACGTCGGCGCCTTCGGCCAACCTCGCTACTTCGGGGCAGACCTTCGTGTCGCCGGTGATCGCAATGACACCCTCGGGGGTTTCGATCCGATAGCCGACCGCCGGGCTAACCGGTTCGTGACGAACCTGCCCAGCGAGCACACGAACGTCGCCGTCAGACCACACCTCATCGAGGTCCTCTGGGCCCGGGACGGGGAACGACACAAGCTCGTACCTCGGCAGGGTCTTTCGACCGCTGTGGTGGTTGCGGATGCTGATGTCGCCGTCCCACGAATCGAGCATCCGGTCGACGAAGTCGACGCAAGGCCCAACGGGTACGACGATGGGCAACGGGTCCCTCTCGTCTCGCCGATCGATGACCCACCGAGTTAGCACCAAGTCCTGAAGTCCGGTGAGGTGGTCGCTGTGATGGTGAGTCGCGAAGAAGGCCGTCAGCTCCGGCGTCGCCACGCCCGCCCCCATCATGCGCTGCACCGTGCTGCGCCCGGCATCGAACTGCAGCACTACATCTCCACGTCTGATGAGCGCGCCCGGTCCGGCACGGTTCGCATCGGGCATCGGAAAGCCCGTTCCGGTGATGATCACTTCGGTCTTCATTGCTTCGCCAACTTTCTTTGGGCGTACCTGGGGATTGCGTTCAGGGTCATCGTTTGTAGGCCACGGGGTTCTTCAAGACTACGGACATGGGTTCCGTCGCGGATTCCGGTGGTTGCAAGCTTCATCGCTGTCCCATCCCTTCCGGTGCCAGCACAAAGTCGAACTCGCAGGTTCCGGAACGCATGTCGACTACCAGCGAATCGCGAACGCCGAACACCGCGTCGCTGTCGATGTAGTTGCTCTCGCTATCGAACAGATGAGTGATCACGCTTCGATAGCCGGGAGCCGACACCACGAAGTGAAAGTGGGCGGGCCGCCAGTTGTGACGCCCGTTGTTGAACAACAGATCGCCCCCGGGGCCGTCGTCGGGGATCGTGTAGTCGACCGGCCGGACGGCATGAATCTCGAAACGGCCGTCGGCACCGGTGGTGAAGATGCCTCGCATGTTCATCTCCGACTGGGCTTCATCTTGCACGTCGTAGAAGCCGTTCGAGGCCGTCTCCCACACGTCGAGCTCGGCCCCCTCGATCGGGTTGCCTTCGAGGTCGAGCACCGCTCCGGTGACGACCAGGTTCTTGTCGGTGTCCATGACGTCGATGACGATGCTCTCACCCATCTCCTTGCGTGGCGCGCCGTCGAGGTGGAACGGGCCGAACACGGTTGGTTCGGTACCGCCCGCGTCGCCGTGATTGATCATCTCGACCAGCATCGAGACGCCGAGCGTGTCCGAGAGCAGTACGAACTCCTGTCGCTCCTCGGTGCATAGCTGGCCAGCACGCTTGAGTTCTTCGATGCCGCGGAACCACTCCTCACGGGTCAAGCCAACCTCCGACACGAATGAATGCAAGTGACGTACGAGAGACCGCGTGATCTCGGCCAGCCGGTCGTTCGGCGAGTCGTCGTAGCTGGCCAATACCTCGGCCAGGTGCTGTTCGGGAGTCATCGGTGAATTCTGTGAGTTCGAAGCGTTGTCGGTGTTCGTCATGTCACGCCTCTTTTTGTGGCCATGGGGTTTGTGCTGCGTAGAACATCTGGCTTTGCACGAGTCGCCAGGTGAGGTCGGCCCGCACCCCGGCGAACTCCGCCTCATCCCACAGGTTGTGGCATTCATCGGGGTCGTTGTCGAGGTCGTACAGCTCACCCCAGTCAGCGTTGTGGTAGACCGTGAACCGCCAGCGGTCGTCGACCAACGTGCGCACCCGCACCTGGCCATCGAAACCAAGAATATTCTCGAAGTACGTTTGCTCCTCGATAAGCACTTCAGCTCGATCGAGCGAGGACTCCCCGGCGAGAACGCCGGTCAGGTCGAGTCCTTGCAGGCCTGAATAGGGCTTCGCCTGTGCCGCCGACAGAATCGTTGGCGCCAGGTCGAGCGTGGTGGCAACAACGTCGCTGGACGACGGTTGTTCGATGCGAGGGTCGGCCCAAATCATGGGCACCTGAATCACGCTCTGGAAATGCAGACCGCCCTTAAAGCAAAGTCCGTGGTCGCCGAGGTAGTCGCCGTGATCCGAAGTGAACGCGACGATCGTGTTGTCGGTCATGCCCAACTCTTCGAGCTTGGCCATGATCTCGCCCACCGCGTCGTCGATCATCGTGATCATGCCGCACGTCAGGGCCTGGGCTTGTTTGATGTGCTCGGGCCTCATTCGAACCGCATCGGTTTGGAACGCGGCACCATCGGCGAACGGCTGCTCGCGCACCCATTGCAGGTGTGGTGGCGGGTTCTGATGCGCATCGATGTTGCCGAGCTCGACCATGTCGTCAGGGTCGTACAGGTCCCAGTACTTGCCCGGCGGCGTAAACGGATGGTGTGGGTCTGGGAACGACACGAACGCAAAGAATGGGGACTCGCTGCGTGCCGGGTCGTCGAGAAACTCGAGCGCCCGCTTCTTGACGTAGCTGGTCGAGTAGAGCTCTTCGGGCACGGCGGTTCGGACGGCTTGTGGGCAGTCGTAGTCGTGCGGGAGCTGGTTGTCAGGGCCGCGCAAGGATTCAGGATCGTCGACCTGCTCGGCGAGCCAGGCTGCATGGTGTCCGCCAGTACGATCGCCATGAAAGGTGACGAGGTCGACCGACTGAAACCCATAGAACGGCAGGTCGACATCGAGCGGGCCGTTCTCGGCCCAGTTGATCTTGTCTTCCCAGAGGTAGTTCTCGGCCGGACCGATGTCGATTGCGTTAGCGAGACGTCCGGTTCCAGCGGGGTTGTCGCCGATCGGTGCGGGGAAGTCGGTGGTGGTCTGCAGGTGCGACTTGCCGAACAGTGCAGTGTCATACCCCTCGGCTGCCAACACCTCGGGAAACGTCGTCACGAAATGCGGCAGTACATTGCCGTTCTGGCGCACGCCGTTGACCGACGACATCAACCCCGACACAAAGACCGCACGGTTCGGCATACACACCGGGTTCGATGCGTAGAAGCGGTTCATGATCGTGCCACGAGCCGCAATCGCATCGATGTTCGGGGTGCGTAAGACAGGGTGCCCGGTACAGCCCAGGAAATCAGCGCGCTGCTGGTCGGTCATGATGAAGACAAAATTCGGCCGCCCAACCGATTCGCTCATGTCACGTGCTTCCGAACACTGGACGCACCGTCATCGAGGACGACGGCATCCAAATCATCACACACGACGACCGTTCCCTCGTAACCGCCCTCTCGGACCTCATCGGCGAACGCCTGCTTCTCGGCATCGGTATGGGGCGCCGGTATCAGGTGGGTCAACATCAGCGTCGGGATACCGAGCTCGGCCATCTGCTCACCGATCAAACGTGTGTCTGCGTGATAGTCGACGATGTACTGCTTGTCTTTGGGACGCTTGCGAATCTCGTCCATCCGCATCGCTTCGTAGACCACGACGTCTGCTCCGGCTGCGAGTGCAGCGACCTCATCACACACTTGAGTGTCACCGCTGATCGCGATAATCCCATCGGGAGTCTCGACCCGGTATCCAACCGCGTTCTCGATCGGTTCATGGCGAACCTCGGCCGATAGAACCGTTGCGTCGGCGTTCGAGAAGATCGCGGTCGGCTCGGTTGGAGCGTCGAACCCTCGAAGTTCAACCCTTGGTTGGGGGTCGCGTTCGTTGTGCAGGGAGCGAACCGCGAGATCAGCTTCCCAAACATCGAGCATCCGTTCGCAAAACCGCATCGTGTGACCGTTCGGGGCAAACAACTCGAACGACGGATAAACGTCGTAGATGTCGTTGATCCAATGAGACAGCACGACATCTTGAAGACCCACGAGATGGTCGGAGTGGTAGTGGGTAAGAAAGACGGCGGTGAGCTCTTCGAGCGTCGTGCCAGCGGCTACCAGTCGATTGACCGTCGACCGTCCAGCGTCAAACTGCAGGTGGGTCGCGCCGCGAGCAATGTGAACTCCCGAACCCGCTCGATCGGGGTTCAGAATCGGGGTCCCCGTGCCCGTGACGGTCACCGTGGTCGTCATGAGGTCAGGCTCTTGTCTTGTGAACGTTGCGAACCGGCCATCCTGCTTTCCGCCTTCGTCTTGATGAACTCGACTACCGACTCTCCGGCAAGCTCGGGGCCCGACGTGTGGAGGTGGCAGCGCACATCTCCACCATGATGCGCCGGCGTTGGGTCGGGCATGACCTCGCGACAGATGTCCATCGCAACTGGACACCGGTTCTCGAACGGACAACCCGGTGGGAGATTCGCTGGAGACGGGGGTTCCGCGTCGTTGTCGAACGACTGCCGTAACTCACGTCTTCCCGCCTGCACGACCGGGTCGGGCATCGGAATCGATGCGATCAGCATCTCGGTATAGGGGTGGGTCGGTGCGTCGTAGATCGCGTTCGCATCGCCCTTCTCGACGAGGTACCCCAGGTACATGACTCCAAGGTCATGGCTCACATGCTTCACGACCTCGAGGTCGTGAGCAATGAAGAGGAAGGACACGCCGCTGTCGTCTTGAATTTGGCGCAGGACGTTGATGACCTGACTCTGAATCGAAACGTCGAGTGCGCTTGTCGCCTCATCAGCAATGATGAGCCTTGGCTCCACAGCGAGCGCACGAGCGATCGAGATTCGTTGTCGCTGCCCACCGGACATCTCGTAGGGATAACGGTCGATGAACTCACGAGAAAGGCCAACGGCATCGAGTAGCCGGCCAATGCGCTCATCACGATTGGCCCCCGGCTTTAGCCCATAGTGGCGTGTGATGCCGTCGCCGACGATCGTGCGGGTCTGGTGCACCTGGTTCAGCGAGGAGAAGGGATCCTGAAGCACCGCTTGGACATTCTTGCGGAACTTGAGCTCGTCCTTACGCTGAACCTGAGTGACATCGTCGCCACCAAGACGAATCGTTCCCGACGCGATGTCTACGAGTTGGAGAATGGCGCGGGCAATTGTCGACTTTCCCGAACCCGACTCCCCCACCAAACCGAAGGTCCGTTCTGGGGCGATCGAAAAGGAAACACCATTGACAGCCCGAACCGGAGGGGGTGAGGTTCCAAAGAGCCGACCTCGACCAGCGAACTGCACGTGAAGGTCGTCAACTTCGAGTAGCGGTCCATCAACTGCCTGGGAACGAAGCAACGATGGTTCGGTCATGCCGACACCTCCGCCGTCGACCCACCATGAGCTAGATCGAACCCAGGCTCGTCAAAGCGGACGCACCGAACGTGATCAGCATCGACGGTGAGAAGCGGAGGAATCGCCGAGACGCAGGCCTCGGTGGCGTGGACGCACCGAGGCGCAAACCGGCACCCAGCAGGCCAAGCATTTGGTTGGGGAACAATGCCAGCGATGACTGCAAGATCTCCGTCGCCAGCATGATTTTGCGGCATCGTGTCCAACAGGGCCTTGGTGTAGGGGTGCTTTGGTCGGAAGAAGATGTCTTCGGCGGAGCCCGTCTCCATGACCTGACCGCCGTACATCACAAGCACTCGATCGGCAGCTTCGGCGATGACCCCGAGATCGTGAGTAATCAAGATGATCGCCATATTGCGACGCGACTGAATCTCGGCGAGTAAGTCGAGAATCTGACCCTGCACCGTCACGTCGAGCGCGGTCGACGGCTCGTCGGCAATAAGCAGCTTTGGCTCGCAGGCAAGCGCCATTGCAATGCCAACGCGTTGGGCCATGCCGCCCGAGAACTCATGTGGGTACTGGTCGAGCCGGCGCTCAGGGTCGGGGACGCGTACCTCAGCAAGTAGCTCGGCGGCTCGCTTGCGGGCCTCCGCTTTGCCCATCCCGAGATGAATGCGAAGGGGCTCCATGATTTGCGCACCAACCTTCATGGCTGGGTTGAGCACCGCGATCGGTTCTTGGAAGATGACACCGATTTCTTTACCGCGGAGTCGCAGCCAGTCGCGTTCGGTGAGGTTCGTGACATCCTCGTCGGCGAACCGCACGCTGCCACGGGTCATCCGGCCAGGAGCAGGCGTCAGGCCGAGAGCCGACAACATCGTCATCGACTTGCCAGAGCCAGATTCGCCAACCACGCCAAGTGTCTCGCCTGCCCGCACCTCGAAGGAGACGCCGTTCAGGATTGCACTCACCGGGCCATTCGGGGACGGAAACTCCACGTCCATGTCGCGCACGGAAAGAACGATGTCATCGTCGGTGAGATGTTCTGTCGATGCAGGAGTCACCGACGCCCGTTTGGTGACGGTGAGGGCGTTGCTCGAAGCATCTCGTCCGATCGAATCACGAATTGCGTCACCGAGCAGATTGAACGAAAGCACGGTGAGCACCAGGGCCCCACCCGACGGCACGATCTGCCAGATGCCTTCTCGACGAAAGTCGGGACGAGCGCGGTTGAGCATCACGCCCCAGTCGGGGTCGTCGAGGCTTGCGCCGATACCCAGAAAGCTGAGCGTGGCGCCGATCAAAATAACCGCACCTGAGATGATCGCCGCCTGCACAATCAGTGACGAAAGCAAGTTTGGAGCGATGTAACGGATGAGGATCCGAGGCACCGAGATACCGGTGATGCGAGCCGCATCGACGTAGAGCTCTTCTTTCTCTGCGAGCGTCACGCCTCGAGTGAGCCTCACGAACCTGGTGGACATCGCAATGCCAACGCCGATCATTGCGTTGGTCAACGACGGACTGAGGATGATGATGACCGCCATCGCCAAGAGAATGATTGGAAGCGAGAAAAACACATCATTGACCCAGATGATCGCCCGATCGACCCGGCCGCCGCGCCAACCAGCGAACAGACCGATTGGAACACCAACGCCAAGGGCGATCGTCATCGCAATAAAAACCGACCGGAAGGCGAAGCCAGCGCCGAAGATCACCCGACTGTAGTGATCCCTGCCAAGTCCGTCGGTGCCGAGCCAGTGATCGCTACTGGGCCCCTCGAAGAGGCGCTGGAGCGAAACATCTTGCTGAAAGGGGTCGTGCGTCGCGAGGAGCTCTGGTCGGAGCCAGCTAACGACGAGAATCACGAACCAGACCATCGACAACAGCGCCAGTGGGTTTCTCAGCATCCGTTTCCAGAATCGCCGCCGAGGTGAATCAGCGACCGGCGAGTCCAGCTCTTCGTGCACAGAGTCTTCGGTCATAGCGTCAGTCACGGTCCAACCGCACCTTTGGGTTAAGGAAGCCGTAACTGATATCGACCAGTAGGTTGACCGCTGCAACGACCAGACCAACGACGATCATGCCACCTTGGAGAACAGTCACGTTCCGACTGATGATCGCGGTGACGAGCATCTCGCCCATTCCGCGGATTCCGAAGACGATCTCGACAGCTGTGGTGAGACCGATTGCCGCAGCAGCGCGAAAACCAATCACGGTTACGGTCGGGATTAGCGCATTCGGAAGTGCATGTCGACTAATCAGACTCGGGCGACTCACCCCGCGGGCACGAGCCGCCAGCACATAGCGAGATTGCAACGCGTTCGCCATCGAGCTTCGTAGTTGACGCTGCACGATCGCAAGGGTTGGGAGCGACAACGCAATCGAGGGAAGCGTGATCGACTTGAGCCAGCCGGTGAAGG
Source organism: uncultured Acidimicrobiales bacterium (assembly GCA_938040365.1). GTDB lineage: Bacteria > Actinomycetota > Acidimicrobiia > Acidimicrobiales > SHLQ01 > SHLQ01. The sequence goes on from CALHXU010000223.1 coordinate 11,647, forward strand.
ACTCGCCAAGAGAAACGTACCCAACCGGATCGAGCCAGCCGAGCTCGACAGCAATCCCCCACGAGAGCAACATTCCAATGATGAAACCGGGTGCCGCTATAACGCCGGCAGCGCCGACAGAGATGCTCCGATCGGCGAAGCCTCCTGGGCGGATCGCGCCAAGAACGCCGAACAAGAGTCCGAGTGTCACGCCGATGAGAAGGCTGAATCCAACAATGCTGAGCGTCGGCCATATCCGTTCGCCGATCAGCTCGCCAACACTGGTGTTTTGATTGACAAGCGATGAGCCAAGATCACCGCTCAGCACACCCCCAAACCACGAGAAGAAACGGCTGACGATGGGTTCGTTCAGGCCGAGCTCCTCCTCAATGGCGCCGATGCACTCGGGCGTTGCACCCTCGCCACAGATCTGAGTAGCGATCGAGCCGTTCGCTTCAACTGCAACGGCGATCAGGAATGTGATCACCAGCACAGCGAAGACCAACGGGATGGTCGCCAGCAGTCTCGATCCGATGTACTTCGCCAATCTTCCCCCTCTATTGGTGAATCGAACTATTCAACAACAGAGGCGGCCCCGACATTGCGCCGGGGCCGCCTCCATTGCTCATTTCAATTCGATCAACCGGCCTTGCGAACTCCGTGCGGCCAGTAGGTGATCGGAATTCCTTGGATGTGACGGACACCCTCGATGTCGGCTCCGTGTCCAATGAAGGTAGGAAGCGTTTGCTGGATGATGAAGATGCACTCTTCGAGGAGGATCTTCCATGCAGCTGCTACGTCAGCTTCGCCATCTTCGAAGGACTGAGACATCGCTGACTCGACCAGCTCAACAACACCATCGGGGCTTACGCCAGAAGGGTTGAACGATGCTTCGCCTGTGCGGGCAATCAACGACATCAAAGCGTTTGGCTCGTTGAAGGGAATGATCTGCACGGGGTACTGGCCTGCAGCCAACCGTACGAACATCTCTCCACCAGACGGCGGATCGAGCGCTTCGTTGTTCATGGTGATACCAAGCTCGGCCAATGCACCACTCCACGCAGACGAGACGACCGGCCAGAAGCCTTGAGGCAAATGCCCGTTCGTGAACTCGAAGCCCTCTTCACCAGTAGCGGCAAACGCTTCGCGTGCAGCGTCGATATCGAAGTCGGCCACATCGAGGTCATCGATGTAGGCGTAGTCATTCGGCCCGACTGCGAACTGGTTGTTCGCTGAGTCAGCGGGAGCATTGAATGCCTCTTGGATTCCAACACGGTTCAACGCTTGACCCATGGCGCAGCGCACATCGCGGTTCGCCAAAGCTGGGATGGTCTCGCCGGTCCAATCTGTCACGACGAACCCGATTCGGACCGTCGTGTTCGTGCTGAACGCTGGAACGTCGGGGGCTTGCGGAGCGTTGATGATGACGACGTCGAACTGTCCGGCGTTGAGGCCATCGACACGAGCTTGTGCATCGACCAACGTGTTCAAGGTGACCGACTCAGCGCCGACCAGCTGCGGTTGCCAGTATCCCTCGAATCCTGACAACTCGACCAGCGTGCCATCGCCATTGACGCTATCGACGGTGTAGGGGCCGGTACCGATTGGATTCTCACCGGCACTGCCGAGCGCACTAGGCGACACGAGGAAACCGGAGTTGCGGATGAGCCCGCTCAACAAGAGCGCCTCGCCCGGACCGTTGAGGTTGAACTGGACCGTCAGATCGTCGACGACCTCGACGCTTTCTACGATCGCCATTTGTCCACGGACCGGTGGCAATACCTGAGGTGGTTCACCGGCGCGGACGAAGTCGATATTGGCCTTGACCGCTTCTGCATTTACCGGCGAGCCATCGTGGAACGTGATGCCCTCGTTGAGGACAAACGTGATGACGCTGCCGTCATCGTTGCGATCCCAGCAACTTGCGAGCCACGGGACGACCGAGCCGTCGGTATCTTGGCGAACCAGGCCCTCAAAGACCCAGTTGTAGAAGCTGAACTGCGCTGGTGCTTGGTCGTTGTGCGGGTTCATACCGGTACCTAGAGCGACCGAAATGGCGTTGTTCAACGGAGGACCTGGGTTGTAGTCGCCAACTTCGACCTCCGAGTCAGACGTACAGCTCACTGCTTCCTCGTCGACCTCTAGGTTGCCGAGAGCGTCATCGATGTCGGCTTCCTCGCCGCCTTCTTCAGCTTCCACCTCGTCGTCGCTGCCAGCGTCGGCATCGGTGTCGGTGTCACCTCCAGAATCGTCTTCTGTCGTTTCTGGTGCTGGCTCCGGTTCGGCATTGCCATCAGTGCTACTTCCGCACGCGGCGGCCACCATGACCAAAGCCATCAGTACCCCAAGCAGCCGAATCCATTTCGAATTTCGCATGTCCCCTCCTGTGTACTCGCGATCGAGTCGATCACGAACGTTACTATCTCCGATCCAGAGACTGGTCGCTAGCAACAGGATTGTCAACAAAATTCTGTGACTATTGTCCTATTTGGACTCGTTCGATCGAGCCGCTTCGTCCAATATCGCTACCCAGTCACGACTCGGCGGCGGCGCGTCAGGTAGCCCAATATCGCGAAGGCGCTGGTTGATAATTCCGAGATATCGGTCGAGTTCTTCGATTTCGTCGGCACCCAACGCCCCAAAAACCGTCTCGTAGACGAGCTGTTCACGCGCGGCAATTTCAGCCCCGATCTCTTCGCCGAGGGTCGTCGCAAAGAGCAGACTCCGCCTGCCGTCCTCTGGGTCGGCACGCACTTCGATCAACGTTTTTCGACGGAGCCCGCTCACCGCCCGACTGACGTTCATCACATTCAGACCCTCGGCGGCCGCAACCTCGACCTGGGACACTTCAGGCTGCAAGAGCACCTTTCGCAGAACTCGCCACTCAGGCAGGCTGACCCCAAAGACCAACTCGGTGCGTCCGTAGTAGTTCCCAGAAGTCATATTTGAAAACGCGTGAATGCGCTGGCCAAGAGTGCGCTCTACGCTCAGGCCAGCCGTTTCAGAACCAACTTCTGCTCTACTCACATCGGTCATACGTTGACGACGATACCCAACCATCAGCACCGATAACGACGTCGGGCCGCCCGTGGACAGGTAGGGACAGTCCCTCGCTGTCCACTGATTGATAACAGATGATATGAATATGGGTATGGAACACAACCCAGCCTCTGAGTACACGGCAGCTGCGAATTCGGCCGCAGCGATTCCGTTCGACGACCCCGGCGACTTCGAACGAGCGAGTCGCGGGCTCGTTGCGCAACTCGATCCACCGATCGTGACGATGAAGAACGGGCGCGTCATCTTCGATGCAGCAAACCATGCATTCATCCAGGAATCCGAACAGGCGCCGGACTCGGTTCATCCCGGCCTCTGGCGTCAGGCTCGTCTCAACGGCATTCACGGGCTGTTCGAAGTTGCCGACGGTGTCTGGCAGGTGCGTGGATACGACATTGCCAACATCACCTTTATGGCCGGAACCGACGGCGGTTGGCTGGTCATCGACCCCCTCACCAACGCCACCACCGCAGCCGCCGCGCTCGACCTCGCGAACTACACGCTCGGCGAACGCCCCGTCACCTCGGTCATCTACACCCACAGCCATGTCGACCACTTCGGCGGCATCCTCGGTGTCACAAGCCAAGAGGCCGTCGACAAGGGCGACGTTCGAATCGTGGCTCCGGTCGGCTTCGTCGAAGAGATCGTCAGCGAGTTCGCCATTGCGGGCCACATCATGCGGCGACGAGCAGGGTTCCAGTTCGGGCCAACACTGGAACCAGGCCCCCTCGAGCACGTCGATTGCGGACTCGGAATCCAAAGAGCAATGGCACCCTCAAACCTGCTTCCACCGACCGAGACGATCAGCGAGACGGGCGAGGAACTGACACTCAGCGGAATTCGGATCGTCTTCCAGAACACCCCTGACGCCGAAGCGCCAGCGGAGATGAACTTCCACTTCCCTGACAAGCGCCTGCTGTGCATGGCCGAGAACTGCACGCACACGATGCACCAGCTGTACCCAATTCGCGGGGCCCAGACCCGCAACGCTCTGGCGTGGAGCAAATACATCCACGAGGCCATTGAACTTTGGGCGGACTCGACCGACACCATGTTCGCCAGCCACCACTGGCCCCGCTTCGGCAAAGAAGACGTGCGCGGGTTCCTCACCATGCAGCGCGATCTGTACCGATGGATTCATGACCAGACGATGCGACACGCGAACGAGGGTCGAGTAGCAACCGAGATAGCCGAAGACCTTCGGCTACCGGCCGAGTTCGACCAGTCCCACAGCCGCGGCTACTACGGGAGCGTTTCCCAGAACGCGAAGTCGGTCTACAACAGGTACCTCGGCTGGTACGACGCAAACCCGGCCAATCTCAACCCACTCCCCCCGGTCGAAGCTGGGACGAACTATGTGACGTTCATGGGTGGAGCCGACGCCGTTCTCGAAAAGGCTCGTGCGAGCTATGAGGACGGCGACTATCGCTGGGTCGCTCAAGTCGTAAACCACGTGGTGTTCGCTGACCCGAGCAACACTGCGGCTCGGGAACTCCAAGCCGACGCGCTCGAGCAGCTCGCGTATCAGTCCGAAGCCGCAACGTGGCGCAACGCATACCTCATGGGAGCCCGCGAATTGCGCGAGGGCACGCCGTCGGGGGGCCAAATCGTCTTCCAAGACATGTCCCACGCAATGGAAATGAATCACCTCATCGACATCTTTGGAGTGCGTTTCGATCCGGAGGCCTTTACTGCAGGACCGCTGACCATCAACCTGCACCTGACCGATCTCGACGAAGACCACGTCTTGGGCGTGGGCCGGTCAGCGGTCTACCACACCGCACATTCTGTCGATGACGATGCCATTGCTACGATCCACCTGGACCGGGCGATGTTCTCGGCTGCGATGCACGGATCGGTCGACGCACTCGACCGTGCCGAGATCACCGGCGACCACGCGACGGTTCGTGCGCTGTTCGCCAGCCTCACCATCTTCGGCACGGCCGCGATCATTGAACCCTAGAGACCGTCGTTTCCCTCGATCGTGATCTTTGTCCATGCGCCCACATTGAACGGCGTGCCTGGAGTGAGGCTCATTGCGGTGCCCGGCGTTAACGGATCGGATGAGCCGTCGAGATAGGTGCCGTTGGTCGAGTCGAGGTCGGTGAGCGTCCAACCCTTCGTGCTGCGATGCAGGCGACAGTGACTTGATGAGACGGCCGGGTCGGCTGCGGGCGAACCGTCGCCGAAGATGGTCGAGAGGTCGATCTCGGGGAACGTGCCGCGGCTCTCGCTGTGTCGGCCGACGAGAATATCGGTCGGCGGGAGTTCGATGCGCACCGGTTCGGGCAGATCGGCGGGAGCCTCAACTCCGGTGAACGCCAT
>CALHXU010000224.1 GCA_938040365.1 uncultured Acidimicrobiales bacterium
GCTGTCGCCCACGAAAGCCTCGGTGCCTTCGGGTTCTTTGCGATCGTGATCTTTACCGCTGCGGTATTCGAATCGTTCGTCTACCTCATTGGCAACGGTGCACTCGAGTGGGGGCCAGTACATACGGCTCGCCGTCTCGAAGCCGCGGTGTCAGATGAACGCACGACGCGTTCGACCATTCGCCGTGTTGGCTCGGAGGGCCGCTTGCAAAGCGATACCACCATCGTGTCGCCCATCGAACCTGAACCTGCCGCTGCTGAGGTTGAGACAACCGAGCCGGTTGAGGCCGCGTAATGGGTCTGTTCAAAGACGAGGTCACTGGCCGTACGGTCCTCGATGACGGCATGGCCGGCCTCGAGCACAACGTGCTAACCGGCGCGGTCGAGGACCTCGTCAACTGGTCTCGTGCCCGGAGCACCTGGCCCGCAACGTTTGGTTTGGCGTGCTGTGCAATCGAGATGATGGCTACTGGCGCTGCTCACTACGACATGGCTCGTTATGGCATGGAGGTCTTTCGAGCTTCGCCTCGCCAGGCCGACCTCATGATCGTGGCCGGACGAGTGTCGCAAAAGATGGCACCAGTTCTTCGCACGATCTATGACCAGATGGCCGAACCCAAGTGGGTCATCTCCATGGGTGTTTGCGCATCGAGCGGCGGAATGTTCAACAACTATGCGCTCGTCCAAGGTGTCGACCAGGTCGTCCCCGTCGACGTCTACGCGCCGGGTTGTCCTCCTGGGCCAGAGACCCTCCTCCACGCCATCTTCACGCTGCACGAGAACATCCAAAACGGCGAGATTTTGCGCCGTCGCGATCAGACCGGCCGCGGTGCTGCTATCGAAGTTGCACAACGAGACGGTCAGCCAACACCGGTTTCGATCGGTCGGTCCTAGCCATGGCCGGATCAGAAGATACTGAGACCAAAGACGTCGAAGAGACCGAGACGACCGAAGAGGTCGAAACCGAAACTACTGAAGAGGTCGAGACCGACGACGAAGTAGTTCTGAGCGAAGACCAGCTCTACGGCGTTGCCGTCAAGACCGATTTTGGCCAGACGGTGCTCTTTCCTGACGCCGACAGCTACCTCGACCTCATCTCTGAGTTGCACAGCGATGGCTTTAGTCAAGTCATCGATGTAGTCGGCGTCGACTACCTCCTCCACGAACGTACTGACCTTCCCGCCAGCGTGATCCCCGAGCGCTTCGAAGTGGTTGTGATACTGATCAGCCACGCCCGACGCGACCGTATTCGCGTCCGGTTGCAGGTGGCCGATGGTGCGTCGGTTCCTTCACTGTTCGACATGTTCCCCGGCACCGAAGCTATGGAGCGCGAGGTGTTCGACATGTTTGGAATCACCTTCGACAATCACCCCGACCTCAGCCGAATCCTGATGCCAGAAACGTGGGAAGGCCACCCACTTCGCAAGGACTTCGACATCGGTCGAATTCCTGTGCAGTTCAAAGACGCACCCGGCCAGCGGTAAGGAGACCCACGCTATGGCAATCGCAGAATCTGCCGCATCTGATCCGTCGGTCCTCATTGGTGCGACCCGAGTCATGAGTCGCGACAACGCGGTGCTTCGCATGAGCGAAGCCGAAGCAGCGGCGCTGACCCTCACCCCCGAAGACGAGTTCGGTGATCAAAAGATGATCATCAACATGGGACCATCGCACCCCTCGACCCACGGCGTGTTGCGCCTGATGCTCGAGATGGAAGGCGAAACGGTCCTTCGCTCAAAGCCCATCATTGGCTATCTGCACACCGGCATGGAAAAGACCGGCGAGGAGCTCACCTACCTGCAGGGTTGCACCAACGTGACCCGCATGGACTACGCATCGCCGTTGTTCACCGAGCTTGCGTTCTCGCTTGCCGTCGAGAACTTGATCGGGATGGAAGTCCCCGACCGTGCCCAGTGGATTCGGATGATGATGACCGAACTCAACCGCATGGGCTCGCACCTGTTGTTTATGGCGACCAATGGGCTCGACCTCGGCGCAGTCTCGATGATCATCTACGGATGGCGTGAGCGCGAGCCGCTCCTTCGCTTCTTCGAGAAGGTCACTGGCCTTCGGATGAATCACAACTACATCCGTCCCGGCGGCGTCGCCGCCGACATGTACGACGGATGGCAACAAGACCTCACCGACTACCTCGATGCGGTCGAACCCCGCCTCGAGGAGTATCACGTCCTCATGAACGGCCAGCCACTCTGGCGAGACCGCCTGCAGGGCGTTGGCGTTCTCAACGAAGCCGAGTGCCTGGCCCTCGGAACGACCGGGCCACTTCTGCGCTCGACCGGCAGCAGCTGGGACCTCCGTCGAGACATGCCATACCTCAAGTACGACGAGGTCGACTTTGCGATTCCAGTCGGCGAGTACGGCGATTGCTTTGACCGCTTCGCAATTCGTTTGGCCGAGATCGAAGAGTCGATCAAGATCGTTCGCCAGTGCATCGAAAAGATGCCGAGCGGCGACTATCGGGCACAAGATAAGAAGGTCACGCCGCCACCTCGGGCTCGTATCGACGAATCGATGGAAGCGCTCATCCACCACTTCAAGATCTTTACCGAAGGGTTCAAGGTGCCAGCGGGCGAGACCTACATGGCCGTCGAGAGCCCTCGCGGCGAACTCGGCGTCTACATTGCCTCCGACGGTTCTTCGACGCCGTATCGCATGCACGTTCGCGCACCGAGCTTTGTGAACCTGCAAACGCTCCCTCACCTGATGGAAAACGGTCTGTTGGCCGACGCCGTTGCGGTGATCTCGAGCGTCGATCCAATCATGGGCGAGGTCGACCG
>CALHXU010000225.1 GCA_938040365.1 uncultured Acidimicrobiales bacterium
GCGTTGATCGCGACGAGCGCCTTGGTGACGGTGCCGTTTGCGCCGGGCAGGTTTCTCGTGTTGTAGATCTTTTGTGTGCCGCCCGCTTTTGTGCACTCTGGACAGTGCACACCGACCGATGCCTGGTGTCGGCATTCGGCGCAGACGTGGCGGTCGCAACGTTGACAACGAATGCCAGTTTCGCGGTCGGGATGTCGATAACAGACCGTTTCTTCGGCGATGGCGTCTTGCGGGTCGAGGGCGCTCATAGAAAGTACAAGTCAGACGGTAGCCGGTTCATTCCGTCTTTCGCGACTGAGCCGCTACCGTTCTTACCAATGTCTGACCAAACGTTGCCCTCAAGCGAAATCGTCCCCGACCCCAAAGACTTGCCGGACAGTCTTTTGGAGCAGCTTTCGGCACTTGCACAAGTCCCGAACCTTCTTATCGCAACCGACTATGACGGGACTGTTGCACCGATCGTGGACGACCCGATGAAGGCCGTTCCCGACCGCGAGGTGGCAGTAGCGCTTCGCTCGCTTGCCCTCCTCGACCAGACCGACGTTGGCATCATTTCTTCTCGCGCACTCCGAGACCTCGCTGCGCTCAGTCGGCTACCCGCCGAGATTCACCTCGTCGGTAGCCACGGCAGCGAGTTCGACGTTGACTTCGCGTTGCAAATGGACGAACAAACCCAGCAGCTTCGCGACGAGCTTGGCGAGAAACTCGCCGAAATTTCTCGCCGGTACCCGGGGACTTCACTCGAACAGAAGCCTGCGTCGGTTGCGTTCCATACGCGAAACGCTTCCCCCGACATCGTTCCCGATGCTATTTCCGAGGTCGAGGCGCTCGCGGCGAGCGACGACACACTCGTCTATCGCACAGGAAAGATGGTTTCTGAGATCGGTGTGATGGCGGCCGACAAGGGGCGGGCACTCGAGGTATTGCGCGCCAACGTGAGCGCAACCGCCGTGCTCTACATCGGCGATGACACCACCGATGAACATGCCTTTGCGACCCTCAGCGGGCCCGATGTGGGCGTGAAGGTCGGCGACGGGCAATCCGGTGCGAAGTGCCGCGTCGCTGACACCGCCGAAGTTGCGCTCGTGCTCAGCACCTTGTGTTCGCTGCGCGGCGAATGGCTCGCCGGAGCCGGCCTCGTGCCGATCGAGCAGCACAGCTTGCTGTCCGACCAGCGGACCGCAGCCATCGTCACTCCCGACGCCCGAATCGCGTGGTTCTGTGCGCCTCGACTCGACGACCCCGCGCTGTTCGCCGAACTCCTCGGCGGGCCGACCGCCGGATATTTCTCGGTGGCATCGAGCGATGGATCGGCGCCGAGTTCACAGCGATATATCGACAACACGATGCTGCTCGAAACGAGTTGGTCTGACATCACCGTCACCGATTACCTCGATGTTTCCGACGGGCGACCAACGCTGCTCGCTGGGCGCAGCGACCTCATCCGCCACCTTTCCGGGTCAGGTACAGCAGTCGTCGAATTCGCTCCACGGCTCGACTTTGGACGCTTCCCAACGATGATCGAACAGCGCACCGATGGCCTCGAAGTTAGCGGTGCTCGCGAGTTGATCGTGCTGCGAGCGCCAGGCGTTACCTGGTCGATCGATTCGGTGGGCCAGCATCAGACGGCGACAGCCCACATCGACCTTTCGGCCGGGCCGGTCACGCTCGAGTTGCGAGTCGGCACTGCGAGCCTTCGCGCCGAGGCCGACGAATCTCGTAAGCGTGACCACAGCAGTCGTTTCTGGGCCGACTGGACAGACAAGCTCGATGTGCCGAGCGAGGCAAGCGCGTTCGTTCGCCGGTCGGCGCTCGTTCTGAAGGCTTTGGTGTACGGGCCGAGTGGCGGCATTGCCGCCGCGCCAACGACGAGCCTTCCCGAGTACATCGGCGGCGTACGCAATTGGGACTACCGGTACTGCTGGTTGCGAGATGCTGCGCTCAGTGCTGCTGCCCTCGTGCGGCTCGGCAGCCACGAAGAGGCAATGGACTATCTCGATTGGGTTCTCGGCGTGCTCGACGCTGGCGACGGACAGCCCGAGCGACTCAACCCGCTCTACGCACTCGATGGGGGCAAGCTTCCGCCCGAAGCCGATATCACCGAACTCGCGGGTTACGGCGGTTCTCGCCCGGTGCGCGTCGGCAATGCTGCCGACAACCAAGTGCAGCTCGATGTGTTCGGCCCGATCGTCGATCTTGTGCACCTGCTCGGCGAGCGCGGCGCTCCCCTTTCGGCACGCCACTGGCGACTCGTCGAGGAGATGGTCGGCGCAGTCGAGCTTCGTTGGACCGAACCCGACCACGGCATCTGGGAAATCCGCGCGGCGCCGCGCCATCACGTCTACTCGAAAGTGATGTGTTGGGTGACGGTCGATCGGGCGATCCGAATCGCCGCCGAGGTGTTCGAACGCGACCGGCCCGAGTGGGTTGAGCTGCGCGACACCATCGCCGCAGACATCTTCGAGAACGGCTGGAACGAAACCGTGCAGTCGTTCACTGCTGCCTACGACGGCACCGACCTCGACGCTTCGGTGTTGAGTGTTGGGTTGTGGGGCCTAGTCGATGCCGACGATCCGCGCTTTGCCGGAACGGTGCGCGGCGTTGAGGCACAACTGCGAGAGGGCCCGACGGTCTATCGCTACCATCACGACGATGGGCTGCCGGGTGCCGAGGGTGGTTTCCACCTCATGACCTCGTGGCTGATCGATGCCTATGCCGCACTCGGCGAAACCGAGGAGGCCGAGAGCTTGTTCAAGAAACTGCTCGCAACCGCGGGCGAGACGGGCTTGCTGTCCGAAGAGTACGACCCGGTCGCGTGTCGGTCCCTCGGAAACCACCCCCAGGCCTACAGCCACTTGGGCGTGATTAATAACGCACTTCGCCTCTCGGAAAAGGGTTTCTAAACGCCCACTAGGGCCATCTCGAAAAAAGTTTGAAATGAACTTGACCATCTCCCCTTGGAGATGAGAACGTGTCTTTAGTCACAGAGACAACTGCGACGAAAGAACAGGTGAACTGATCCCCAAGTTTTCTCAAAACCAGGCAGACAGAGGCCGTCTTAGGGCCGGTTGAGCCATCGGGAACGAGTGAGATAAGCACACCATTCAAGTGAAGAGGGTCGCTGGAAACAGCGGCCCTCTTCCGCGTTTTGGCGGCGCGCTCACGGTTAGGATTTTGCTATGGCTGATCTAGATGCATGGACGAAAGCTGCAAGGACTCGGCGCAACAACTCCGTGCTGTTTGCCGTCCCAGCATCTTCTCGCCCGTGGCAAACCGGTGCGACCACCGGATACTCCTTGGAAGCGGCGAGCGCAGGCGCCCTGGGCGCTGC
>CALHXU010000226.1 GCA_938040365.1 uncultured Acidimicrobiales bacterium
GCTTTGCAACTTGTCGGAGCGGGAAACGCCCATATGCGAGTGGCGACCGTCACATAAATTGCGTCTACAGTGGGCCTTCTACTCTAAAGGAGGGACAGTTATGCAAGAAAAGCTACAGCGGTTTGGTGGATACCTCGCCGCGATGGTGATTCCAAACATCGGCGCATTTATTGCCTGGGGTCTGATCACCGCACTCGTAATCCCAACCGGTTGGCTCGCACGCCTCGGGTTCGGTGGCGGAGTTCCAGCAGAAGGTGTGAGTGACACCATCTGGAACGTAACGACAGACGCCCTAGTCGGGCCAATGATCGTTTATTTGCTACCGCTACTCATCGCATACACCGGCGGCAAGATGATCCACGGTCACCGTGGTGGCGTCATGGCGGCAATTGCGGTTATGGGCGCGATCGGTGCTGAAGGCTCGTTCACGGCAGATGACGGCACGGTCCTGACCACTCGGGTTCCACAGTTCCTCGGCGCAATGATCATCGGCCCACTCTCGGGCTATGTCATGAAGAAAATTGACGAATTCCTCGAGCCACGCACACCAGCTGGGTTCGAGATGCTCTTCAACAACTTCTCGCAAGGTATTGGTGGCGTTGGCCTGACGTTCTTGTCGTACTGGGTCATCGGTCCGGTTTCAGCGTTTGTTGCTCGCGTCTTCGGCGATCTCGTAACGGCTATCTCCGATGCCAACCTTCTGCCGCTTGCCGACATCCCAATCGAGGTTGCAAAGGTATTGTTCCTGAACAACGCAATCAACCATGGTGTGCTCACGCCACTTGGTGCGACCGACGTTGCAGAGAAGGGTCGTTCGATCTTCTTCTTGCTCGAGACAAACCCTGGACCAGGCCTTGGCCTCCTCGGTGCGTACTGGTTTGCCGGTAAGGGACTCGCCAAGCTTTCGGCTCCTGGCGCAATGATCATCCACTTCATCGGCGGAATTCACGAGGTGTACTTCCCGTACGTCCTTATGAACCCGGTCATGATCGGCGCAATGTGGGCTGGCGGCATCACCGCCGACCTCGTCTTCGTCGCAACCGACGCTGGTCTCGTCTCGAGCCCAAGCCCCGGTTCGATCATTGCCTACTTGGCCTTGCTCCCAGCTGAGGGCGGCGCCATCTTCGGTGTCTTTGCCGGAGTTGCAGTAGGAGCGGTGGTGGCCTTTGTGGTCGGTTCCGGTCTGCTGAAGCTCTTCCCAGTGCCAGAACTTACTGACAACGAGGCAGACCTTGCGGTCGGTGCCGACAACGCAATGCCAGACATTCCTGGTGTCGCAACCGCATAAGCGGAATTTTTTCAACAGTTACAACGTAAGTAAGTAATTGATCGGGTCGGTAGCGAACAGCACTGCTGTCCGCTGCCGGCCCGATCGTTGTTTGTACGCAAAGATTTGGCGGAGCTATATTCCGGAAACGGACGAAAGGGAAAAGATGAGCGACAAAGTCGTAAAGAAAGCCGATGAGGTAAAGCTCATCGTGTTCGCATGTGAAGCTGGCATGGGCAGCAGCCTGATGGGCGCCAATCAGCTCAAGAAGATGGTCAAGAAGGCGAAGCTTGACATTGAAGTTATCCACTCACCAGTTGGTCAGGTTCCAGCGAACGCTGACGTGATCGTCACGCACAAGTCGCTGTCGACCCAAGCTAAGGGAAACTTTCCCGAGGCAGCGATAATCCCGTTCATGATGTTCTTTGGCGACCCTGCCGTGAAGGGTCTCGTCGAGACGCTGAAGGCCGGCAACGACGTGGAGTCTGTTCTGTAATGGTCGCGGACGTGTTGCGTCGCGAGTCGGTGGTTACCGGCTTGCCCTCAGTGTCGAAAGATGAAGCGATCCGATACGTCGGTGGCATGCTCGTCGACTTGGGTTGTGTCGAACAGAGCTATGTCGATGCAATGGTCGAGCGAGACGGCAATGTTTCAACCTTTCTCGGCAATGGCGTTGCGATGCCCCACGGTACGTTCGAGAGCAAAGAAGCAGTTATGCGCACCGGCATCGTCGTTGCGCAGTATCCCGACGGAGTCGATTGGGGTGTGGGCACGGCCCACATCGTGATCGGACTCGGCGCCGTTGGCGACGATCACGTGACGATCCTTAGCCACATGGCAGAGATTCTTCAGGACGAAGAACAGGCCGAGGCGCTTTGGACGACGAACGATCAAGAATTTTTGTACAACGTCCTCACCACCATTCCCGATGATGATGATGACGAAGACGACGATGCTGGTGTTGCTGGCCCCATCACTCGAACCATCACAATTTCTGGCGAAGGCGGCCTCCATGCCCGCCCGGCGAGCTTCATCGTTGAATTCGCTAAAGAATTCGATGGTCAGATCGTCATCGCAAAGGCCGAAAAGACCGCCAAGGCAAATAGCATCATGAGCGTTCTCGCTCTGGGCGCCGTGGCAAATGACGAGGTTGTCGTGACCGTCGAAGGCGAGGACGCTGCGGCAAACGCAGCAGCCGCCGACGAAGTCGAACGCATTCTCACTACCCCGGAGGAAGAACTGTAATGGCACGTATGAACCGTGAGGAGTTGCTCGCTGCAGCGACCACGAACATGGATGCAAAGCCCGATCCGAGCGGCAAAGCCGACTTGGTGAGCGCCAAGGGAGCGATCATCGCTGCTGGTGAAGCAGGCGAGATGAAGAACGCCTTCAAACGCATCAAGAAGGTCGATGGCTACCGCTGGGTGATCATCAACCGCGAAGATCTGTTTGCCGCCAACAGTCTGTCGATTGGTTCGAAGGCCGGCATCATCACTCCCGATGGCTCGGTGCTCAAGAACGCAGACATTCCACGCAAGAAAATATAGTCAGAGCAGAACAGCCTCGAGCTGTCGTATTCGAGTTGTGGTCAGGCCTCATGGCCTGGCCACAACACTTTTTGGCATCGGTGCCGTACTGCGACAGAACCGTGCGAGGGCTAAATCGCTGCGGGCGAATCCGCGAACGGAACGATCAGCTGTGGGGAACCGCCGTTGAGGTCGAGCGACCAGATATCCCATGCGGGCTGTGCTTCGGTTCCCTCCGACTCGTTTGGTAGCCCGTAGATGATCGTGTCGTTATCGAGGAATTCCACTTGATCCTCGACCGTGCGAGCCTCGGGAAGGTCACGACGCGCGCCGGTCGCAGTGTCGATAGCCACCAGCTGGAAGAAGTCACCTTCGCGGCGCTCTTTGACGACGATGAGCGAACCGTCCGGTGATACCTCGGGACAGGTGGCGTTCTCGTGAACAACCTGCAAGCGAGACGTAGAAACTCTGCCTTCGACGATCGAGGTTTCGGCACCGACGCCTACCGTTGCGTAGAACCTGTCGCTGTCGACAAAGGTCACGCCCCAGAAGTTCCGTTCTTCGTCATTGATAATCTCGCCGTCAATATCGAACGCGTTGAAGACCGTTTCGAGGTTCGCGCCGATTCCTCGTTCGACTTCGACGAGTTGGGTGGTCGTGGCGAATTCACCCGGGGATAGGTAGTCGTGACCGAGCGAGAAACCCGTCCAGGCTACGACTTCGCCGTTCGGCGATGCCGCTGCTCGGCTTGGGAGGTTGATGCCGAAACGAAGGACGGGGTTGAGGCCCGCGTCGAGAACGAGGCCGCGGCCGCCGCCGCCGATACCGTTCGCTGCGTCGAGGCACAAACCACCATTTGCGTTGAGGTCGAGCCGCTCACATTCGAGTTCTGTCTGCTGGCGAACTCCGGTGCGGTCGATGTAGCCAACTCGGCCGTAGTCGTCCCCCGGCGTTCGGTTGACGAAGGCAATGCCGATCTCGGCGGGATCCACGCCAGGTGATGGAGCTTGGGTCTCATCGAAGGTCTGTTCGCTCTGCGAAGCGTCGTCGGTGTCAGCAACCTCTGGTGCTGAGGTCGTCGCGACCGCATCTTCGTCGCCTCCTCTATTGGTGGCGTCGTCGTCGGCCAGCGGAAGGTTTGCTGGAGGTTCCCCAATGGTCACAGGGGTGGAATCGAAACTCTCGATTTGGGCGTTTGCTCGATCCGCTGCCGCTTGGGTTTCTTCGTCGCTGCTCAAGAGCAATCCAACAAAGTACACCGATGCGCCGACGAGGAAGAGCAGTGCAACAGCGAGGAGAGCAAAGGCTCCAACGCCCTGGTCTTCGTTCTGCTCCTCGTTTTCCTCATGGGTCGGCGCCGAGAGTGCGGCACCGTCCCCATCTTCTCGGGAGGCTTCACCATCTGAAGCATCTGGAGTTTCTGAAAGGTTTGTCATTTACTCGGTTTCAGCTGGTGCTTCTTGGGTGAGCGCAAAGAGCCCGACGGTGCCGATTGTCAGCAGGAGCCCGATCGTCATTGCGATTAGTGCACTATCGACCGAAAGACGATGCCACATAAGCCCAAACGCAAAAGCTGAACCAGTTCTTGCAATAGCGATGAGCGTGCTGAGTACCGCTAAACCGGCGCTTCGGTGTTCTTCTGGGATGACGCCGGCAGCGAGGGCTGGAAGCACGCCATCGGTCGCACCGTAAAAGACGCCGAGAAGCGCTAGAACACCGATGATTGCAAGGACCGACGTTGGTTGGAATAGCAGTGAGCCAAGTACAGCTAGCAGCGCGACCTGCCCGAGCGCCCATACACGGGCCCTTCCAATCTTGTCGGCGAGCCGCCCGAGGGGCGTTGCGGTAACGAGGAATCCAATTGCGGTACCAACAAAGAGGAGCGGGAACCACTCGGCGCCGAAGCCGCCAACGCCGATGCTCGACGAGTTTCGTGCCGCCTCAAAGATCACCAGGTAGATGAATGCGTCGCCGATCATAAAGGCGCTGAACGCCATGCCGATCACGACGATTCGGCGGTAGCCGGTGTTTTTGAACAGCTCCCGGATCAGCGTCTTCGTGGTTTGGGTCGCCGTGCCAAGACTCCCAGCCGCACGTTCGGTAGTTGGCGCGTCGTATCGCGGGTTCTTGGCCCAGGTGACGATGACGGCGAGGCCGAGCAGTCCAAAGCCGACGCTGAAGGTGAAGATGGAGGTAAACGATCCAGGGAGTGCGAGCAGTATCGCGAACGCGATCAACGGCCCGATCATGG
>CALHXU010000227.1 GCA_938040365.1 uncultured Acidimicrobiales bacterium
GCGAGTTTTGCTTCGAGTGTCGCAACCCGTTGTTCGAGTTCGAGCACTCGCTTCACACCAACGAGGTTCATTCCTTCCGATGTGAGCTCGGAAATACGCTGCAACAAGGCAATATCGTCGTCAGAATACCGGCGCGACCCACCGGGTGTTCGGGCCGGTGTTACCAAGCCTTTGCGCTCGTAGATCCGCAATGTCTGTGGATGCATTCCGCACAGTTCGGCAGCCGCCGAAATCACATAGACCGTCGTACGCCGAGCCATCATGAACCTCGAGGCGCAGCCTGAGAGACCTTCGCCAACTGCTCGATGAGCGCCCGTTCTTCCTCACCGGGATTCGACGGCACATGCACGTTCACGGTCGCGAGCAGGTCACCGGTTCCCGATGATCCTTGGACGCCGCGGCCTCGAACGCGAAAAACTTTGCCCGACTGGGTTCCGGCGGGAATCTTGACCGTAACCGAGGTGCCATTGAGGGTCGGCAACTTGACCTTTGCTCCCAACGCTGCCTCGGCAAACGTGATTGGAACATCGACGGTGAGATTGAGGCCATCGCGGCTGAACATCGGGTGCGGTTCAATGTTGATCGTCACCAAGAGGTCGCCCGGATCGCCGCCTTCACGAGATCGAGCACCCTTTCCAGCGACACGGATCCGCTGCCCATCTGCTACCCCCGGAGGAATGCGGACGTTGACCTCCATTGGCTGACTTAGCGCTTCGGAGTTGATGCGCACGGACTTCGTTACCCCGTGGACCGCCTCATCGAACGTCAGCGTGAGCCGTGTTTGCAGGTCGGTGCCCGGCATGGGGCCAAAGCCACCGAAGCCTCCACGGCTACCGCCGCCGCGAGCACCACCGAACAATCCGCCAAGCAGATCGGAAAGATCGCCAAGGTCACCAACGTCGCGAGCGCCACCGGCACCGCCTCCAGGGAAGCCTCCACCACCGAAGCCTCCACCTCCGCCGAGACGACGGAAGTTGTCGTACTTCTTTCGCGAGCTCTCGTCACCAATCACGTCATAGGCAGATGAGATCTCTTTGAACCGCTCTTCGGCCTTCGCATCGCCCGCGTTGGTGTCGGGGTGGTACTTACGGGCGAGATTCCGGTACGCCTTCGTAATCTCTTTGGCCGACGCAGATTTATCGACACCAAGGACCTTGTAATAGTCCTTGTCCATCCATTCTCGTTGGGCATCCACGGGTTATCTCACCTCCTCAAAAGCTCGTTGCTGGTTCTCGAAAGGACCTAGCCAATGACCTTGACCATGGCCGGACGAACAACTCGCCCCTTCCACAGGTAGCCAGCGCGGAGTATCTCAGCGACCGCAGGCCCTTCGGCCTCACCAGTGCCAGGTTCGTGCATAACCGCTTCGTGCTGCTCTGGATCAAAGGGCTCGCCTTCGGTCGGTGCCAACAGCTCGAGGCCGTTCTTTTCGAGCTCGCCGATAAGCGCACTGCGAATTGGCCCGGCGGCCGATTCGGGATCTTGCACCAACGCCGAATCGCACGCGTCGAGGACGGGAATGAGGTCGCGCACCAAACCTGCTGACTGGGCTGCTGCCGCGTCGGCAACTCGCTTCTCGGACTGCTTCCGAAAGTTCGCGAAGTCGGCGGCGAGGCGCTGAGAGTCAGCAAGGTAGGAATCGCGTTCAGCGGTGATCGCAACAAGATCTCCGTCGGCTCCGTGCCCATTGCTTCCTGTGGTCTCATCGGCGAAGCCGACCGTGACCCCGTCGTTGCCTTCGAGCCCAGAAGTTTCTCCTGGGTCAACGTCTACAGATTCGGGCGGAGCCTTCGCTTGTTCGGCCGCGTCTCGCCCGTCCATGACCTCGTCGACCATGGCATCTACCGCTGACTTATCGTCATCACTCATTCTCGTCGTCTGCCTCGCCGTCAGCCTCTGGCTCGTCTTCGATGATCTCGGCATCGACAACATCGTCGCTCGATGGCTCGGTCACATCTGCGCCATCGTCAGCGTTCTGCGCGGCCGCCTCTTCATAAAGACGCTGCGAGAAACCTTGCGAAGCGGTCATGAGTGCTTCGGTCTTGTCCTTGATGTCTTCAGTGTCTTCGCCAGCGAGCGATGTCTTGAGGTCGGCGAGCTTGCCCTCGACGTCGGCCTTCTCGTCACCTTCAAACTTCTCGCCCTGATCTCGAAGCAGCTTTTCGGTTTGGTAAACGAGTGAATCTGCGTTGTTTCGAACTTCGGCTTCTGCCCGGCGACGCGCATCCTCTTCGGCATGGGCTTCGGCGTCTTGGACCATCTGGTCGATGACGTCGTTGTCGAGCGAGCTCTGACCAGTGATGGTCATCGATTGCTCTTTGTTCGTTGCACGATCCTTGGCCGCCACGTGAACAATGCCGTTCGCATCGATATCGAAGGTGACCTCGATCTGTGGCACGCCGCGAGGTGCAGGCGGCAGGTCGACAAGTTGGAACTTGCCGAGCGTCTTGTTGTACGCCGACATATCGCGCTCACCCTGGAGCACGTGAATTTCGACAGATGGCTGATTGTCATCTGCAGTCGTGAAGACCTCGGTTCGCTTCGTTGGAATCGTGGTGTTTCGATCGATGAGCTTGGTCATCACGCCGCCCTTGGTCTCGATACCGAGCGACAGTGGCGTCACATCGAGAAGCAGCACGTCTTTAACCTCGCCCTTCAAGACGCCAGCCTGAACCGCTGCGCCGATAGCGACAACCTCGTCTGGGTTCACGGTCTTGTTCGGCTCGTTGCCGGTCAGTTCCTCAACGAGTTCAGCAACGGCGGGCATACGGGTCGAACCACCGACGAGGATCACATGGTCGATCTCGCCCTTGGTAAGCCCAGCGTCTTTGATCGCTTGTTCGAAAGGAATCCGAGTGCGCTGCAACAGATCCGACGTGAGTTCTTCAAACTTGCTTCGGCTGAGTTGGTAGTCGAGGTGAAGTGGACCGGCATCGGTAGCGGTGATGAACGGAAGGTTGATCTGGGTCGACTGAACTTGAGACAGCTCAATCTTTGCCTTCTCGGCTGCTTCCTTCAGGCGCTGACCTGCCATTGAGTCGCTGCCGAGGTCGACTCCGTGGTCGTTCTTGAAGCTCTTTACGAGCCATTCGATGACCGCTTCGTCCCAGTCGTCGCCACCGAGCTTGGTGTCACCGTGAGTCGAGCGCACTTCGAAGACGCCATCGCCAATTTCGAGCACCGAAACGTCGAACGTTCCGCCACCGAGGTCGAAGACGAGGATCGTCTGATCTTCGTCACCCTTGTCGAGGCCATAGGCCAATGCTGCAGCGGTTGGTTCGTTGATAATGCGCAACACCTCAAGGCCAGCAACGGTGCCGGCTTCTTGGGTCGCGGTCCGCTGGGCATCGTCGAAGTATGCCGGAACGGTGATGACCGCTTGGGTTACCGACTCGCCAAGGTATGCCTCGGCGTCTCGCTTCAACTTCATGAGCGTGCGGGCCGAGATCTCTTGCGAGGTGTACTTCTTGTCGTCGATGTCGATCTTCCAGCTCGTGCCCATGTGGCGCTTCACCGAGCGAATCGTTCGATCGGGGTTCGTGATCGCTTGGCGCTTTGCAACCTCACCGACGAGCACCTCGCCATCCTTCGCGAACGCAACAACCGATGGTGTTGTCCGCGAACCTTCTGAGTTTGCAATGACGACCGGGTCGCCACCTTCGAGGACGCTCACAACCGAGTTGGTCGTTCCGAGGTCGATACCTACTGCCTTGGACATATGTATTGCTCCTGAATATCTGTTTGGGAGATCTAAAGACTTATGCGAACAACACTCAAGTCTAGGAGGGCTCTGGAGTAACACAATGACCCATTCGGGTGGTGTTTCTCGAGCGGCCAAAGACCGGAATTATTCTTAGTCGATCACGCTCAACTTCAGGTCTGTCGGATCTATTCCCAGCTCCGCAGAGAAATTCCTACGTAAGGTTCAACTCCGAGCCAGGGCTTGGCTCGCGCGTCTGTTCGATCCACAAGCCCCTGTGGATTCAGTGGATAACTCGAACTCTTCGAGTTCGGCCGAGTTTCTCGCCTCCGGCTCCAAACATATTTGCTTTAGGTGATGAGGCTTGTGTCGTAGTCTGTTGGGGCTTCGAATCCCAACAGGTTCACCAGTGTTGCGGCGACGTTGCTCAGACCTGCGCCGTCAACGTCGGCCAGCGTGATTGCGCCCTCGTTGCTCGGATCGTAAATCGCAAACGGCACTGGCGAGAGGGTGTGACTCGTGAGTGGTGTCTTCACGCCCTCTTTCTCGGTGTACATGATGTCGGCGTTGCCGTGGTCTGCGGTAAAGACCAACACTCCCCCAAGCTCGGTAATGACATCGAGGAGTTGTCCCATGCAATCTTCGAGCACACGAATTGCTTCGACGGTGGCCGTGAGGTCTCCGGTGTGGCCGACCATGTCGGGGTTCGGAAAGTTCAGGCGCCCCCAGTCGTAATCACCCGAACGCAACATCTCGATCGTCTGCTCGGTGATCTCTCGAACCTTCATCGCTGGCGTCTTGTTGAACTCAACATTGTCCGATGGGATCTCGACGTAGTGCTCGAGTGATTCGTCGATAAATCCCGACTTGTTGCCATTCCAAAAGAAGGTGACGTGCCCAAACTTCTGAGTTTCGCTAATCGCGAAACTTCGAAGGCCTTCGGCACACAAAAACTCGCTTACCGTCCGATCGATCGCCGGTGGTTCGACCAAGTAGCTGGTCGGCACAAAGGCATCGCCGTCGTATTGCAGCAAACCAACGAAGGTGACGTTCGGATTTGATCCACGGTCGAAGTACGGGAATTCTTCGTCGTCGTAGGCCTGGCTGATTTCGATCGCTCGATCGCCGCGGAAGTTGAACAGGATGACGCCATCGCCGTCGGCCATTACGCCGACCGGTTCGCCGGCATCATCGACCACCACAAACTCATCGAGGTACTGATCGCCGGCATCGGACTCGCCGTACATGGTTTCGACCGCTTCGGTCGCCGAGACAAAGCTGCGGCCTTGGCCGTGGGTGTGGGCGTTGTAACCCCGCTCGACCATGGGCCAGTCGGCGCCGTAACGATCCATCGTGATCGTCATGCGACCGCCGCCCGATGCAATTCGGTAGTTGTAGTCCGCGTTGGCCGAGTTGATTTCGGCGAGCACCGTTTCGGTTTGTTCGATGTAGGTAAGCGCTGAGCGGACTGCGACGTCTCGTCCGTCGTGGAGGATGTGGACGGCACAGTCGGTCACTCCACTCGTAGCCGCTTCTCGCAAGAGCGCATAGAGGTGATCGGTGTGTGAGTGCACGTTGCCGTCGGAGTGCAGCCCGAGCAGATGAAGGGTGCCGCTCTTGCCAGCAGCGAGCACCGACTGCCAAGCGCTGCCGGTAAACATCGAACCGGTCTCGATCGCGTGATTTACAAGCTTTGCACCCTGTGCGAAAATTCGCCCGGCTCCGAGCGCGTTGTGACCTACCTCGCTGTTTCCCATATCGCCGTCGGTCGGTAGTCCGACCGCAACTCCATGTGCGAGCAGTTCTCGGGCGGTCGATGATGACAACAGTTCATCGAGGCGCGGCGAGTCTGCCTGAGCAATTGCATTGCTCGGATCATCGGGAGCGCAACCAAAGCCATCGGCAATAACGAGCAGCAATGGTCCTGGTCTGGTCAGCGGATTCTCAAGCGGCGTCAACGAGGTTGTCATGACTCCACCCTAGAGAGAGTTGCTCGCTTGTTTCAGGCCAAATTGGGAGAAGCCCGAAATTACGAAACTCGCACCGGCATCAGCAGGTAGAGGAAGTCCTCGGAATCGCTGCCGCGCATAATTGCAGGCTTCACCGAATCGACGGTCTGTAGCGTAATTTCTTCGCTCGGCGTGACGTCGATTCCGTCCAACAAGTAGTCCGGGTTGAACGCGACCGTCAGGTCTTCGCCATCGTAGGTACCGTCCAAAGCTTCTTGAGCTTGGCCAACGTCTTGGGTCACCGCAACGAGCTCGAGTCCGTTCTCGCTCATGTTCAATCGGATCGGCGTTGCTTCTTGAGCCATCAGTCGCACTCGGCGAACTGCATCGAGAAGCTCGGCGCGGTTCACCGTGAGCACGTTCGGATACGAGTCGGGGATCAGCCCTCGGTAGTTCGGGAAGTCACCTTCGATGAGTCGGGTTACAACCTCGGTTCCACCAACCGAGAAACGTGCTTCACGCTCGCCAAGGCGCAGCGAAACTTCGTCGTTCTCTCCAAAGACCCTCGACAGTTCAGCGAGTGCCCGAGACGGAACCAAGACTGCTTGGTCCCCCGACAGCACCGACGTTCCAGGAAGATCTCGAACTGCGAGTCGGTAGGAGTCGGTCGAAACGAGGCGAAGCCCCTCCCCTTCGGCAGCCATGAGCACACCGGTCAGGATCGGCCGCGAGTCATCAGCAGAAGCAGCTTTCACAACCTGTTTCAGCGAAGCCGAAAGGTCTGCAGCATTAAGGGTGACCTCTTCGCCTTCCGGGACTCCAAGCCTTGGGAAGTCATCGGCTGGAATTGTTCGCATCGAAAATTCGGATCGGCCAGCGGTGATTTGGACCTCTTCGCCATCGACGACAAGGTCGACCGCACCTGGTCCAAGCGCACGAACGATGTCGGCGATCAGTTTCGAGGGAATCACGACGATTCCGTCGGTATCTCCTGCAACAGTCAAGGTTTGCGAGATCGTGAGATCGAGGTCAGAACCAGTGACGGTGAGCTGATCTCCACTCAACTCGAGATGTAGTCCAGACAGGGCAACGTTGCCGGTACGACCGCCAACCGCACGACCAGTCGTGCTCAGTGCTTCTAGAAGGACATCTCGTTCACATCGGAATTTCATCGTTCCACATCTCTTTAAAGGTCAGGATCGGATTCGGTAATAGGAAGTAGTAGGGCTGTGGATTGTGGACAATACTCGCTCTGTGTTGATTTCCGAACGATGTTGCATCCACTCGTAATCCACCGGCGTCCACAGTCTTTGGGGTATCGAACATTCGCGCGGTGGAAGCAGCGTTGTTGAACCACAGGGCTGGCGTCAAACTCCACAGCAAAGGCGTCGGTCAAACCCCGGGTTATCCACAAGAAATCCCCACCTGTGAATACTGTCCGCGCGACTTCTGTCACCGTTTGTCGTTCTTAATGCGGTTGGTGAGCTCGGTTACCTGGTCGTAGATCTCACGCCGCTCAGCCATGAGCTTGCTGATCTTGTCAACCGCATGAATGACCGTCGTGTGGTCGCGGCCACCAAACTCGCGTGCGATCGCCGGATAGGAAAGGTCGGTTGCTTCCCGGAACACATACATTGCGACCTGGCGTGCGGTAACGAGTGGACGACGCCGGCTGGCACCGATGATGTCTTCGACCGAGAAACCAAACATGTCTGAGGTTTCTTCGAGAATGATCGACGGTGTGATTTGGCGAGGTTGGTTGACGGTGAGCAGATCGCCGAGCACTCGCTGGCATAGGTCGACGGTAAGAACTTCGCCCGTGAGGTTCGCATAGGCCGTGACTCGGATGAGGGCACCCTCGAGCTCTCGAATGTTGTCGGTCACCCGCTCGGCAATGAACATCAAGACGTCGTGGGGTATCTCGGTCTTGCCTGCCTCGGCCTTCTTTTGGAGAATTGCTAGGCGAGTTTCTACGTCGGGCGGTTGGATGTCGGTGATCAAACCCATCTTGAATCGGCTTCTGAGCCGATCTTCAAGCGTTGGAATGCTGTCGGGTGGACGATCTGAGGTCAAGACGATCTGTTTGTTTGCTTGATGCAGTTGGTTGAACGTATGGAAGAACTCTTCTTGGAGTCCTTCCTTGCCTTCGACGAACTGAATGTCATCGACTAACAACACGTCGATCTCTCTATAGGTGCGCTTGAACTGAATGGTCGTGTTCTGGCGAATCGCGTCGACGAAATCGTTAAGAAAGGTCTCGGTAGACACATACCGGACAGTGAAGTGTGGGTAGTGCGTAATGACGTAGCTCTCGATCGACCGCAGCAGGTGGGTTTTGCCAAGGCCAGCATCGCCGTAGATAAACAGCGGGTTGTAGGACTTCGCTGGGGTTTCAGCGACCGATAGTGCCGCGGCGTGAGCGAACCGGTTACCAGTACCGGTCACAAAGTCGTCGAAGGTGTAACGAGGTGTTGATTCGACGACCCCCGGTGAGGTTGCTGGTGGCAAAGGTTCGGTCGCTACCTCGGGCATGTGTACTTCGATGCGCGGGGCTTCTTTGGTGAGGTCGATGACCGTCGAATTGAGCCCCAACAGGGTCTGTTCGTCGACGCGCACGTGCAGTTCCATCGTGAGTGGCGTGTCTGATGACTCGCTCAGTGACTCTTTGACGATGGCCAGGTACCTCGCCTCGATGCGTTCTTTTACGACGCGCGAAGGAACGGCGATCGTGAGTTCGTTGTCAGTAAGGTCGATCGCTTCGAGTTCTCGGAAGGTTGTATTCCATACGACTTCGGAAACCTGCGCTCTGATGAGCTCTGCGCAAGTCTCCCAAAGTGTTGCTGCGTTGTGCACTCTTGCCCTACTTCACTTGTATCCACAGATCTCTCCACAGTTGTGGAAAGTCGGCCTAATTCACGCGGATTGTTGTGAGCCCGCTGATTCGTCGATGTGGATAACCGCCATATCGAATTCAATCCGCGACACTCGCGCGCATTTGTACGCTTTGTCGAATCGCGCGAGAAAAACTGAAAAGGTTGTGTCGCGTCGCCGCGCGGTCGTAGCCTTCAAAGGTTCTCTTACGCGACTGCGTGTGCGTCCTTACCTCGACACCTGGCACAAACTCTGCTGGGCTAGCACGGCACTGTTGCTCAGACGATTCGGAGATGTCGAATGAAGCGCACTTATCAACCAAACGTACGGAAGCGAGCAAAGAAGCATGGCTTCCGCTCGCGAATGTCCACTCGTGCCGGCCGCGAGATTGTAAATAGCCGCCGCCGCAAGGGGCGCCACAAGCTGACGGCTTGATCACAGGTATCTCGGATCGCGCCGTCTTTGCGAAGATCCGAAGCGAGGGCCACCACGTCCGCACGAGTGATCTCCGGATTCGCTTTCTGCCACAGGCAGAGTCAAATCCGAATTCGCCTGCGCCGCAGCTGGCCTACGCAATTTCTCGTAAGGTCGGTAATGCGGTTACGCGAAACCGGATTCGGCGACGGCTTCGGGTCTTGTTTGCCAACGCAGTGCGCGAACACCCCGAGGCAGTGAGTGCAGCTACGGTGGTAGTGCTCCCCGGAGCGGCTCATCGCTCCTTCGCTGAGCTCGAAGAGCAGGTAGTAATGTTGATGAAAAAGATTGAAAAATCAATGGATTCCATCACATGAAGAAGGCTGCGCGCGGGGCGATTCACCTCTACCAAGCATGGTCGGCGACGCGCCCGCCAAGTTGCCGGTATCTCCCGACCTGCTCGCACTACACCGATGACGCAATTGCTGAATATGGGCTGCTTACCGGCTCGTGGCTTGGTCTAAAGCGGATCTGTCGCTGTCACCCATGGGGCGGCTCTGGACATGATCCCGTACCCCTTCGAAAGGCGAACTGATGTTCGATCTCATTGCAAACATACTGTCGTTCCTTTACGACATCAACAACTCCTATGTCGTGGCGATCGTTCTACTCACCACGATCGTGCTCGTCATCTCGACGCCGCTGACCCTCTCGGGCACAAAGTCGATGCTGAAGATGCAGTTGCTGCAGCCCGAACTGAAGGCGATTCAGAACAAGTACGGCAAAGACGAACGCGAAGCAATGAACGTCGAGATGATGGAGTTCTATAAGGAGAACAACATCAACCCGGTCGGCGGCTGCGTGCCACTGTTGTTCCAGATTCCGGTTTTCCTGGTGCTTTACCGAGTGATCCTTGGAATCACCCGACGCGCAACCCCTACCGGCATCGAACTTGGTGAAGTTGTAGGAAGTCTCAATGCGGGAGAAGCCGCCGAAGTCATCGATACCGATGGCCTCCTCGAGTTCAACCCCGCGTTCATTAGCGAAGACTCGCAAATGTTTATGGACCTCTCTTCAACCAACGTCATGGAGAGCATCGGGTTCGACCTCGCCCGGTCAGCGAGCCAAGTTCTCGGCGATGGGATTGTTCCCGCGCTCCCCTACCTCATCTTGGTCGCCGTGGTCGGTGCGAGTGGTTTCATTCAGCATCGCATGATTCGTAGCCGCAACACCGGGGCGGCAGCGAACCCGACCCAAGAGATGATCATGAAGTACATCCCGTTCTTCTTGCCGATCTTTTCGTTTACGCTTCCTGCCGCGATCGTGTTCTACTTCCTTGTTTCGAACATCTATCGAATTGGCCAGCAGGCCTACATCACCCGTTCGTTCTACAGCGGCGACGATTCGCTGGGCGCGCAGATTCGAACACAACGTGAGGATGACGAAAAGGGCGGCAAGAAAAAGGGTAAGCAAGACGCCGTAAATGCCGGCTCTGCCAACAAGAAGAACGGTAGTTCTGCGAGCAAGAAGAATGGCAGCGGGACCAGCAAGAGCAACAACAAGAGTAAGGCGAAGAGTAAGAGCAATGGCCAGGGCGGAAGCGGTGCCAATGGTGGAAAGAGCGGCAAAAAGAAGAAGTCGCCAGCTGCTGCGGGCGTAAGCACCGCCCCGGGCCGAAACAACCGAAAATCTGGGAGTTAGGCGCATACGCCGCTTCGACCCACAGTACGAAAGCAAACGAAGAAGGTAATACATGGATTGGATCACCACGTCGGGGCGTACGCTCCACGAGGCAAAAAGTAACGCACTCGATCAGCTCGGAATCGTCGCAGACGAAGCAGAGTTCGATGTCGTAAACGACGTTGAAAAAGGCTTGTTTGGACGAGTGAAGACCGAAGCGCGGATTCGCGCACGTGTTCGACCGCGGCAAATGCCAGACAAAGATGAGCGCAACAGCCGGCGTCGCAATTCTGGTTCGAAGGGCGGCGGTAACCGCCGCAACAACAAAGGCGGCGGCGATAAGGGTGGTTCGAACCGTCAATCGAACGACGCAGGGTCCAATGACTCGAAGTCGAACAAGTCGTCACAGAACGATAAGTCACAAAACAACCAGGGCGGAGGCAAGTCCAAGAGTCAAGCGAACGGTGGCCAACGCGACAACTCGAGAGCTGATGGGTCTACGTCGAACGGCGGCGAGCGCCAAAAAGGTGAGTCTTCACAGAAGACTGGAAGCAACAACCGAAACCGCAATCGCGGTGGAGCAACTCAAGCCGCAGCAGCTGCCTCAGCAGCCCCAAAGAAAGAGAAGAAGGCAGTGGAAACAGAAATCAGCAGGGAAGACCAAGAGCGTATTGCTCAGGAGTTTCTCGAAGGCGTCCTTGGCGCATTCGACATGACCGGAAATGTTGCGGTGGCAGAAGAAGCTGCCGATGATGGGGCAATCGAAATTGCCGTTTCGGGCCAGGAACTCGGACTACTCGTTGGCCAAAAGGGCCTGACGCTCAATGCAGTACAAGAGCTGACGCGCACTGTCGTGCAACGTAAGGCCGATGGCGCAAAGACCGATCGCCTTCGCGTTGATGTCGCGGGATACCGTGCACGTCGAGCCGCTGCGCTTCAGGACTTCGCAACCAAGATTGCCCATGACGTCCTTGACTCTGGTACCGAGAAGTTGCTCGAGCCTATGGGTCCAGCGGACCGGAAAGTTGTTCACGACACGGTGAACGACATTGACGGAGTTGAAACTGGATCTGAGGGTGAAGAACCTCGCCGACGTGTGGTTATCCGCCCATCCTGATAGATAAGGGCAATGCGCCCATTTGACGAACTGCTCCGTGAAGGAATTCTTGCCGGTCAGTTCGGAGGAAATATCGAACCCCATGGCAACCATGCCATGGGGTTCGTTGCTTTTTCAGATCAACCCGAAACGGACTTCACTGGCCACGTCGTCGATATTGGAAGTGGTGCTGGATTGCCCGCGCTCATTCTTGCTGACGCATTTCCTGACACAAACTGGACACTCGTCGAACGAAGGGTCGGGAGGACCGATCTTCTTCGTCGGGCCGTGAAGCGTCTGCAACTCGATGATCGCGTCGAAATATGCAGCGATGACGTAACGGTTGCAGCACGTTCAAGTCTGCGGGGCAGCGCAAAGTGGGTCACTGCGCGCTCTTTTGGTTCCCCCGGTGACACCGCAGAATGCGCAGCACCCTTTTTGGAAGATGGTGGCGAACTACTTACAAGTGAGCCCTTCGATGGCGACCTTGAGCATCGGTGGCCTGGCGACGGCTTAGATCGCGTGGACTTGGCCTTTGTGGCGGAGTGGGAAACTGCGAGCGGGAGGTACGCTCGTTTCATTCGCGGCGATAACGAGATTGACGACTTCCCACGAAAAGGAAGCCGGAAGCGACCGATCTTTTAGGACAAACTGTCCGACTCATCGACAACACACGCTCCGTTGAT
>CALHXU010000228.1 GCA_938040365.1 uncultured Acidimicrobiales bacterium
ACCTGCGTCGGATGCTGAGTCTCTTGTTCTTATTGGCCGCCGCCACCTAAAGACGGTTAATTCGTGGATGCACAATGTCAACGTGTTGATCAAGGGCCGTACCGACTGCACGCTGTTCGTCCACCCCGATGACGCCGACCGTCTCGGACTTATCGCGGGCGGATCCGCACGAGTGAAATCGCGAGTCGGCGAGGTCACCGCACCTGTCGAGATCACAGACGAGATCATGCCCGGAGTGGTTTGTCTTCCCCACGGTTGGGGTTATGACGAGGACGGCATCGAGATGACCGTCGCGAAGACAAAGCCGGGCGTCAACTCAAATGTGCTGACCGACGATGCAGCCCTCGATGCGCTCTCGGGGAATTGCGCGCTGAACGGCATTCCAGTGGCCGTCACTGCCAACTAGCAACAGCTCGCGTTTGGCCCGGCCACACCAGTCGTTCTTTGACCGTGGTTGAGGTGCTCAGCCTTCGTCTTCGGCCATGATCAAGCCGTCGATGATCTGTAGCTCGACTCGACGGTTCTGCTGTCGACCGAGTGCGGTCGTGTTATCAGCGATTGGTTGAGACTCGCCGAAGCCTTCTGCCGTAATGCGATCTGGGTCACCGCCAGCCTCGATCATTGCCTGACGTGCAGCATCGACACGAGCCTGTGAAAGCGAAAGATTCGACAAGTCGTCGCCATTGCTATCGGTGTGTCCGGAAATGGCGATCATCGTTTCGTCGGTGATTTCGAGGAACGACGCACTCACCCCGAGGATGTCCAAGAACTGAGGCTCAATCTCGGCGCTGCCGGAGTCAAACAGCACGTTCTCCGCGAAGTACACCGATGTCGGTGCGTTCGGGTCGTCAGCAAAGTTTGCGTCGACGACGATCTCGGGAATCACGTTCCCTTCGCCGAAGAGCGGTTCGAGACGCGCAATCGCTGCGTCGGCAGTTGCTTGATCGGCTACAACACCTCGTACAAACAGCACACCGTCTTCGTACACGATGTGTGGAAACGCTGCACCCGGAGGCGATGCGGGCGAATCTTCGCCAATGACCGACTGCAGGAAGTCGACGTCGTATGAACGAGACTGCGGCGTTGTTGCCTGCGCGTTTCCATTGTCCTGGAACAGGCCGAGTCCAAAGCCAACGCCGAGTGCCAGAAGTACGACGAGCGCAACGTCGACAACGATCGACCGACTCCGTTTCCCCTTATCGGGATCCTCGTCTTCTGCGCTTGGAATCAGGATTTCTCCGTTTTCGCCGTAGAGAAGCTCACCATTCATAGTTGTCGTTTCGGCACAAAGTACGTCTCGGTAAAGCGCAATTGACCCTTTTTGGTATTAATTAAGCTCGATCTCTAAAGTTTCCGGCGCCCCGTTTCAGGAACGAGAAAGCACAAGTTGCTTGCAAAGCGCCAATGTTGGCTCCTTGCGAACAGCAAATGAAGATCCCAGTCGACATCGCACGAACACGGCTAACTCTCTACGATGGACTTATGGCGACTACGAGCCCACTCGAGCAAGTGCCCACTCTTGCCAGCGACCTGACCCGGGTTGAGGAGCAACTCCATGTTGCTGTTCAAACCGATAACGAGTTGCTACAAGACATTGCAGCCCATCTCATCAGTGCCGGAGGCAAGCGAGTTCGTCCGGGCTTTTGCATCACCGCAGCAGCGTGCGCGAGCCACGACTTTGCTCCCGCCGAACACTCGACGATCCTCGGTGCCGTAGCGGTCGAACTCGTGCACCAAGGCTCGCTCTACCACGACGACGTAATGGACTCAGCAGAAACTCGACGCACCGTTCCGTCGGTCAACTCAAAATGGGGCAACCACCAAGCAATTCTGGCTGGAGACTTTCTTCTCGGTCGTGCCTCTGAGATCGCTGCGTCACTCGGCGTCGAAGTTGCGGGGCTCCTCGCAAGCACGATCAGCCAGCTCTGCGACGGACAAGTTCGTGAACTCGAATACCTCTACCGCATCGACCGGACCGAAGAGAGCTACCTCAAATCGATCGACGGCAAGACCGCATCGCTGCTCGCAGCCGCGACTCGCATTGGCGGCATCGTTGGCGGCCTCGACGAATCCACCATCGAAAACCTGACAGTCTTTGGTCGCGCCTATGGCCTTGCGTTCCAAGTTGTCGATGACATCCTCGACCTCACCGCGACCGATGAAGAACTCGGCAAACCTGCAGGCAACGACATGATCGAGGGCGTCTATACCCTTCCGGTCATCCGAGCCATGCAAAGCCCGACCGTCGGCGCCGAACTCCAACAACTTCTCGGCCGCCCAATCGATGCAACCGCACGGGACGAAGCCCGCCGCCTCGTCCGCCAGAGCGGCGCCCTCAAATCGGCCCACGCCGACGCCAAGCGCTACGCCGACGAAGCAAACGACGCACTCCGTCCATTCGCCGCAACCGCAGGCGGCGCAGCACTCAAAGCAGCCGCCGATCACCTCGTCGCCCGCGTCGAGAACTTGATCGTCTAGTTCTTCCCGGGCTTCGCCCTCCAGCTGTCGCAATCGGGAACGCAGAACGTTCCGCCGAGTTTCGCCTGCGGCCGGGACTCGCTGTCTAACTCAAGACCTCGTCGACGAGAGCTTTTGCTTCGGATTGGACTTGGGTGAGGTGGTCTGCGCCTTTGAAGCTTTCGGCGTAGATCTTGTAGACGTCCTCGGTCCCCGATGGGCGGGCGGCAAACCAAGCGTTATCGGTCTGAACCTTCAAGCCTCCGATCGCCGCACCGTTGCCTGGCGCCTCGGTGAGCGTTGCCGTGATCGGGTCTCCACCGACTTCGGTGG
The DNA here is from genome assembly GCA_938040365.1 of uncultured Acidimicrobiales bacterium. GTDB lineage: Bacteria > Actinomycetota > Acidimicrobiia > Acidimicrobiales > SHLQ01 > SHLQ01. The sequence continues at coordinate 2,791 of CALHXU010000228.1, forward strand.
CGGTGACTTGCTCGGGTCGCAGCGACTTGAGCGTCGCCTTCTGCTCACGGTTCGCCGGAGCATCAACTCGGGCATAGGCCGGTGCACCAAACCTGTCGGTGAGCTCGCCATAGCGTTCGCTCGGACTACTTCCCGTAACCGCTTGAATTTCGGCGGCGAGCAAACAGAGGATGAGACCATCCTTGTCGGTCGACCACAGGGTGCCGTTCGTCCGCAAGAACGAAGCACCCGCAGACTCCTCACCACCGAATCCGATCGATCCATCCTCAAGCCCGGAAACAAACCATTTGAAGCCAACCGGAACTTCGACCAACCTGCGGCCGAGGCTCTCGGCAACCCGGTCGATCATCGACGACGAAACGAGCGTCTTGCCAATCGCCGTATCGGCCGACCATCCCGGACGATTCGCAAAGAGGTACTCGATCGCTACGGCGAGGAAGTGATTCGGGTTCATCAGACCGCCGTCGGGCGTGACGATCCCGTGGCGATCTGCGTCGGCATCGTTGCCGGTCGAAATGTCGAAGCTGTCCTTGTTCGCAACGAGTGACGCCATGGCATACGGCGAGGAGCAGTCCATGCGGATCTTGCCATCCCAGTCCAGTGTCATGAACGACCACGCAGGATCTACCGAGGGGTTGATGACCGTCAGGTCGATTCCATAGTGCTCGGCAATTGCACCCCAGTAGTCGACCGCTGCTCCACCGAGCGGGTCCGCACCGATACGAACGCCAACAGACTTGATCGCATCGAGGTTGACCACGTTTTCGAGGTCGGCCACATACTCACCCATGTAGTCATGGGCATGGGTCGTGTCGGCTGCGCGCGCAGCGTCCTGCGCAATTCGCTGCACGGCGGCGTTGCCCGCTTCGAGAAGCTCGTTTGCTCGGTCGGCAATCCACCCGGTTGCGTCGCTATCAGCTGGACCACCGTGTGGCGGGTTGTACTTAAAGCCACCATCTCGGGGAGGGTTATGCGACGGCGTGACGACGATGCCATCGGCAAGGGCCGGTCCACCCGATCGGTTTGCGTTGATGATCGCGGTGCTGATCGCAGGCGTTGGAGTAAATCGATCTGCACTATCGACCATGACGGTCACATGGTTTGCGGCGAGAACTTCGAGGGCTGTGACCCACGCTGGACCGCTTAGACCATGGGTGTCTTTGCCGAGGAACAGTGGCCCAGAAATCCCTTGGGATGCTCGATACTCGACGATCGCCTGGGTGGTTGCCGCGATGTGCGCGTCATTGAATGAACCATCGAAGGCCGACCCCCGATGGCCCGACGTCCCAAACTCGACGCGCTGGTCAATATTTGTTGGGTCGGGCGTGATGTCGTAATACGCAGAAAGCATTGCGTCGACATCGATCAGATCATCAGCTTGGGCAGGTGTACCAGCGCGTTCATGCATAGCTCTAGTCAACCGCGTGCGCGCATCGATTGCTCACACTCAATTGAGGCAACTACCGGGCACCCTTTTGGCGAAGCACAGCCGGCACCGTCTTGGCCAAGATGCCAAGGTCCTGAGAGAGAGACCAGTTGTCGACGTACCACTGGTCGAGCTCATCGAGCTGGACAAAGTCAGCGTCGGAACGGCCCGATACCTGCCACGCGCCGGTCATGCCTGGGGTAACCACTTCTCGACGACGGAAGCTCGCTGGCGCAGAAACAACCTCGCTTTCGACGAACGGTCGTGGACCGACCAAGCTCATATCGCCACGAAGCACGTTGAAGAGCTGGGGAAGTTCGTCGATCGAGGTCTTTCGCAAGACGGCGCCGAGCTTGGTAATCCGAGGGTCACGTTCCATCTTGAAGATCGGACCGTCGAGATCGTTGGTGAGGTCAAGCTTTAGCTTTTCAGCGTCAGGAACCATCGTCTGGAACTTGTAGATCGTGAAGAGGACGCCACCCTTGCCAACTCGATCCTGTTTGAAGATCGGCGACTGACCATCGACAAGCCTGATCACAAGGGCAACAACGGCCATGAGCGGCGCAAAGACGACCAGCAGCGGCACGGCGAGCGCAATGTCAACTGCTCGCTTCATATGAATCCGCCACCCTGAAAGCACTGCGGGTGCAATCTCGATGAGCGGCTTTCCACCGACGTGACCAACCCCGACGCGACGGGGGGCAACACTGCCGATATCGGTGAGTCCAACATGGATGCCCTCACGGTTGAGCATGCGAGCCAAGGGCGCGAACTGTCCGCCGCCTAGCCCTTCGAGCGAGAAGATCACTTCGTCGATGTTGTGCTTCAGCGCAATGGACAACAGATCGTCGATCGAGCCAAGCGCATGCTTCGATGCGCTATCGCGTACTCGTGAGGCATCCTCGTCTACGACGAATCCAATGACTTCATACTCACGGTGGCGATCGACTCGCAACGACGCTGCCATGGCGGCGGCACGCCGTGGGCTACCAGCGACGAGCACTCGACGTCGTGATGCGAAGTATGCAGCCCGAATTCCGTGGTGAAGGGTGAGCACGAGCCACGAGGCTGCCGTCACCACGACAACCCAACGGCGGGCACCGCCTCCAATTGCAACAAAGAACGCGGTCAGCGAGAAGAAACCAGCGCCGATAAGCACCGCCTTGGTGATCTCGATAACAACGGCGACAACACGGTGATGGCGAATGCGTGCGTAAAACCCAATCCAACCGAAGTACCCAATGACCGCAAGGGCGATCGGGATTCCGAGGCGTACTGACCCCGACGTCAACAAGTGATCGGGTTCCCACATGGCGAGCGTCGTGACGACCATTACCGCTGCAAGCAAGACCACGTCGAGGATGACGTGGGTCAGGTCGATACGTCGAGGAGTGTTCGTGTTCATGAGGTGCTCTACCTAGCTGGCGAAAGATCGCCTAGACCGCCGGTCACTTCTGATCGATGCACAAAAGCACACCAACCAATTCTCCCTACAGTGGTCTTACCTGCCGGCGCACAAACGCCAAGAGCACTCGCCCGACTACGTTTTACTAGGTATTCACCGAGCGCAGTTAAATCAATAGAGAATTTCTTCTAACGAGAAAAGAAGCACGGGCCGCGCTCGAGTGACAAGCGTGGGCGAATCGTTGACCTTTGTTCGCGGCCAGTGGTTAGCGAGCGCCCCGGGCGAGAAGAACCGCAGGCACCGTGCGGGCCAAGATCTCGAAGTCCTGACCGAGCGACCAATTGTCGACGTACCACCGATCGAGTTCGTCGAGTTCTTTGAAACCAGTGTCGGAGCGACCCGACACTTGCCATCGACCCGTAAGGCCTGGCTTCACCGCTTGACGATCGAGAAACGCTGCCGGCGCTGCTGCCACTTCATGAACCGGCAACGGCCGAGGTCCAACCAAACTCATTTCGCCCCGGATGATATTGATGAGCTGGGGCAACTCATCGATCGACGTCTTTCGAAGCAGCGCACCAACTTTGGTGATTCGTGGGTCGTTGGTCATCTTGAAGACCGGACCCTCGTGATCGTTGCGGAGATCGATCGTCATCTGGTCGGCGTTCATGACCATCGTGCGGAACTTCAAGATTTTGAACGGTCGGCCAGCCTTGCCAACCCTGACCTGTCGAAAGATCGGCGCGCCACCATCCTCGATTCGAATGGCGAGCATCGTCAACAGCATCAATGGCGCCGTAGCGATGAGCAGCAGGGATGCGCCGAGGACATCGAGCATCCGTTTCACGCCGAGCTGCCAGCCTGCGAGTGGCGCTGCGGTGACGCGAACGAGCGGCCGTCCAGAGATGTGTCCGAGGCTGACCCGGCGGAGGGCGACATTTGAAAGACCGGTACTCAGCGCAACATCGACACCGAGGACATTGAGCTGGCGCGACAACGGAGCGAAACGTTCCGCATCGATTGCACCGAGACAGACAACGACCAAATCGGCCCGAGCCCGTTTCACGACATGGGGAAGTTGGTCGATCGACCCGAGCGCAAGCCGGGACACGACTTCTGGAACGTCCTGGTCAAGCGAGTCCATGACGAACCCCTCGACTTCATAGTTGGTTCGTGGGTCGGCTCGGAGTGCGAGGCGCGTTGCGAGTGCGTCGCCGGTGTTTCCAGCAACGATCACCTTCACCGGCGCCTGATCCGAGATCACTCTTCGGGCCATCAGCATCCTGATCAGAAGCGCCGAGGCTCCCCAACCGATCGCGAGAGCGAACTGCCAGAGCCGATGGGCGGTAAATTCGAAGAACCACGCTGCTGTGATCATTGCGAACACCACGCCAACAACCGACGTCAGGGCGACCGAGATATTGCCGTCCCAATTCACCGATCGGCTATAGACATAGGCGTTTCGCCACCACAGCGTGAGCGAAAGGCCGATCGTCCCGAGGAGACCAAAGGCGACGAGCTCGCCCAATTCGGCGTCGCCGCGTTGGCTAAAGCCAACGCCCGCAATCAGAACGACCGCGACAAAGAGGGCGAGGTCGCTCAAGGCGAGCGATGTCGTCGAGCGACTTCGGGGAATCTCGGGAGTCTCGACAGGGGGTCGCTCCGACGTGAACTCAAACGCGCTGTCGCCCACCTCTGACGGGTCAGGTGGTGTCACCGATATCGAGTTTTGATCCATAGCGAGCGCTCTCTAAATCCGCCAAAACACAGACTGCCTCGGACGGGGCCGTTGCACCAGCAATCCGTTCCCAGATACTAGTCGGTTCAAACCTATTGCTCGAAGTCCGAATCAAACCAATTACCACGCTCCGCATAATTGCAACCGCGTTGCGCTGTTTCATCGGTGCGGGCCTTTGCGGTCACCGCGCCCCGTCAGCACGGCGAGATGCAAGGGAGTCAAACACCACCTCAGCGAGTTCGGGAACGCAGATCACGAGACCACTCACTACCGGCCGTGCCTTGTTGAAGACCAGCGCTGCACCATCAGGGGCGGCAACTTCAAGGCCTGCGGCCATCGCCATAGCTGCCGGAGCGCACACGTCCCATTCATAGAGAGGACTGTCGTGAACGTAAATATCTGCTCGCCCTGTTGCGACGAGCGCAGCCTTCACCCCAGCAGAACTGCAGGCGAGAATCTCGGCGCCGATCGCATTGGCGATCAACACGCCGTCGGTGTGGGCTCGAGTCCGACCGGTCGCCACGATCGCCACTTCTCGCTCGGGCCTGTCGACGCGCAGGGGCTTATATGTCGAGCCAACTACACCGACCCCCGGTGCGCTAACCGCGCCAACCTCGACGACCCCATCGACGACCAGCGCTACGTGGACGGCCCACTCGGGGCTACCAATCCCGTAGCTACTCGAACCGTCCAATGGATCGACGATCCACACGCGATCGGCGTCGACGCGGGCGAGATCGTCTTCACCCTCCTCGGAAAGCACGGCGTCGTCAGGCCGGTGCAGTCGAAGTTGTTCGGTCAACCATTGGTGACTGGCCTCGTCACCACGATGTTCGATCTCCCAAGATCGATAGCTCGCCGCGACATCAGCCGCGTGTAGGTCGACCAACAGCCGAGCTGCGTTTTCTGCAAGCACATGTGCGAGCTGATGGTCGTCAAAGGGCTCGTTGTCGGGGCCGGCTTCGAGGTTGCTCAGGTCGAAGCTGATGGGTCGTTCCCTTGCTCAGTCTTCCCTACACTGCCGCCTCCAACACTGCCGCTGCCTACACTGCCGCTTTCACCACTGCCGCTGCCTACATCGCCGCCTCCAACATCGCCGCTTTCACCACTGCTGGTTGCTTCGGGGCGCAGCGTCGGGAAGAGAAGGACGTCGCGGATCGTCGTTGCACCGGTGAGCAACATCACCAGGCGATCCATGCCAATCCCTAGCCCACCGGTCGGCGGCATTCCGTACTCGAGGGCACGAATGTAATCGTGATCCATACCCATTGCCTCAGCATCGCCCGCAGCGCGTTCGGCTTCTTGGTCGTTGAAGCGAGCGAGTTGTTCGTCGGGATCGGTGAGCTCGCTAAATGCGTTGCATAGCTCGCGTCCAGCAACGATTGCCTCGAAGCGTTCGGTAAGGCCCGGCTCGCTTCGGTGATCGCGCGAGAGTGGCGACACTTCCTTTGGGTAGTCGGTCACAAAGATCGGCCCCCACAGGTGTGCCTCGGTCGTCTTTTCATAGATCTCGAGGATGATCTTGCCGGTGCCGTAGTAGTCCTTCACCTCAACATCGTGTGCCTCGGCAATCTTGACCAGCTCACCTCGATCCATATCGACCGATAACTCGACCCCGATTTGTTCGGCGATGAGCTCGATCATGGTGGCTCGACGCCACGGTGCAGCCAGCTCAATCTCGCGGTCGTCATAGGAGATCGTGGTCGATCCGGTGATCTCGACCGCGAGGTGACTCACGAGTTGTTCGACAAGTTCCATCACGTCGTTGTAGTCGGCGTACGCCCAGTACAGCTCGAGCATCGTGAACTCGGGATTGTGTCGAGTGGAGATGCCCTCGTTGCGAAAGACCCGAGCCATCTCAAAGACGCGTTCAAATCCGCCGACGGTCAGTCGCTTCAGATACAGCTCGGGCGCAATTCGGAGAAACAGGTCGAGGTCGAGCGCGTTGTGATGGGTGCTGAAGGGCCGCGCCATTGCACCGCTCGCAACGCTGTGAAACGTTGGGGTTTCGACTTCGATGAACGAGCGATCTTCGAGCCAGCGACGGGTGAGCGACATGATCCGACTTCGATTTCGAAGTGCATCGTTGGACTCGGGCGATACCCACATATCGACGTAACGCTGCCGGTACTTGGTATCGGGGTCCGAGATGCCATGCCACTTGTCGGGAAAGGCGCGCCGGGTGGGAGCGAGGACGACCCACTCGCTCGGACGAATCGAGAGTTCGCCGCGGCGGGTCTTGATGACCTCGCCGGTGACCCCGATCCAGTCGCCGAGGAAGAGGTTCGAAAAGCCCTCAAAGTCAGGCGTGGTCTTTGTTGGTGCGAAGAGTTGAATCCGGCCCGTTCCGTCTTGGAGCACACCGAACACGATCTTGCCTTGATCACGCTTGAGCATCAACCGCCCGGCAACCGTGGCGATCACTCCGGTCTCGGCACCGTCTTCGAGGTTTCCATGAGCCTCGTGAAGTTCAGCGGTCGTTGCGCTGACATCGAACCGGTACGGGATGTCAAAGTCACGGGGCGCAATCCGGCCCGACGAGGACTCCTCTGACATTCCGTTTGGGTCTTGGTCTTCAGATGCTGACTCAGCCATGTTTGGTTACCACTCGGTGTTTCGGGAATGAACGATCCGCAGCCCGTGGAGGGTCAGGAATGGTTCGACGTACTCGACGCTTGACGCTACCGCCGCAATGACCGGTGCGAGGCCTCCAGTGGCAACCACGACAGCATCTCCACCCAACTCTTCTTGAAAGCGCACCACCATTCCGTCGACCAGCGACGCAAGCCCATAGATCGCGCCCGATTGCAACGCATGGGTCGTCGACCTTCCAATGACGCTCGGCGGTTCGACGAGTTCGATCGACCGAAGCGCCGATGCCCGTCCAACGAGTGCCTGCATCGAGACTTCGAGCCCCGGCGAGATAGCGCCTCCGAGAAACTCGCCGTCGGCCGAGACGATGTCGAAGTTATTACCCGTGCCGAAGTCGACAACGATGACAGGACCGCCGTAGAGCTCGTGAGCTGCGATGGCATTCGCAATGCGATCTGCGCCCACTTCGCGAGGATTGTCGTACTTGATCGGCATGCCGGTCTTGATGCCGGGTCCAATAATGACCGGGTCGAAGTCGAGGTACCGGTCGGCGAGTTCTCGCAACATCGGCAGTGCTTGGGGAATACCCGAACACACCGACACGCCGCCCATATCTGCAAAGTCCACCCGCGCGAACTTCAAGAAGCCAAGGACGATCGAGGCAAACTCGTCGGCGGTGCGCTCGGGGTTCGTCGACACTCGCCAGTGCTCGATGAGGCCGTCATCGGCAGTGGTCCCTGACGACTGTAGGTCATAGAGCGCGACGACGGTCTGGGTGTTACCGACATCGATGGTGAGCAGGTACTCGGTCATTGCGCTTACGACCCAGCGTCGGCGTGAATATCGAGACCGATATCGAGCGTCGGCGCACCGAAGCTGAGCTTGCTTGTCGAGATCATGTCGACGCCGGTGTGGCTTACCGCTTCGATCGTCGTCAGGTCGATTCCTCCACTCGCCTCAAGGAGCGGACGATGTCCGCCGTTTGCGAGTTCGGTCACCATCGTCACCGCCTCGGTCAGCTGTTGGGGGCTCATGTTGTCGAGCAGAATGGCATCGGCCTTTGCATGAAACGCCGCTTCGACCTGTTCGAGTCGGTCGGCCTCGACGTGGACGGTGCGTGCTGGCCAACGTTCCTTCGCCATGGCGACGCCAGCGGCTATTGACACACCCATCAGGTGGTTGTCCTTCAGCATGATCCAGTCGCTGAGGTTCCCTCGATGATTGCGCGCTCCCCCGGCTCGGACGGCAGCCTTCTCCAGGCTGCGAAGCCCAGGTGTTGTCTTGCGTGTATCCCATACCTGCGCTGAGCCGGTCGCCTGATCGACATAGCGGCGCGTATTGGTGGCGATCCCCGAGAGGTACATCAAGAAGTTGAGCGCTGGACGCTCGGCGATGAGGATCGACTCGAGCGACCCTCGAAGCGTCCCGAGCACCTGTCTCGCTTCGACGACGTCACCTTCCTCAACCATCCAGTCAATGTCGAGCGACGGGTCGACTTGTGCGATCACCTCGGCAACGCAGGCCGTTCCGGCAATGACACCACCGGGGCGACTTACAAAGGCTGCGGTGGCACGTGCATCTGCCGGGACGAGCGATGCAGTGAGGTCGCCGAGGGGCGTGAGGTCTTCGACCAATGTGCGGCGGACGACGTCGATGACGTCGTGGTGTGGAGGATGAACGTAACGAGACACGAGGTCAGCGTAGAGCGTCTCGCGCCTAGGCGACGGTGATAACGACCAAGTCGGTGGTGTTGGTCGTCTCAGCCATCGGCAGCGGCTCGACATTTCGTCGATTTCCAACGACCTGAACGAGCAGGACTTCACCGGTTTCTATCTGCACGATGCCCTTCGCCCGGACTGTTTCATTCGGTAGCTCATCGAGGAGCGAGTCGAGTTCGGCTCGACTGATCGTCCCTCCGATCTCGATCACCGATGTCTGGTGTTGATCGAAGAGGCTGTCCCCCTGACCAATGTCTTTCACTGGACGCCGGGCGCCGAGGTTGACCAGTCCCGCAATCGAATGCACCGAGTCTGCAAGCACGGTCGTAGCGTCGGGGGCGAGCATCTTTACTCGCTCGGTGACTGCAGTCGTCTGGGCCTCGTCGACGAGGTCTCGTTTGGTGAACACAATGACGTCGCCAGAGATGACCTGGGCTCGAACGGCATCGGCCACGACCGAGGACTCGTCCTCCCAACGAAGGAACTGATCGAGGTCGACCAGGGTCACGATGCTGTCGAGCATAAATCCGGGCGTCGACGCAAAACCTGCTGCACTCGCTGGGTTCGCGATACCGCTCAACTCGACGACGACGTGTTCGGGGGGAATGTCGCGCTTTCGCAGCTGATCGAATGCTTCGAGGAACCCGTTCTTTAGGCTGCAGCAGACGCAACCACCGGTGAGGTCCATCGTGTCGCCGTCTTGGCGGGCAATGAGTTCGGCGTCGACGTTGATGTCGCCGACGTCGTTCACCATGACGGCGATCGGTACGTCGGTGCGAGCCAACATCTCGTTGATGAGGGTGGTCTTGCCGGCGCCGAGATACCCACCGAGCAACGTCACCGGAACCCGGCGACCATCCCACGGCGCATAGACGGGTTCGACGATCGAAATCTCCTCATCCATATCGTCGTTGCTGAGCTTCATTTCAGGGTCACGCCGATGTTGTCGATCAGGCGGACGTCGCCGAACTTCACGGCGGTGAGCAATCGCACCTCTCCGCTTAGCACCTCGGGCGTCTGGAGCGAGGACGCGTCGACCACGGCGACATAGTCGGGCGCATCGGCACCGGGTGCGGTCGCGATCATGGTGGAGATCACCTCGGCGACGGCGGTTGGATTGCGCTCTCCGTCTTGGATGGCTGTGGCCCCTGCTTGCAACGCTCGCTGGACGATCGGCGCTTGTTCACGATGCTCGGGGGTGAGCCGCAGGTTCCGGCTCGACATGGCAAGCCCATCGTCTTCTCGCACCGTTGGCACGCCGACCACATCGATGGCCATGTTGAGATCTCGGGCCATCCGCCCGAGCATCGCTAACTGCTGAAAATCCTTTTCTCCAAAGAACGCTGTGCACGGTCCGACGATGTTGAACAGTTTCGTCACGACCGTGGCAACCCCAGCCAAGTGGGTCGGCCGGCTCTCCCCCTCCCAATCCTCGGTGATGACCCGAAGTGAGACGGTGGTCCAATTCTCCTCTGGATACATCTCGTGGTCGCTCGGAACGAACAACACGTCGGCGCCTGCCACTTCCGCGCTCGCGGCGTCGGCGTCGAGCATCCGCGGGTAACTCTCGAGGTCTTCGTCTGGAGCGAACTGCAACGGGTTCACATAGATCGATGTAACGACGAACTCAGTCGCCGCGGCCGCTTCACGAATCAGCGTCAGGTGACCGTCGTGGAGCGCACCCATGGTGGGAACAAAGCCAATGCGGCGCCCGGCAGTGCGCTCGGCATCGAGGAGCGCTCGCAACTCGGGGATCGTATGCACAATCATCATGGCGTCTGTGGTCATGGCGTCTGTCCCTCTCCTTCTGAACGGCCATCGCCGTCTGGGTCTCGTGCGAGCCGTTGCGCCAGATCGACGAGGCAATCGTAGGCGGCGAGCTCGTCGGGGTGGTGTTCGATCAACGCGTCGCGGTGGCGACGAATCGTGTCGAGGTCTCCGCGAGCTGCCGGGCCGGTGAGCGCGCCTTGTGGCCCGAGGTCTTTCACATTGTCCAACGAACTCGAGACGAGCGGCGCAAAGACCTCGAAGGGGATTCCGAGGCCATCCGCGAGTCGCTCGACCTGACCCAATAGCGCAACGAGGTGATTGGACGCAATCGCTGCGGCGGCGTGATAGCGGGCGCGGTCACCATCAGCTACGACGAAGTACTTTCCGCTCAGAGCTTCGGCGAGCTCGGTTGTAATCTCGTTGCCAGCTACGGCGTAGTAACACGAGCCCAACTGCGTAGCACCCGATGCTTCGTTGGCGAGCGACACGAGCGGGTGCAGGCCACCGGCTCGATGCGGCGCACAAACGTCGAGTCCGAGCGCGCCCGAGAGATGGACGACCACAGCGTTACCCGGTGCAATTCGTGTTGCGGTTTCTGCAATCGCCCCATCGGGCGTTGCGATGATGCACACATCGGCATCCTTCGCGGCATCGGTGACGTCGTCGCCGCGCCGGTACACCTGGGAACACACCCAACCGAGCGCGATCAGCCCCTGATGGAGCGAGCTCCCAGCGCGTCCTAAACCAACGATGGTGAAGGTGTTTGCCACGAACTACTCGGTCGTTGGGTTATAGGGCCAGACGTCATCTGCCGATGGCTCGATGAAGTCATCGGGGATCAGATCTGGGGCGAGCTCACGAAGTGGGACGAGCACAAAGGCCCGGTCGAACATTCGGGGGTGGGGCACGATGAGATCGCTCTCGTTGACCCGTTCACCGTCGATCCACAACACGTCACAATCGAGGGTGCGCGGACCCCACCGCTCGGTCCGTTCGCGTTGCGCGGCGATCTCGCGGTCAAAGCACGCATTCAACAACTGCCGGGCGGTGCGATCGGTCGAGAGTTGGACGACCATGTTGAGAAAGGCGCCCTGCTCGGGGCCCCCGACCGGAGCCGTCTCCCAGATAGACGACATCTTCACAACGTCGGGCAGATGGCCAGCGGCTTGCATGAGGTTAGCTTCTCGGTCGCCCAGGTTTGACCCGAGCCCAAGGAAGGCTCGACGAGTCATGACTTCGCTCGCCGTATGGTCACCCCAGAGCTCGCAAGATCTTGGGGAACCGGAGGTCGAAGCTTGCGGACCGTCACCGTTGTTCCGGTTGCGAGGTCGTGGCCGAGCACGACCGCAGCAATGTCGCTTGCGAATCGCTCGAGCAGGCCATACCGCTGATCGTCGGCGAGTTGTTGAATCTCGGCGACGAGGCCGCCGTAGTCGATCGTGTTCGCGAGGTCATCCGATGCACCTGCGGCGTGTAGGTCGCACTCGACGGTGACATCGATCTCGAAGGGCTGGCGACGCTCAACTTCCTCGGGAAGGACGCCGCAGAATGCCATGACCCGCAGCGAGGAAAGCTCAATAGCGTCAGTCACGGAGGTCGATGTTCTCGTCTGCCAAATCGATCACCGTGTCGTCGGCGCCGTCTGCAGCGAGAGCGTCTTTTGCCTCTTGTGCCTTCTGTGCTGCGGCTTCGGCTGCAGCTGCGTTCATCGCGTCGCGATCGATGCGGCCGGCAACGGCGACGATTTCACGTCCGATCGGGCCGATCTGTTGTGAGAGCAACTGCTCGACGGCCACGATTGCCTTTGGTTGCTCGGGGACCATCTCGGTCCAGACGAGATAGCCAGCCATAAGCCCAGAGACGTGGTCGCCGAGCTCCTCGCGGTGCATGAGAATTTTGAAGCCCTGCGTGGTCAACATGTTGATGTCGGAGTACACCCGATTGAGGAATGCTTCGCCATCTTCAGGTCCGCGGAATGGGCGATGGATCCACGAGACGTCTTCGTCGTCGTAGTTGTGGAGATTTGCGTTGTTTGGGATGAGCGACATGATGCGGTCAAAGCCGTTGACGCGAGACCAGATGATCTCCTCTTGTCGACGTACTCGGCGATGTGCATCGCCGTAGCCGCCCAATCGCTCACATACCGCGAGTTGACCGCGCAGTACCCACTTAAAGTTGCGCGGCTCAATGCCGAGAGCCCATTTGCCTTTCAGCTTTTGGGTAGCCATGTCGTTACTTTCCGTTCGGTCTCTGAAGATACGTCGCTGCAAGCGCGGTCGCTCGAACATCGTGTGTTCGCACAATATGCGCCGAATTGGCCCATGACCACACCGCGGCCATAACTGAGCCTGCAATTCTGTCGGTTGCATCGATTCGGCCAGCAGAAGCGCTACTTTCTGCGCTTGGATCGCTACTTTGTGGCGCATTTTGACCACGATCAGCGATCTCGTGGATCTCGGCGATGAAGCGTTTCCGGCTGATCCCGACGAGCAACGGCACTGGGTTATCCAGCGAATTACTGCTTAGCAGCGAATTACCGCGGAGCTGCGCAAGACTGCGAAGCAGCGCCAAATTGTGCGATGTTGTCTTGCCGAAACCAAAACCCGGGTCGACCCACATGCGAGCAACTCCGGCGGCTGCACCGCGAACGCCGTACTCAGAAAGCGAGGCGGCGACCTCGCCCACGACATCGTCGTAGATGGGGTTGGCCTGCATCGTCTGTGGCTCGCCTTGCATATGCATGGCAACCCAACCTGCACCGCGAGCTCCTGCGACCTCTTCGAGCGACGCGGTGATGTCGTTGACGATCGAAGCGCCGGCCTCGACCGCTGCGTCGGCGACCTCGGCCTTCGCGGTGTCGATCGATAGAACGCAACGGCCGGCCAACGCCTCGATGACCGGAAGGACGCGCGCGAGTTCTTCGTCGCGTTCGACGGGCTGAGCACCAGGGCGACTCGACTCGCCACCAATGTCGATGATGTCGGCCCCATCGTTGAGCATTCGTTCGGCTTGGGAAACAGCTCGGTCTACGGTCCCCCAAAGACCGCCATCGCTGAACGAGTCTGGCGTGGTGTTCAAGATGCCCATCACGAGCGGCCGATCGTGCGGGAGCGATTCGAGCATCCGAGCGTGATCAACCCGAACCACCGTAATCAGCCGCCGGTGATGAAGCGCATTGCCTCGGCGCGGGTTGCCGGGTTCTCCCGGAAAATGCCGTGCACTGCCGACGTCACCGTCGACGAGCCGGGCTTACGAACGCCGCGCATCGACATGCACATGTGCTCGGCCTCAACAACAACAAGAACGCCTGCGGGATCGAGAACGTTCTGCACCGCGTCAGCAACCTGACGGGTCAGGCGCTCTTGCACCTGCGGGCGACGGGCGTAGCCATCAACCATCCGGGCGATCTTCGACAAGCCGGTGATCTTGCCGCCCGGCTTTGGGATGTACGCCACGTGTGCAGTTCCGTAGAACGGCAACAGGTGGTGTTCGCACATCGAGTAGATCGGAATGTCGCGG
>CALHXU010000229.1 GCA_938040365.1 uncultured Acidimicrobiales bacterium
GCCGCCGATGCTGTTCCCTCGCCCGACCAGTCGGAAATCTCGTTGCGCACTCGGCGCGGAACCGGTACGGACCGACCGCGCAATGCCCGCGACAATTCGAGCGTGACGTAACGGCGCGACGCCGAGGCTTCACCGACCAAGTGAATTGCAAGCGCAGGATCGAGGCTGCCAAGTCCAATCAGGGTGGCCTGAGCTACCAACGGCGCGAGCGCTCGATCGCCAAGACCACTGCACAGAAAGATCGAATCTCCGTCGGCATACGACAGCGCTTCGTCGGTGCTGAACACCCCGACTTTGCGGCCTGCAATCGCATTCGCCAAGAGCGCGAAGTGCTGATACTCGCCGGTCGACGACTCCAACGGCTCGGACGAGTTATCGGACAATTACCGCTCCCGCCGAACGGGAGATTACCGCTCCCGCCGAACGGGAGATTACCGCTCCCGCCGAACGGGAGATAACCGCTCCCGCCGAACGGGAGATAACCGCTCCCGCCGAACGGGAGATCTTTCGATGCGTAGTGCGCATCAAATAGTTCTACATCGAATATTTCAATTGCGCCAGCTCGTCGTGCGCAACCGTCACGCCAATGCGCCGCTACGCGTCTTCGGAAACGCCAAGCAATTTGATGAGCGCCTCAGCGGCAATCAGCGCATCCTCGCCCTTTGCCTTCGGCAGCCCGTAATTGACCAGCCGCAACGCAGCATGGGTATTGGCCGCCAACTCGCTGCCTTCTTCGGTGATGTGCACGATGATCGACCGGCGATCGACCGTGTCGTGCTCACGCTCGACCAGTCCACGCTCTTCGAGCCAATCGAGGGTGTAGGTCATCGTCGGTGGGTGAATGAGCGTGGCCCGCTTGAGGTCCGCAACGGACCGAAACCCTGGCGCCTGGTGCAGCAACGCGAGCACCTCAAAGCGCGGCATCGTGAGATCAAACTGCGCGAGCACTTCGTTGGCATGACCCGACAGATGTTTGTAGAGGTGGCCAATAGCGCCAGCTGCCAACACCCACGGAAACTCATCAGAGTCGGCGAAGTGCGAGACGACATGGGAGAGTCGCGCTGGCCCGTCCTCGACCATCGAATTCATGTCCATGCCCTCTTTTTCCATCGTTCTACCCTAGCGGGGAAGCGTTCGAGGACCTGCGTATTACCCTCCCCTTTCTCCCCATCCTCGGGCCCTCGCCACTGCGCGAAAAACTACGCTGGGCGACCCTCGTGGCCGAGGAGACACTGGGTTGCTACGCCGAGGCGACCGTGCGCATCGCCAAGTTCGGTCACCGCCAGGCCAGTGCCACGCTCCCCGAGGTAGCTCACGGCATCGAGCGAGATCCACTCGCCCACCGGTACACGATGGATTGCGACGACGAGGTTGGTGTTGATCAAACCAAATGGCGACCCGACATCGAACAACGCACTAATTCCCGAACCGAAGTCGGCCAGAGCAGCCAACCGCTGCAACCCCGAAGGCTCATCGCCTTTGACGACCGGCAGTCGAAGCCGTACCCAGTCGAGGCACGGCCCAGCGTCTTTGAAACTGCCGTTGCGCAGCTCGTGTTGGACCGCGTTGCGATGAAATGTCGTCAACCCCTTCTGAGAAAATCGGGGCGGACCAGACTCGGTCACTTCTACAGTCGGCGGCGGCAACGCGCTCGTTGCCTCATCCAGGAGCCAATCGGGAGCGCCGAGGGTCGACATCGACAAAACCAACGCCGACATCGAGGCCACGAGGCCCTCGCCGTCATAGAGTCCGGCTCGAAGCCTCGCCACCCGACCGCTGACATCGAGACGCTCCACCTCCACCCGCAATGGGCGTAGCGGCACTGGCTTTTGGAGTTCGATTTCGAATTGTGAGAGAAACTCATTTCTCCCGACGAGCACTTCACAGGATCGCATCAGCAGCGCGGCCGGCGCCCCCCCATGCTGCGCGTCGCCACGCCACGGTCCTCGGGTGAACTCACTCGGCACAAACTCGTCGCCAACGAGCTCGAACAGTGCTTCTTTGTCGCCCTTCTCCTGTGCCTCGCTCATGGCGCTCCCATCACTTGCCCCTGATCAGTCGCCTCCGACGCATGAATCGGCCGAGTCCATGTCGGTTGCGCGCCATTCGACATCGCACGTTAATTCGAATCAGTATATTCTAATTTAGAATGATTTACCCGAATTCGATTGCGTAGAATTCCACCACCACCTGTAATGCGAGGAGCCACACATGACGAACACGGCACCAACCCAAGAGACCGCAACCGCAGCGGTAACCGCTGCTCGCAAGGTCGTCGAAACCGCGCTAGCCCACGCGCAGACCAACCCAGAAATCGAGAACGACCAGAGCTTCCTGTACGCCCTCGCACACGCAGCGGCTGCGGTCTCGATGTGTGAAGTTGCACTCGACTACGCGACGAACGGCGACGAGGAAGAACGGCTCGCATTGATCTTCGTTGGAGATGCCGTGAGCAAACTCGCTTCCCACATCTGGGCCCAACCAGCCATGTGGGGAACAAAGCCGACCGCGCTCGACGCTGCTCGCCCGTTTGTCGAAGCCGCGACCGACCCAAACTACGTCGCAGCGGCAAGCACGATCAGTGGCGGCGAGCTGCTGTCCGACGACCTGGCCCTCGTCGCCGACACCTTCGAACGGTTCGCGGTCGACAAGATCTCACCGGTCGCCGAGCACATCCACCGCCAGGATGCCGACATTCCCGATGACATCATCTCCGGCGTCGCCGCACTTGGGTCCTTTGGCCTGTCGATCAGCTCGGCCTATGGCGGCTTCGCAGAAGGAACCGCCGATGACCACCTCGCGATGGTGGTCGCAACCGAGCGGCTCTCTCGTTCGAGCCTGGGTGCTGGCGGCTCACTCATCACCCGTCCCGAGATTCTCGCCCGAGCCCTCGAAGCCGGCGGCACCGAGGAGCAGAAACAAAAGTGGCTTCCGGGAATCTCTGTAGGCGACACGATCTGTGCTGTTGCGGTAACCGAACCCGACGTTGGTTCCGACGTTGCCCAGCTCAGCGTTACCGCGGTCAAAACCGATGACGGATACCTCGTGAACGGCGTAAAGACGTGGTGCACGTTTGCAGGACGAGCAAACGCGCTCATGATCCTTGCCCGAACCAACCCCGACCGCAGCGCCGGACATCGCGGCCTCAGCCTGCTGATCGCCGAAAAGCCATCAGACAGCGGCCACGAATTTGCCCACGAGCAGCCCGGAGGTGGACGCATCGAGGGCAAAGCCATCCCGACCCTCGGGTACCGGGGCATGCACAGCTTCGAGGTCTCGTTCGACAACTGGCTTGTTCCAGAGGAAAACCTGATCGGCGAGGAGGCCGGACTCGGCCGAGGGTTCTACCTGCAAATGGCCGGGTTCGAAAACGGCCGACTACAAACCGCAGCTCGCGCCGTCGGCGTCATGCAAGCCGCATACGACGAAGCCCACGCCTATGCCGAAGGACGACACGTCTTTGGTAGCCCGATCAGCGACTTCCAGCTCACCCAAGTGAAGCTGGGGCAAATGGCGAGCATCATCCAGATTTGTCGTCAGTATTCGTTCCAGGTCGCTCGACTGATGGCCGGACCGTCGGGTGGTTCGATGGAAGCTGCAATGGCGAAGGCCTACAGCTGCCTCGCCGCCGAATGGGTCACCCGCGAAGCACTCCAGATTCACGGTGGATACGGCTATGCCGAGGAGTATCCAATCAGCCGGCTCTTCGTCGATGCTCGGGTGCTGTCGATCTTCGAAGGCGCCGACGAAACCTTGAGCCTCAAACTCATTGCACGTCAGCTACTCGCGAAGGGGCTACCAACCGCGCGGCTTAGCTGAACCGAGTTAGGCGCCTTCTTCCGACCGCGCTACCAGCAACGCCGACATTGCATCGGTCGCCGCTTGGGCATCGTTGCGATCAACCCATGACAGGCCGTAATGCACGTTGCTCAACGCCTCCTGCACCTCGGCGACGGTCTCGCGACCGTGGTCGGTGATGTGCAAGATGATCGAGCGACGATCGACCCGGTCGTGCACGCGCTCCGCGAAGCCGCGCTTTCCAAGCCAGTCCATCGTGTAGGTCATCATCGGCGGATGGATCAGCGTTGCCCGCTTGAGCTCACTGATCGACATTGCACCACCGTTCTGGTCGAGCAATGCAAGCACCTCGAACCGAGGCATGGTGAGATCGAACTCGCTCAGCACACCGAGGGCGATCGCCGACATGTGTTTATACACCTGACTGATCGCACCGGCCGCAAGGATCCACGGAAGTTCATCAGTCCCGTCGAAGTGCGCGGCGACGCGCGCGAGCCGATCGAGGTCATGACTTTCAGTATCCGCCATTGGCCGGTCCTCTCAAATAACACCCTGCACCCAACGGCAGAGCTGGATCATTGGTCGGCGCAAACACGCAACACCCCGACCAACGATCACACTGTTTGTCAGCGCTAATCAGCGCTTATCGGCGCTTCTCTCCAGACACGGTGAGACCCAATGCCGTGAAGTCCCACATCTCGTCGGTAACACCTTCGTCGCGCAACATGTGCTTCATGATGCGACCGAGCGCGTTCGCTGGAAGCTCGTCGCGAAGGTGAACATAACGAGGCACCGCAAAGTAGGGCAGATTGTCCTCGAAGAAACCAAACACGGCCTCTGGTTCGAGTTCAGCGCCTTCTTCTTTGACCAACACTGCTTTCACGTCGTCTTCGCCCATATCCGACGGAACCGCGCACACCGCAACCGCAGCGACGCCATCGAGCGCCATGATCGCCGCCTCAAGCTCCATCGACGAGATGTTCTCGCCACGGCGCCGAAGCGCGTCCTTTTTGCGGTCGACAAAGATCAGCTGGCCAACGTCGTTCTGCTTTGCCATATCGCCGGTGTGATGCCACAGGTTTCGTGATGCTGCCACGGTTGCCTCGGCGTTGTCCCAGTATCCCGAGAACATCACGAACGGACGCTTTGGGCGAACGATGATCTCGCCGGGCTGGCCCGGTTCAACATCGTTGTCGTAGTCGTCGACGATGCGCACCTCGAAGCTCGGCGATGGCGTTCCGATCGTGGCACGCTGCCGATCCGAATCGAGGTTGGCCATGGTGACTGGGAAAGCCTCGGTCTGACCATAGGACTCGGCGACGACGGACGTTCCGAAGCGCTCTTCGAACGCTTCTTGGTCCGACGGACGCATGGGGATCCAGATCGCGAGACGGAACTTGTTGTCCTTGTCGTTGTCCTTTGGCGGCTGAGCGAGGATGGCGTTGCCCATAAACCCAACACCGGCGAGCACCGTTGCATCGGCGTCGCGTGCCTGATCGATGTACTGGGAAGCGGAGAACTCTTCGGTAAATACCACCGAACCGCCCGGGGTCAGCAGCGCAACCATAAGCGCAATGACCTGACCGCTCGTGTGGAACAACGGCCAGGACGTGAAGACGCGGTCTCCGGGCGTGACCCAGCCGCGTTCGATCTGGCCCGATGGCCCGGCGATGTAGTAGCCGTGAGAGAGCATGCAGCCCTTGGGAAGTCCAGTGGTGCCTGACGTGTAGATGATCGTCATCAGGTCGGAGGTCTCGATCGTGACCTCCGGTGGCGTCTTCTTCTCGGCGACCAGTTCGTGGTAATCGAGGATGGTGAGTCCATCTGGAGCCTCGACATCATCAACGCAGATGACGTGCTCGACTTCGGTTTCACCCAGCAGTGGCGCCGCCGATGCAAGGCCGGCTGCGTCGGTGATCAGCACCGATGCCCGACTGTTCGACAGCTGATAGCGCAAGAACTCGCCCTTCAACCAAGCGTTGAGCGGCACTTCGACGATGCCCGCTCGCGCACAGCCAAAGACCGCTTCGATGATCTCGAAACGGTTCGGCAGGAGCAGCGCGACCCGGTCGCCTTTGCCGACGCCAAGACCGGCGAGTGCGCCCGCAACATCGTCTGCCTTCGCATCGAGTTCTCGCGTCGACACCCAGTCGCCGCCGAGTCTCACAAACGGCGCGTCGCCGTCGGTTTCGACACGGCGTTTCAGCGCCTCGGACACATTTGGTGGAAGCTCACTCACTCAATCTCTCCTTTTCTCACTCGCACCTTGCGCGATCGTGTTGACTAACTACTGGCGGAACTCACAGTGACCGACTGCTCGTCAGCCGGGCCGTCTCCCTCGGGATAGAAGGTGCGGAACCAACGCCGAAGCTCATAGAAGTTCCGTTCCTCGGGGAACACGAACAACGGCTTATCGACGTACTTCTGGTTTTCCCAGATCGCAAAGTCGCGGCGTACTTGCTTGACCTGTTCGCGCATCAGCATCGCGGCGCCGTCGCTCACCCCACCGTCCCCGGAGCCGTCCTTGCGGATCGCAATCCAGGTACGGGCGATGGAACGAACGTGATCGAGTGGGGTTGTCGACACCATTTGGGCCACGGTCATCCCGGCGACCTCCAAGCGCGCAACGCCGAGGCCGAGGCCCCAGTGTTCGCCCTCGACGGTGCCCCACATCTCGCCCTCAGGCGTGAGCCACGTCGACTCGTGTCCGCCGCCGAGGTGCAGGCGGAAGACCGAGCGCAAGTATTCGTCTTTCAGCTCGAGCTCGCCCGATTCCGCTGGCCGGTCTGCGCCGTGCACGAACGCAAAGTGCATCGGGTCAGCAACGTTTTCGATCGGCAGCTGCGGGTTGACGCGCAGTTCGCCGTAGCAGATCGCCGCGTCGGGATGGTCGGTCGGCTGATGGAAGTTTTCTGGGTCGGAGAACTCGGGGACACCGGGGTACTCCCATTGTGGTTCGCGCCCTTCGGAATCGTGCCAGACCAAGATCACGTGGTCTTTTTCACGCACATGCCACGTCCGTAGTCGTGCGGTGATGTTCGGAGCATCTTTGAACGGAATCTCGACGTTCTTGCCCTCACCATCCCAGCGCCAGCCATGCCACGCGCACTGCAACGTTTCGCCCTTCACACAACCCCCGTGAGCAAAGTGCGCCCCCAAGTGCGGACAGTGCGCATCGATGACGCGCACCTCGCCTTCTTCGGTGCGATACATGACGAGTTCTTCGCCGCAGAATTCGAGTTCCTGCACGTCGCCGGGCTGCAAATCCCAGGAAAATCCAACGACAAACCAACTCGTCGGGAAGTTCTTGTAGGGCCAGCCCTTCATGGGTTTCATACTTTGTCCTCCGAGAACGTTTCGAATTAGTATTGTTCTAGACTGTCATATCTTCGATGAAAAGTCTGCATCCGACAAGTCCTACGAGCGAATACCGCAATTTCAGCCTCCACTTAGGACCTCAACTTCTCTCTGAGAGGGCCTCACCATGGACACCACTGACGAAAAGCCAGCACCGGGCACCTTCCCGCTCCCCCACACATCGAACGATCTGACCGGCAAGGTTTGCCTCGTGACTGGATCAACCGCTGGACTCGGACGACGGTTCGCCCGAACACTCGCAGCGGCCAGCGCCACGGTGATGGTCACCGGACGCCGTGAGAATCTCCTTACCGAAGTCGTCGAACAAATCACCGCCGAGGGCGGCATTGCTCACGCAGTTCGGCTCGACATGACGAGCGAGGAGTCCATCATCAACGCCGTCGACGTAACCGAAGACGTCGCCGGCCCCATCAATATTCTCGTCAACAACGCAGGCATTCCCGATGCACAACGCGCCGAACGCCTGCCGACCGATCTGATCGACCGGGTGCTCTCGACAAACCTGCGCGGGCCGTTCCTACTGACCTGTGAGGTCGCTCGTCGCCTCATCGATAAAGACGCACCCGGACGGGTCGTCAACATTGCGAGTATGACTGGACACCACTACGCCGGAGGTGGCGCGGCTCTCTACTCGGTAACCAAAAGCGCAATGGTCCGCATGACCGAGGTCCTCGCGGTCGAATGGGCACGACAACACATCAACGTCAACGCAATTTCACCGGGGGCGTTCCACAGCGAAATGATGGACGGCATGGTCGATCGGGTCGGTGATTTCAGCCACAAGCTTCCCCGCAAGCGGATGTGTGACCCGGCCCAGCTCGATTCGGCGCTCTTGTTCTTGTGCTCGCCCGCATCCGATGCGGTGACCGGCACGGTCATCAAGGTCGACGATGGACAGCTTCCGCGATGACCAGCCCACCCGACGGGACGGCTTAAGCCGACATGGGCGCAGAGTTGAACTTTGGCCGCTTGCTGCGGCGAGCGCAGATGTACGAGTCCGAAGAGGCCATCGTCGACCTTGAACGCGGAGTGCGGTTCACCTACGGCGAGCACCTCGATCGGGTTTCGCGCCTCGCAGCGGTGCTATCGGGCCTTGGTTTGGCGCCGACGGACAATGTTGCAGTCCTCGCCGGCGCGAGCCACGTCTATGTCGAACTCTGGAGGGCTTCGCTCGCCGGTGCGGTAATGATCAACCCGTTGAACACGCGCCTCGCTCCGGCCGAGATCGTAAACATCATCAACGACGCCGAGTCGACGGTGATCGTCGTGGACGACACCCATTTGCCGATCATCGAACAATTGCGACCGCAGCTGCCGACCCTGCGCACGGTGATCCTCGACGACACTGCGGAAAGCAATCTCGCCGCGTCCCACGACTATGTGCTTTCGGCGCTCATGAGCGAACAACCTTCGTGTCCGCTCCCCGCAGAGCCGCTCCCCGATGCGCCTGCGGTACTCATGTACACCGGCGGCACCACCGGGCGCGGGAAAGGTGTGGTTCTGACCCAACAGGCAATCACCCTCACCGCCCACCGAATGCAACCCATCGTCGACCTCGGTCCCAAACAGAGCTACTTGTCGTTTATGCCAATGTTTCACATCGGCGCATCATCGTCCTGGTCGTTCTACCTGCCATCGGGCGGCAGAACCATCATCTCGGCCGGCTTTGACCCGACTGCGGTGAATGCGACCATCAGCGACGAACACATCACCGCGATTGGCGCGGTACCGACCATGCTCACCATGATGTTCGATGATGCGAGCTTCGATGCAACCACGTTCTCGACACTCCAGCTGATCGTCTATGGCGGCGCACCAATGCCACCTGCCTTACTCCAACGCCTCTCGGCCGCGGCGCCTCACGTTGGGCTCCACCAGGCCTACGGGATGACCGAGGCGTGTGGCGTGGCCACGGCCCTCACCCAGGCCGACCACCGCCGTGGCGGTGACCGCCTGAGGTCGGTCGGGCGTCCAGCGACCGGCATCGATCTCGAAATCCGGTCGCCAACCACTGGTGCACCCACCAGCCGAGGAGAGGTCGGAGAGATCTGGCTGTCGTGCGATTCGCTCATGGTCGAGTATTGGCGACAGCCCGAACTTACCCAGGACGCGCTCGTGGATGGGTGGTATCGCACGGGCGATGCAGGGCACCTCGACGATGAGGGGTACCTCTACCTCGCCGACCGGGTCAAAGACATGATCGTGAGCGGTGGCGAAAACGTCTACTCGCTCGAGGTTGAAGCGGCGATCACTTCGGTTCCCGGCGTCGACGCAGCGGCGGTCGTGGGTATTGCCGACCCGGTGTGGGGCGAACGTGTACACGCTTTTGTCACTGCTGACCCCACGGCCATCACCGAGGATCTGCTCGATACCGAAGTGCGCGAACAGATCGCCGGATACAAAGTGCCGCGGAGCTGGACCATTTCGATGGACGCACTTCCACTGTCGGCAACAGGCAAGGTACTCAAGCGCGAACTGCGGGAATCACACCGGCCATAGCCCGAAACGCGCGAATCTTTAACGGGCGTTATCAGGAAGTACCTCGTGGGTTGGTGTCTATTCGGAGTCGGCGGTAGCGCCATCCTCGAAGAGCGAGCCAGCGGCGGCCTCATCGGTCGCGTCGAGACCGAGCGCATCGGGCTTGACGAGGTTCCCATCGAGGTCGACGTACCATCCGCCCTCGCGAGGCACTGGAATGTTGGGACCTGAGCACGCAAAGTCGGTGCCAGGCCCACACATTTCGTTCAGCATGTACGAACGGGACTCAAGGATCGAGTCTGGCCATGGATCGGCGTGCAAGGCAAATGGTTGCAGCGGCAGGTTGTACACCATAAAGAAGGCAACGTTGATCATTCCGGTTACCGCGAGGAAGCGCAGCCAGTTCAGTTTCTTATCGGTCTTGGTCCGCAGCTCTTCGAGACCGCGCTCGGCCATCGACTCGCCCTTGTCGTTGCGGAAGTAGATCATGGAACCCCATGCAGTCCACGCCGCGGTGAAGGTCATCCATTCATACAGCGGGTACTGGTAGTACTCACCGCTCCAGAGCGACAGTGAACGAATTGCACCGGGGTAGGCGTAGAGACCGAAGCGCAGGAAGATCGTCTCGACGATAAACACGATCACCGAACAAACCGCGAACCCAATCGACACAATGCCAAAGTTGCCCATCTCGGGGTATCGAGCACGCGCCCGCCTCATCGTGATTGCAACGAGGCTCGAGAAGGTGAACGCGATGATGCCATAGACCGGAAGCAAGAAGAACAGCGGAGCCGACATGTTGTGCGAGTTCGGTGCGAGCCATCCAGGGATGCTCGATGCCCAACTACCAAAGTCGTAGACCCCTGCGTTGTAGGTGGCCCAGTTCTGGAAGTAGTTCAGAATCGGGTCCTGCCAAAACACCAAGTACAGGCCAGCGACCATGTAGCTATCGAGCCCGAGTGGGATCTTCTTTCGCCACGGCCGAAGGAAGAACCAGTAGAGGCCAACGATGCCGCAGATGAGTCCAATGGCTTGGAACGCCCAGATTCCGATCGAGATGTTCGTGGGGATGGGGTCCGGCCCAGGATCGGTCGCGTTGAAGTTTCCGCTCAGGAAGATCCAATCGAAAAACGCGTAGGCCTGGATCGAGATGGCGATCACGCCAAAGCCAGCCCACCATTTGATCGGCACGATCTTC
>CALHXU010000230.1 GCA_938040365.1 uncultured Acidimicrobiales bacterium
GCCATGTTCTTCTCGAGATTCTCGGTCCCAACTCGAAGGCGAGCATCGACCGCATCCTCGGCCGACCGCCTCAGCAGCCAATACAGCACCGCCACACCAATGGCGGCGAGGATGACAAACGCGATGAACAGGATGAGGTCAGGGAGAAGTTCCATACCCAGACAGTAAAGACCGACCCTGACAGCGCTTCAGAAGACAACGAATCCTTAACGTGCGCAAATAGGGAAACTCTTCGCACCTGAGGCAAACTTGCCTAGTGACTGATGGCAGTACTTCAACGACTGACGGCCGAGGCATTTCTGCGGGAACTTCACTGTTTTTGGTGACGGCGACATCGGGCCTCGTGCTCGTTCTCGAGATCATCGCCGGCCGACTGCTCGCCCCCTACATCGGCGTCTCGCTCGATACGTTCACCGGCATCATCGGGACGATCCTGGCTGGCATTGCGGCCGGTTCAGCTATCGGTGGAAGCCTGGCCGACAAGGGTGACCCGGTACGCCTCATCGCCCGAGCCCTCTTCCTCGGTGGAGCGCTGACCTGGCTGTCGATTCCGATTGCGAGTGCGCTGGGGCCGAACCTCGGCACGGGTCCAGCAGCGATCGTGACCCTCACCGCGTGTGCTTTCCTGCTACCGGCAGCGGTGCTTAGCGGTATTGGCCCAATGGTGACCAAACTCGAACTGGCGTCGCTCGACGAAACGGGTTCAGTCGTTGGAAAGCTGTCGGCGGCGAGCACATTCGGGGCGCTGATCGGCACGTTTGGCACCGGCTTTATCCTCATCACGATTTTGCCGGTTCGGACGATCATCATCGGCGTCGGCGCCTTGTTGGTGCTCGGCAGCATCATCATGTTCGTCGTGACCGGTCGAAAGCGGCCCGACGCCAGCGAGATCGCGGTCGGCGTTGTCGCTGCGATCGCCAGTGTCATCATTGCTTCGCCGTGTGACCAGACGACCGACTACTACTGCGTGCGAATCGTCGCCGATGACCCGGCCAACGACCCTGAAGGTCGAGAGAACGGCCGCAGCCTCATCATCGACAAC
Organism: uncultured Acidimicrobiales bacterium; assembly: GCA_938040365.1. Taxonomy (GTDB): domain Bacteria; phylum Actinomycetota; class Acidimicrobiia; order Acidimicrobiales; family SHLQ01; genus SHLQ01. Next base: position 1,043 of record CALHXU010000230.1, read on the forward strand.
CTTCGCCACGCCCACGTCGACCTCGACGATCCGCTCTTCTTAGATATTCGCTACATGCGACTGTTCGCCGACGCGGTGAACTCGCTGCCCGAAGGGCCGATCCGTGTGCTCCACGTTGGCGGCGGAGGTTTCTCACTCCCCCGCTTCATTAACGAGGTTCGACCAGGTTCAGAGAACGTCGTACTCGAACTCGATGAAGACCTCGTCGAAATTGCGCGCAACGACCTTGGCCTCACCGATGCCGATGCGCTCGATATCCGCACCGGCGACGCTCGCCTTCATCTCCAAGACCTCGACACCGACAGCTTCGACCTCATCGTCGGTGACGCCTACGGAGGCTCGTCGGTGCCGTGGCATCTGACCACGCTCGAAGTAATGGCCGAGTTCGACCGATTGCTCGTCGACGACGGGGTCTACATCATGAACGTGATCGATGGCGATGAAAGCCGGTTTGCTCGCAGCCAACTCGCAACGATCAGCGAACGCTTCGAGAACCTTGCTGTGATCGAACCACAAGATGGCATCCCGTCATTTGCCGTGAATCAGATCTTCATCGCAGCGCACCGTGACCTTCCCGAACTCGAGATCGACCCGGTTGACGGAAACCTGTTCTCGGGCGCCGACGTCGATACCTACCTCGGTGACGACACCATCATCTTCACCGACGACTTCGCCCCCGCCGACCAACTCCTCCCCTAATCAAAGCAGCGGCCCTACAGTTCCACGGTGCCAGTCGAGGTGGTCGTTGTTCTCGCGCCATGGGGGTCGGTGAGTTCGGTGGTCACGAACCATTCACCCGAACCAACGAGCGAGCGCGGAACAGTCCAGCGGAACACGTTGCGGCCATTTACGACGTTGACGGTTCCGATCTGTCGGTCGCCGGCACCATCGCCGTTTCGATCGAGGAAGATCTTCGCCGTCGTACCGCGCTGATATGCCCGGTCACGGAACGAAACGACGACGCGTCCGTTCACGGGCTTGTCGTTCTCTGAGATTCGGATCCAGTCGACACGGAACCTTCGAGTGCCCGAGTCTTCGTGGGCGTCGAAACGTACTCGGGCGATTTGTTGTCCATCCCACAACGACGAGCGGGCGCCGCCTTCGATCAGCCTCTGTGGCGGCACATCGTCGAGGTCGATCGTGATCGTGTTCCATCCGGGAAAGACCACGATGTCTTCGGTGACTCGGATGTCGCCGTTCCTCGTGATCCATACGAGTCGAGCATTCATGCCTCCGCCGGGGTTACCGCTGAGGCTGAACCCGCCTTCGTAGAACACTCTGGCCGAGAAGTTCGTGAACCTGCTGCCGTTGATCGGCAAGCGGTCAGGAATCGCGATTTCGAATCCCGAGTCGCTGCGAGTCGGCCCAGTATTGGTGCCGATTAGTGTTCCGTTGGCGATGTTAAAGGTCATGTTGCGGGTCTGTTCAACATCGCTTCGTTGGCTGAAGTCCCACGGGTCGCGCCGTACGGTCGTTGCGTAGTCGGCTCCGCCGATGGCGTCTGGTTGAAGTATTCGAACTTGTGGACGTCGGTTGACGGTGATCGCTGATGCGAACGACCGCTGCCCATTGGATTCTGAGTAGATGAAGTATTTGGCAGGAGCCATGGCATCGGTGTTGAACGTGCCAGATCTCGAATTCGAAATCACGCCCCAGTTCCTATTGTCCGACGTGTTATTGCCGGGGTTGAGGTCTCGGTCCCATATGAGCCGAACGCCGGGCCGATTATCTCGCGCCCGGACTGTGACAGCTGCGTTGGTTGGTCGATACAACCGGACCCAGTCGAGTTCGATCTGTCCGCCTGCAGCGGCTGGGGTGAGCACCAGGCCTCGAATTTCGCCAGCCCAATCGACATTGCCAGCGCCACCATCATCTGCGATTCGAAAGTTGTAGGTGTGCCACCCTTGGAACACCTGAAAGCTCTGCGAGCCGCGACACTCCGGGGCGACTCGGCCGCAGTCAAACCAGCTCAGCTGGCCTCGGTTCGATGAGCTCCCGGTGAGCCGCATACGAATCGAGATGTGGGTGTACCGGTCGGCGTTGATGGGTGTCGCTTCGCCGTCGCGGCCGTTTGGAAGGCTCATCCAACTTTGCAAGAGTCGCACGTGGCCGAGGCGATCGGCGGTTCCTTTCCACACGCCGCGGTCGGCAGGTGAAACATTCCTGAACCGGGTGTGGGTGAGGCCGACGACATCGGGCAGATCGCCGGCTCCGGCAAAGTCCCATGCGTTGGCGAGTTGGTCCGAAGCAAAATCGGGCGCCTCATTGACGAGTAGCGTCGAGAGCACGGGTCGTCGTGGGCGGGACTGTGCTTGGGCTGGGGAAACAGCGAGCAAGGCAACGACCAGCGAGGACAGGATCAGCGAAATGAGCACTTTGCGTGACATAGTGACCACAAAGGTACCTTCCGGCGCAGCGAGATACTGCGTTGGCGCAGCGAGTTACTGCGTTGGCGCAGACTCAGTCTTCGGCCGGACCTGAAATTCGATCTTCCCATGATCGAGGGAAACGAAGGTCGGTGAAGGTGCCGGTCTGGCCCTCTGGCCCATCACCGGCGCCCATCGTGATCGTCCCATTCAACTCGGTGGTCACAAAGGTGTGGACCAGGGTCAGCCCGAGGCCGCTCGCTTCGGCAAAGTCGAAGTCTTCGGGAGGACCAACGCCATTGTCGGCAACTCGCACCAGTAACTCATCATTGCTTTGGCCGAACGACACGGTGACTTCTCGACCTCCGTCGGGAAGCACACCGGTGGGAAACGCGTGATCCACGACATTTTGGAGTAGTTCGGTGAGTACCACGGCGAGCGGCATCGACCGAACCAGCGGCAGCCGGCCAGCTTCACCAACGAGTAGGAACCGAATCGGGTTGTCCTTCGATTGCAAACCCTCTTCGATCAGGCGAATGAGTGGGCGAGCAACGTCTTCGAATGGCGCATCATCGCCGGTCGCATCTTCGGAGAAGTCGTTGGCGAGCGTCTCGTGCACGATGGCGATCGCCGCGATTCGGCGTACCGACTCGGCGAGCGCAAACTTGCCTTCCTCTGACTGCACCCGACGAGCTTGCAAACGAAGCAGCGACGAAATCGTCTGCAGGTTGTTCTTTACCCGATGATGAATCTCGCGGATAGTCGCATCCTTCGACAGAAGCATCCGGTCTCGACGCTTTAGCTCCGAGACGTCGCGAAGCAAGATAAAGCCGCCCTCAACTTCGCCATTCCCCAGAAGTGGCAGGCACCGGAACGACACGGTTACGTCGCGACGCTCGATCTCTTGGATCACCGAGGTCTTCATCGCATAGGCGCTACGTACAAAGGAATCGTCGAGCCCGAGTTCGTCGATCTTCGCCGACGTTGGGTTGCGTTGGATGCCGAGGCGGTGCAGCGCTGACATTGCATTTGGCGACTGGAAGTTGATCTTGCGACTGCTGTCGATCACGAGCAGGCCGTCGCCCACCCGGGGAGCCCCATACTGCGGCTCGCTCTTGCCGGCGAAGGGAAAGCTGCCCTCTGCCACCATGGCCATCAGCCGGTCTGAGAGCGAGAGATAGGTCTGTTCCAACTTGAGCAGATCACGACTCGTAAGGCGCCGTTCTCGTAGCACGACCCCGATCACCGAACCGTTAGCGATGAATGGAGCCGCGACGATCTCGGCCTCGCCGTCAGGAAAGTGCGGCCCAAGGGTTACGACATCGCGCTGAAGTTTGCCGGTCTTGAAGGCAACATCGACGATCGGACGATTCTCGGCGCGATGGCGATCGCCGACGGGGTCATGGGTGTAGAGCGTTGGCGCGGTCGAAGCTCGCACGTTTGCGAGCACGATGTAAACCTCTGGATCGTTTTGGGTCGGCGCGAGCATCAGCACATCGCCAAGTCCAAGGTCAGCGAGGATGCGCCAGGTGCGGATGAGCCGCTGGAACGCCGCTACCTGATCTTTATCAAAGCCAGCGACCTGCCGCGCGAGTTCTACCGGTGATGACATCTACAAATCCTCGCCCCAGAGTTCTAAACCGAGCGCAAGCAGGGCGCCGGTCGTTGCAGGTGAGTGTACGAGCCGAGGAATCGTCGCCACAGCATCGGCGGGCAATCGTTCGATCGCATGCCGCTGCGCTATGGCGACCGCGCACCGTTCGAGCACATACTCGGCCCCGGGAGCGAGCAGTTCGGTCGTTCGCTTTGCGAGTGGGCTCGATTCGCCAGCGATCACGCGCTCGGCAACATCTTTGGTCTTTGCATTCGCGAACACGTCCGGCTCTACGCCGTTGATCACGACAGCGTCGAAGGTCAGGTCACGTTCTTCGAGCGATCCAGCAAGTCGCGAGAGGCGTTGTTCGAGGTCGTTTGACGGTGAAGCGACAGCGAGGAAGGCAGCGTCACTGCCCGCGAACTTTGCGGCCACCGATGAGGTGCGTTGCACCATTCCAGGAACGACGGCGGTCATCAAGGTGAAGAATTCGACCACGTCGGCAAAGAATTCAGAGCCGAGTAGTCGGTCGGCGAGCGATCCAAAGGTCTTCGCCGCAGCACCACCGACAAAGCTGCCGTCACCGCCGGTCAGCCACGACAGCAGCGGACTGCCGAAGAACTCGGCAACCCGTTCGGGAGCATCGAAGAAATCCAACGCGTTCTGCGACGGTGGCGTGTCGACGATGATCAGGTCGTAGGCATTCGATGCCATTGCCTCTTCGAGCCAGCCCAAGGCGGCGTAATCGTTGCCGTGGACGAAGGTGTCGGCGATCTTGCGATACACCGGGTTTGCGAAGATTCGCTCAGCAACTTCGGGAGATGCCTCGGCGCGAACCATCGCGTCCCATGCAAGCCCAGGGTCGAGCATTGCGGCATAAAGATTCGAGGGCGTCCCATCGATCGGCACTTGCACGGCTTCGTTGCCGTCGATTCCAATACCGAGCGCCGATGCGAGTCGCCGCGCCGGATCGATCGTGAGCACAAGTACATTGCCCGAAATGTGGCGGCTCGCGGCGAGACCGAGCGATGCGGACACGGTCGTCTTGCCAACCCCGCCGCTTCCCGCGACGACGACTACAGACTTCTCAGAAATGATCTTGCCGACCGACACCGAAGGTGTTCGATCGGTTCGCCGCGAACTCATAGCGACATCTCGTCGGCGAGTGCTTCTCGCACGTGTTCGGCAATATCGTCGACGTCACCGAATTCGGGAATGTGCAAAATCGGCACGCTATCGGGGAGCGCTGCCTGCAGACGAGCATCGATCGCTGAGGCAACATCGGCTCGGTCGAGCCCGATCTGGACGCCTTCGAACAGTCCGCGCGAACCAGCCGACATTCGCTTTGGAGGATCGGCGAGCGCTTCGTCGAGTTCGGCTCGCAATGCCTTTGCATACAGCTGGGGGCGAGCGCGATTGACCACGACGGCACCGAGATTCGCCGGAGTCTCGTCGGCAAGCCGTTCAACGAACTCAATCGTTTCAGATACCGGCACCTCCTCGGCGAGCGTCACGTTCACAACGGCGGTCACTTCGGGGTCGTTGAGCAGCGCCACTATCCAACCGGTTTCGCGGGCGAGGCGACCAACGGGAGCAATCGCTGCCACCCCTTCAGGAGCTGCGAGTTCGCCGAGCAAGTGGCCACTTGAGGCGGCATCGACCACGACGAGGTCCCAGTCGCCCGTGCGCGCTTCGTGGGCGTATTTTCCGACCAACAAGAGTTCGGCGACACCGGGCGCCGCAATAGCGACGAACGAGAACGCTTTGGCAACAGGCCCGGCAACCGCGCCGAGTGGACCGAGTTGCAGCGCAACAAACTCGCTGAGCGACTCCTCCGACTCGATTTGTAGCACGCTCAGGTTTCGTCGAACCTCGATCGCGTCGTGGCCTGGAACCACACCGAACATTCCAGCAGCGCCGGGGCTGCTATCGGCTGAAATCAGTAGCGTTCTTTGATTGCGGAACGCGGAGAGCTCGGCGAGGGCTGCGGCAACGAGTGACTTCCCGGTGCCACCCTTTCCGCCAACGATGAGTAGACGGCGATCGAGAATTGTCACGCCAGAAGAAGGATCAGCCGAAGCCGATTGGGCGGCTCGAGTCTTCGCTACCGATCTCGACGTAGGCGATCTTCTCGGCGGGAACGCCGATTTGTCGACCCTTCTTGTCGGTCATCCACAACGTGTTTCCGGCAGAGAGCGCCGCGTCGACGTCGGCCTTGACCGCATCGGCCTTCACGTCATCGGCGAGTTCGAGAGCAATTTCTTTGGGGGTGTAGGTGACACCAATTCGAATATCCACTGGATTCCTCTTGTTTCAGGTTCTTGAGAGCGATTCGTTGAACGAATGCTTCTGACGATACTCGGCCAGATGATTCGCCTAGTTGAGTAGGTTGAGCTTCTTTGTGTAACGGCGCTTCGGCGCCATCTCGACGTCGATCTTTTCGGCCATTGCCGCAAAGATCTGGCTCGCTTCGCTGTTGGGGTCGATCGCCATGATCGGACGGCCAGCGTCGGAGCCTTCTCGAAGCTCAGGGACGAGCGGCACCTGGCCAACGAGCGGCACTTCGAGGCGATCGGCGAGCTCTTTGCCGCCACCGGCGCCAAACAGGTAGTAGCGCTTGCCATCGTCGCCGGTGAAGTGGCTCATGTTCTCGATGATGCCGTGGACTTTAAGGTTGACCTTGTCGCCCATGAACGCAGCGCGCTGGGCAACACGCTGGGCAGCGGGTTGTGGCGTGGTCACGACGTACATCTCCGCGCGAGGCAAGAACTGTGCGAGCGACAGCGAAATGTCGCCCGTGCCTGGTGGCAAGTCGATGAGGAGGTAGTCGGGCTCGTCCCAGAAAACGTCGGTGAGGAACTGCTCGAGTGCCTTGTGCAGCATTGGGCCGCGCCAGATGACCGGTTGGTCCTCCTCAGCAAAGAAGCCCATTGAGATTGCGTGCACGCCGTGGGTCTCTGGCGGGATCAACATGTCGTCAATAACGACCGGTGCTCGCTCGATGCCGAGCATGCGAGGGATGGAGAAACCCCAAACGTCGGCGTCGATGATGGCGACCTTCTTGTCTCGCTGTGCGAGGGCAATTGCGAGGTTCGTCGTGACCGAGCTCTTGCCAACGCCGCCCTTGCCGGAAGCAATGAGCATGACGCGGGTGCGTGAGTCCGGGTCGGCAAAGGGAATGTCTCGCCCTTCAGCGTGGCCGTGCGAGGGGTTATTGCCCGCGGTTGCCGCCGGATCGCCATTCAGCATCTGGCGGACGTTCGCCCGCTCTTCGTCAGTCATGACCGTGAAGTCGACCGAGGGGCTCGCAACACCGATTCCGGTGAGCGCGTTGCCGACACGGCTCGTGATCTCGTTCTTTAGCGGGCAGCCCGCAATGGTGAGTGCGATCAACACATCGACCGCATCACCTGCGATCGCTACCTCTTTGACCATCCCGAGGTCGACGATGCTCCGGTGGAGTTCAGGGTCTTCGACCGGCCGCAGGGCTTCGATCACTTGTTCTTCGGTCACGCTCATAGGTTCAGGCTACCGAGGGCCTCGTCAATTGGGAGGACCGAAGGAAAGTCGACAACACCGGTGCGCTCGTTAGAGCGGCCACCACTCGGGTTGGCTGTCCATCCACCACTCGGCACCGCCGAAGACGAACCACCAGATCGATGCAGCGAGGCCCAAGACGAGAAACACCGCCGACATGTAGAGCGCCTTCTTTGGGATGGGTTCATCGGGGTCGAGGCCGGGCACCTTCTTGCGCACATAACGCAACACCTTGTCCGCCCACACGAAATCTCGGGACAAAATGGCCAAGCCAGCTGCAAACGCGAGCAACCCAGGACCAGGCACAAAGATCATGATGATTCCCGCGAGCATCAGGCCAAACCCTGCGGTTATTCGGCCGATGCGGGCGAGCGCACGCTTCCACGCCGTATCGGCGTCCGGCTCACGCTCGCCAGTGTCGAACTCGGCGAGGATCAGCGCATCTTTGAAATCGACGTCGCCATCCCCGTCAACATCTCGATTCTGATACTTGTACACGTCATCTTGCGGTTCAAATGAATCCACAACGGCGAGTCTACTAGGCGGCGGGATATACCTCGTCTATCGCCTCAAGACCCTCGGACACTTGCTCGGCCCATTTTTCGACCGACTTCTTCTTCGTCGACCTTGCATTGAGCGCAGCCCACGCTGCTTCTCGCGCCTCTTCGTCGTCGAAGTCCCACGGCTGTTCCTCTTCCTCTGCGGGTTGGATCACCGTCTGGAGGCGGTTGAACAGCTGAGGAATCTCGGCGGCCATCATTGGCTTTCCGAGAAGGTAGCCCTGCACCATCTCGCAACCATGGTCGATGAGCCATTCGAACTGCGACTCGGTCTCCACACCCTCAGCGACCGTCACGAGACCCATCGACTTTGCGAGCCACAGCGCAGCTCGGGTGACCGGTTCTTCGTTCTCGGCGTTGATCCGGCTCGTGAAGCTCTTGTCGATCTTCAAGATGTCGACCGGCAGATCGTGGAGGACGGCGAGCGATGACTGGCCGGTGCCAAAGTCGTCGAGGGCGATCTTGATGCCTTTACTACGTAGGTGCTCGAGTGTTGGTGCGAGCTCTGAATCTTCGTGAGCCACGGCCGTCTCGGTTACTTCGAGCACAACATCTTCACCCGCAAGACCGTGTCGCTCGACCGCATCGAGCACGACCGTAGCCAAGCGTTCGGTTTGGAACTGCTTGCGTGAAACGTTCAAGGCCACACGGAAGTTGTCGCCAACGAGATTGTGCTCGCGCCATCCAGCGAGGGTGCTCAACGCTTCTTCTACGACCCACTCGCCCACTTCCATAATGAGTTCGGTTTGTTCGAGGTACGGCAGAAAGGCCGTTGGCGTTTCGATCGTTCCGTCTTCTTGCGCAAGACGAAGGAGCGCCTCAACACCGGTGAGCTGGCGAGTGTTCGTATCGAAGATCGGCTGGAACATGAGGAAGAACGCGTTATTGCGCACCGCACGACGGACAAAGACCTGACGGTCGAGTTCGTCGTCAGCCGCGGCACGAAGTTCGGGCTCGAAAATTTCGTGGCGGGCCTTGCCGTGAGACTTCGCCGAGTACAGCGCAATATCTGCGTCGCGGAAGGCCTGATTCGCATCGACGTAGGTCTCGTTCAGATGCACGACACCGGTACTGACCGTGGTGTAGAGGTCGAGACCAGACACGTACAGCACCTCGCGAAGTGCCTCGGTTATGTCTGCAACAAGAACCTCAACTGCGTCCCGATCCCGGTCGCGAATCAGCATTGCGAATTCGTCTCCGCCGAGCCGTCCGAGCAGATGTTCAGATCCTGCGACCGAACGGAGCCGGTCGGCAATTTGGCACAAGACATCATCGCCAGCTTGGTGACCGAGCGAATCGTTGATGACTTTGAAGTTGTCGAGGTCGAGGCTGAGCAACCACGAGGCTGCTTCTGAGCGAAGTGCCTCGTTGACCTTTTGCACGAGGACACGGCGATTAGCAAGGCCGGTAAGCGGGTCGTGGCGAGCAAGGTACTGCAGTCGCGATTCACGTTCGCGATCTTCGGTGACGTCGGCTGCCGAGCCGACGATTCGCGTGACCCGGCCGTCGACGGTGAACGCCGCGCCGATGATCTCGACCCATGACTGCTTTCCATCCGACGCTTCGATGCTGAAGAGTTCGTGGACGCGGTCATCGACACCATCGATTACCCGTTTGAATGCCCGGTTGATTCGAGCGAGATCTCTCTCGGCGAACAACGGCGCAAGATCGTACGCAGAGATTGGGTCGGAGGTAGGTGGGATACCAAGCAGAGTGCACGTTCGAGGCGAAGCGTCATAGGTTTGGTTCTCGACGTCGTAGTCCCAGATTCCGTCGCGGGATGCCTCTGCTGCGAGTGCATAACGCTGCTCGCTGAGGGCGAGTGCGTCGACGACGCGTGCCGACTGGGTCACGTCGTGGGAAAACCCCATCGTTCCGACGATCTCGCCGTCGCGATTGCGAACCGGGAACCGCGAGACGTGCACGACCTTGCTCGACCCATCGGGGAGCGTCTCGACCTCGGTCACCCCGATCATTGGCATGCCCGAGCTCCGCACCTCAGCATCGCCGGGCGCATGAAAGCGAACGTCGCTGGGGTCGAATAGTTCTTCGCTCGGCTTCCCAATCACATCACGGGGATGAGAGAACCCGAGATCACGAATCATGTTTGTGTTGGCTTGCAGGATCGCCGAGTTCTGGTCTCGGAAATAGGCCGAGATTGGCAGCCGCTCAAACAGCTCTCGATACAACGACGACTCATCGATATCGGAGCCATACATCGATGTTTCTTCATCGAGAAACAGCCCAGATACGCCAAGCGGCAAACCGCCGGACAGTTTCGCCAAACCGAAGAGCACATAGGGCGAGTCGCCGAGGTCAAGGCGGAGACGCACGCGAGTGATTCCACCGCTGACGAGCACCTCTTCTGCAGCTTCACGCATGACGGCTCGGTCGGCGGGGACGACGAGGTCGAGAATTGTTCTACCCGCAAGGGCCGACCCATTCGGGGCGATCATTACGTTCTGTACCAGCAGCGCCGAGTCCGCTTGCAGGTCGAGGTCGAGGGCCGACAGTGAACCTTCGCCGAGCGCGAAAGAGAACCCCATAGGATCATCGGCGGGCGAAGGGACTCCCTCCTCACCGCGAAAAACATCGTCTCTCATCCCTAGGTAAATCGGCCGCTAGGCGCTCACAATTGAGGGTGATCGCGCATTTGTCCCGCTATTTAACAAGTCGATTTGTCGCTCACGTTTGTGGAAGCCCATCGACGTAGACGACTCGCTCGCTTCGAGACGCCCGAACCCGCGCTCCGGGAGTAATGATTCCGGTGAGATTCAGTGGATCACAGGCATTTATCTCGACCGATACGCCGCTTCGCTCGGCCTTGCGGACTCGATTGAGGTGCTCGGCGGCTTCGGTGGTCCCATATTGCTCTCCGCTGAATCCACTGACGAATCGTCCGCCGAGGATGAGCCCGCGAGCTTCGAGGCGGCGCAACGCCCAGAGCACCTCTCGCCACGGCAACGTGAGTGACTCGCGGGCAAACATCGCGTGAAACACGATCCCCCAGCGTGCAAGTAGTTGCTCGGCAACAGCCTCGGCGAGGTCATTTGGGTCAGAGGACAATGGTTCGGGCAACAGTGTCCAACGACCCTCACCTCCCTGACGCGACACCGAACCCCTCCGAAGCCCACGTCCGGGCCGTCGAGGCGTCTGCGATTTGTCTCGGGCGACAAAGAGCGAACGGATCGCATGAAAGCTGTCGGCGTGAATTCGCCCTCGCCAGACCAGCTCCCAAAGGCCCTTCTCGACGTCTGCGACCGACAGGTTGCCACTCCCGATTAGCTCGTAGTGGAATTGCGCGCCGCCAGCCTGCAGCGCATCGAAGATCACTGCGGCCGGTCCGTCCTCTGCCAATGGCTCGATCGGTGTTGGCTGAATTGCCGACCGAAGCCATCCAACATCGTTGCGCAGCGCCAAGGTGATCGGCGTGGCTTTCGTCGTCGTTGGCTTGGCCGACGTACCCGCTCCCGCGAGCCGACCCCACGTGATGTCGCCCGCAAGGCTTCGCTGATCGAGTACTTCAGGTCGGAAATTCGTCAGCCGCCGGCCCAGGATCTCTGGTTCCCATGCAGCCGCGGCACAATGCCAGCCTTGCAGCTGAGAGACCACGGTATTTAGGCCTTCGACGCCTGAGAGTTGCGAACCTGCGGCGACGTGCTGCCACTCGAAGAGGAACGACATGTAGTCCTGCGCCGTCGCTGGTTCGACGAGCGCGCGTTTTCCCTTCTGTGAGTAGCGGTGCATGCGCGCCAAGAGCCGTCGTGACGACCAGTGCTCGTTCGAGTCGCCCGGGTCGGGCGGCGTGACCCGAATCGCAAAGCCTTCATTCTCCAAACCGACGAGGGTGAAGTCGACCGAGGACTTGTCGACGCCGAGTTGTTTCGCCAGCGCTTCGGGTGTCGTGAGAGCGACGAGGTCGAGCCGACCACGGATTGCAGTGGTCAATGCGTTGCTCCGATCGTCGTGGCTCGTTTCGACATCGGGCCAAAGATCGGGACGCAGCGACGCTGCGCCGACCTTGTTCGACCCGACGCGCCAAACCTCAGACGACCCAACCTTGGCCTCCGCTCTGCCGTGCTCGACCAACTCATCGAACCATGAACGCCAGGCATCGACCGCAGGCGACACGACCAAGGATTCGAGCAACTCGTACAACTCATCGGCGTTGCGCGGGTCGGCAATGACCTGGTCGGCAACCGCTGCGACCGCTTCATGGCTCACCGTTCCAATCTCGGACAGGTCGACGGGCAGCCCACGACGCAATGGCACGGCGCGACTTCGCCGGTCGATCGCTTCGGCGTCATCGAGAAACGTGAACGCCTTGCCGACTAACAGCTCGTGGCAAAGCGGTGACGGTTCTGTCGAGTCGACGGTCACGACGTCGATCTCCCCCGATTCGAGACGGGAGACGAGGTGACGCAGTCCGTCGAGGTCCATTGCCTCTTTGAGCGTGTCCTCCATCGTCTGACGCACGATCACATGGTCGGGAAGCTCGACGGGCCCCGACACATTCTCCTGACACGCAGCTGCGAGCGGAAACAGGGCCGCCATCACGTCGTCGGCTTCCATCCGCTGGATCGGCGGCGGGTTTTTTCGACCGCCCTTCCACCGCAGCACCAGCAACGAACGATTGAGGTTCCATCGCCACCGGCTGAGAAACATTGGCGATGGCGGCACGAGGACCGCATTGGTGAGCGTCGCCTCGACCGATGCCGACTTCAGGAAATTCTGGACATCGCCGAGCGGAAAGCTGTGCTGAGGTCCGAGCGACAGGCACACCGCATCATCAGATGCCGCAGCCTGCAGCTCAAAGTCGAAGTTCTTGCAGAATTTCTTGCGAAGCGAAAGACCAAACGCACGATTCAGCCGGGCGCCATGGGGCGAGTGCACGATGAGCTGCATGCCGCCGGTCTCGTCGAAGAACCGTTCGATTACCAAACGATCCCGCGTCGGTAGCGTGCCGAGGATCGCGAGCGAGGCTGCGAGATACCGGACGACTTGTTTCGCTGGTTCGATATCGATCTGCGCCGCTCCCATCAACCAACGAGTCGCACCATCGGCGTCACCCTTGCGCAGTCGTTCCTCGATGGCTCGACGAATCGAACAGACCTCTTCACTCAGCTCTTCGGTACGGCCGGGAGCCTCACCAAACCACACCGGTATGGTCGGCGGCATGCCCTCGGCGTCGATCACGCGGACAACGCCCGGCTCGATTCGTCGAATGCGCCAACTGTGGGTGCCGAGCGTGAAAATATCCCCGGGCATCGACTCGGTCGCCCAGTCTTCGTTGACCGAACCAATAAACGTGTCATCGGGGTCGAGCAGCACCCGGTAGTCGCCCAACTCTGGGATCGCTCCGCCGCTTGTGAGCGCTGCCATTCGGGCTCCACGCCGACCCCGAACCTCACCATTTACATCATCGTGATGAATCCAATGGGACCGCACACCCCGCCCGGTCTGCACCCCTTCAGCAGCAACGGCAAGGCACTGGTCGAAATCATCACGAGTGAGTGATCGATACGGCCCCGCCTTCGTGACGAGCTCGAACAATTCATCGACATCCCACTCCTCGGCCGACACTTCGGCGACCAGTTGCTGAATGAGAATATCGAGGGGCGCATCTGGAGGTAGGAGTGCGTCGAGCCGCCCACCGTGAACTGCGGTGAGCAGCGCACAACATTCGACCAGATCGTCACGAGTCTGCGGGTACAAACGCCCCTTCGGTACGCCGTAACGGTTGTGGTTTGCCCGCCCGACGCGCTGGAGAAAGGTGGCGATGTTTCGGGGCGAGCCCATCTGGCACACCAGATCGACCGGCCCCACATCGATGCCGAGTTCGAGCGATGCCGTTGCGACGAGCGCCTTGAGGTCACCGGCGCGCAAGCGCTGCTCGACCATGAGGCGGCGATCTTTCGACAAGCTGCCATGGTGGGCAACCACGTTGGCTTCGGCATCCTCATCGCTCTCGGCGAGGCGTTCGCCAAGTTCGTGACTTATGCGCTCGGCCATCCGCCGAGTGTTCACAAACACGATCGTCGTCGTGTGCGCCTCGACAAGCTCGGCGATCTGATCGAGGATCTCACCCATTTGTTCGGCCGGCGCGATCGCCTCCATCTCCGATGGCGGTATGACGAGATCAAGATCGAGTTCGCGGACATGTCCCACGTCGACGACCGAACACGCCGCGTTTCCATCAGGTCCAACGCGGTTGCCGACGAGCAACTCGGCCACGGTCGAAATGGGCTTCTGTGTCGCCGACAGACCGACGCGTATCGGCCGCTCCCCCGAAGCGACCGAGCAAAGGTGTTCGAGCCGTTCGAGCGTGAGTGTTAGGTGCGAGCCTCGTTTGTCTCGCGCGAGCGAATGGATCTCGTCGACGATGACGGTATCGACCGTGCTGAGCGCCGCCCGGGCCTTCGACGACGTACACATGAGGTAGAGCGACTCGGGGGTTGTCACGATAAACGCGGGCGGCTTCTTCACCATGGCCGCACGAGCGCTCGTCGGCGTGTCGCCCGAACGGACCCCGACACGAATCGTGGGCGCAGTCGAACCCATCGCCTTTGCGATCGCAGCGATCTCGAGCAACGGACGCTCGAGATTCTCGGCAATGTCGTGGGCCAACGCCTTCAACGGCGACACATAGACCACACGCGCAACCCCGTCGGTGGTCTCACCACGATCGTGGGCCTTGTACAGCCGGTCGATCGCAACAAGAAACGCCGACAGCGTCTTGCCCGAACCCGTCGGCGCAGCGACCAGCGTGTCTCGCCGTGCAGCGATCTCGGGCCACGCCCCGGCTTGCGGCGGCGTGGGACCATCGGGAAACCGCTCACCGAACCACGCCCGGACGGCCGGGTGAAAATCACCCATCTCGGGATGGTCGAACAGGCTCGGACGGTCAAGGACAACGGTGTTTGCCGCAGGATTCTCCGGGCCGGAATTGGTCAGATCGGTCTCGATGATAGCCACACGCGCAAACTACACAGGGGGTGTGACAAGGCGTCCAAAGCGCCCGTGGTCAGGCCCACGCCAACTCAAGTTCTACACTCAAGATGCTTATGACGCTCTTCTTGGTTCGCCACGCCTCGGCTGGCACCCGCTCGCCCACCTCCAATGACCTCGACCGGCCGCTCGACGCCATCGGCGCCGACCAAGCAGCGGCGATCGTCGAGCTCCTCGGCGACCGAGGCATTACCGAAATCTATTCATCGCGGGCCGTTCGATGCGTGCAAACCGTCGAACCGCTCGCCGCGCACCTCGGCATCGAAACACAGGTCCACCCGGCACTGGTCGAGGGACAAAGCGCGACGATGGCGGTCCACCTGGCCCGAACACTCGCCAAAGCAGACACGACCGCCGTATTCAGCAGCCACGGCGACATCATCCCCGACCTGATCCAAACGCTCGCCCGAGAAGGCATGGTCATCGTCGGACAACGAGCATGGGCCAAAGGCTCAACCTGGGAACTCCGCACCCGCGGCGGCGACATCACCGAAGCCCACTTCCTGGGGCCCTACTAATTGTCGACACTGCCGGTCGACATCCGCGGCTTGTAACTGCGATGTTTGGGGCGTCAGCAACAAACTCGGTTAGTGAGCGAAGCGAACGGCGGTCGCTACGCGAGCTCCGCTCCCTGTTAGTTCTTTGCACTTCCGGCAAAGATCCGCGGAAGTCGACTTGGTCACTTCGCTTCGC
>CALHXU010000231.1 GCA_938040365.1 uncultured Acidimicrobiales bacterium
GCCACTGTCGCTTATAACGGCAGTGGCTTTCATGGTTTTGCGGTGAACCGCGATGTCGTGACGGTTGCGGGAAGGCTCGAAGAGGCGTTGGAGGTTATCTTTCGTGAGCCGATCACGATCACGTGCGCGGGGCGCACCGACAAGGGAGTCCACGGACGCGGACAGGTCATCAGTTTCGACGTGCCCGACGGAGTTGGGCTTACCCCAGATCGGGTTGAGAAGTCCCTCAATGGACTCTGCAAGCCGAACATCGTGGTACGTGAGGTGCAGGTCGCAGACGCCGACTTCGATGCACGTTTCTCTGCCCGGTGGCGCCAGTATCGATACCAGGTACTCGCCAGTGCACACCCAGATCCGCTGCGGTTACTCACGTCGTGGCATGTCCCCGCCGAGCTTGATCTCGACTCGATGAACCGAGCAGCGTCTCACCTGATTGGCGAGCATGACTTCACGTCGTTTTGTAAGCGAGTCAAGGTCGGCGAGGGTGAGCCGGAGAAGAGCATGGTGCGTCGTGTGCTCGAAGCCGAGTGGAGTGCAGGTCACGACGACGTTGTCGAGTTCTGGGTGAAGTCGACTGCGTTCTGCCATCAGATGGTGCGTTCGTTCGTCGGTACCCTCGTCGACGTTGGGTTGGGGCGATACCAACCCGACGACATTCCAGCGATGCTCGATGCAAAAGATCGATTGGCGGCTGGACGTGTCGCCCCGCCCGAAGGCTTGACGTTCTGGAGAGTCGAGTACGAGGAATAGCCGGCGCTCTCGGCAGCGCTACTTCGGTAGGTTGCGACGGGTTAGGGCTTTGACGATCCGCGAAGTGACCGCTGCTGGGAGCCGCGACCCGAGATCGAACAGGACGGCGTCGGGGCCGATGAGTGCTCGCCGGCGATTGCGTTGCACAGCGGTCAAGATCTGCTCTGCAGCTTTGTCCGGAGTGGTCATCGCCATCGCATCAAACCGCGCGATCGAATCTTCATCGCCGTATTGCGACCTTCCGTTTCGGGCGATGTTTGTTTTGATGCCGCCGGGGTGAACCGTGGTCGCCGAGACGTGGCTTCCCTCCAACTCGAGTTCCATCCGGAGCGCGTCGGTGTAGCCGCGGACGCCGAACTTCGCCGCGTTGTAGGCCGACTGGGTAGGTATCGACACAAGGCCGAACACGCTCGAGATGTTGACGATGTGTCCTGCGTCGGCAGAGCGAAGGTGGGGGAGGAATGCTTGGGTTCCGTGTACGACACCCCAAAAATCGATTTCCATCACCCACGCCACATCCTCGATGGACTGCGTTGATGCATCGTGGGTGAGGTTCACGCCCGCATTGTTGAAGATGAGGTTGATGGCGCCATGGTGAGCAGCGCTGTGGTCTGCCCATGCAATGACGGCCTCGCGATCTGCAACGTCGACGCTGGTGCAGGTCACTTCGACGTCGTCTCGACACATCTCTGCGGTCTTGGCTAGTCCGACCTCATCCACATCGCACAACGCAAGGTGGCAGCCCCTTTCCGAGAGTGCGAGGGCCAACGCCCGGCCGATTCCAGAGGCCGCACCGGTAATCGCTGCAACGCGGCCGGCGTAGGACTTCATTTGACTACTTCGCCGTCTTTTCGGCCAGCGCTGGTTCGCGGCGGGGAAGCGAGCAGTTCTGCGGCAACCGTCCATACGTCTGGATCAATGGTCATCCCCACGTGGGTTGAGTGAACCTCGATGTTTCGAATCTGCGGGCTGAAGTTATCGATGCATGCCCGCCAATCGACGATTGCATCTGCTCTCGAGTACAGCGCGGTCACCGGGCGCTGGATCGGAATCTGATTTCGTTCTGCGACAAGGTTGTCGATGTAGTCGATGTGTTCTTGGCTGTACGAGCGTGCGCCTCGGGTGTACTTCGGTCCGCCGTGCACCGGGGTGGCGAGCGTGATCACCTGCGAGACGAGGTCGGGGCGATTGCGGGCGACCTCGCGGGCAAAGATTCCTCCGAGACTCCAGCCAATGAGCGCCGCTGGTTTTCCTACGTTCGCAACGAGGTGCGCTAGCTGGTTCTCCACCGATGGAAGAAGTCTCTCGACTTCGCCAGTGTTGATCCCAAACCCCCAGCCGTGGGCGTCATGTCCGAGAGCGCTGAGCGCCGAGCGAAGCGGTGACAAGAAGAGATCAGACGTACTCCAGCCCGGGAACACCATCACCGCTTGATCTCCGCGAGGTAGCCGGACCAAATCCGGAACCCGACGGGCGAGGCGCGGCAGTTGGGCAAAGCTGTGTAGCTCCTTACTCAGCTTGGCGCCGGTCGGTGCTGCAAATTGCGCTTCGGCGCTCGTCTTTTCGGGGGGCAACTTGGCTGTTGGGGCCGCCATTGCCGGCATGTTAGCCGTGCGGCTTGTAGCGGCCAAATGCGACGAAATCCTGGCGCCTTACAGCTCGATCGAGTTGATCAAGTCGCCCACGGTGCGCTCGCTTTCGAGCGGGTGTCGGAGATTTTGGTCGTAGTTGACGGTGTAGTGGTTTCGTCGCCCCCGCCGTTCCGCAGAGATAAAGCCAGCCGCTTCGAGTTCGTTGATGATGCGCTGGACTGCGCCGGTAGTGATGCCGACAGCTTGGGAGATGTCGGTCTGACGGGCGTCAGGATTGCGGTTAATAACCACCAGCACATGGGCGTGGTTGGTGAGAAGTTTCCACGAGGATTGCCGTGGCCCCGAACTCAAATCGTTTCTCATTGAGACGTGACTGTCCTTTACTAGATTTGGGGAACATGAAAAGCACGAAATCAACCAAAATCGAACTGCGCTTTCCACTTAGACGTTACGAAAAGTACGCGAACTGCGGCTGACTAAACGGGCACAAACTTTGGATATATGCCGTTCGGCCTACATCGTTTTGCCCTAGGCGGGAGTGAGTTCGAGGTGTACTGCGCCGCCCGGACCAGGGTCGGCCCAAATTCGGCCGCCAAGCGCTTCGATAATGCCCTTCGATACGGCCAGCCCGAGGCCAGCTCCGCCATGGGCTCGCTCGCGGGCGTAATCGTGGCGACGGAACGGCTGAAATGCCTCTTCGGTAAAGTCGGCGGGAAATCCAGAGCCTTGGTCGAGGATGGAAATACGCCGATTCTCGCCGTTGACCTCGATGTTGATCCGGTCATCTTCAGGCGAGTGGCGCAGTGCGTTGCTGACAAGGTTCTGGATAACGCGACCGAGTTGGGCTGGATCAGCGGTAACCGGAAGAGTCTCAGGGCCGGTGACGACCAGCGCAATGTTCTTGTCATCGGCGATTGGAACCATGCGGTCGACTACATCGTTGATCGAGGTCATGGCATCGACGGGACCGGCGGCGAGTTGATAGCGGCCTGCTTCGAGTTGGCCGATCGTAAAGATGTCGGTGATTAGCGTCTCGACCGCGGTGATATCGGATTCGATCGTTTTCAGATAGCGCTCTGGGTCGGGAGCGACACCGTCGATTAGCGCTTCGGTGGCAAGTCGCATCGAGGTCAACGGTGTTCGAGCATCGTGGCTGAGCGAAGCGAGGGTGACTGAACGTTCGTGTTCGGCCTCTTCTCGAGCCTTGTTCGACGATGCGATCTGTTGGATCATCAAGTCGATCGAGCTGGAGAGATTGCCAACTTCGTCGATTCGCTCAAGCTCTGAGCGAGCGTCGAGGTCGCCGTCACCGACACGCTGAGCAACTGCGGTGAGCGTCTCGAGGTCACGGGTGAGCGGGCGCGCAAGGGTATAGGTAACGGCCAGGCCAAGCACCGTGGTGAACGCGAGAAGGATGAGCAAGAATTCGGCGTCCTCAGAGCTGAGAAACATCGATCTTGCGCCAACGATAAGGGCGGCTGCGACGACGACCGGCCCCGATACCGCAGCGACGAACATTCGTCGGGTCAACGATCGCGGAGCGAACAGTCGGAAGACGACGGTAATTGCGACCGAGGCGGTTCCGATAGCGATGAGGAGCCCGATGAGCTGGTTGCGTTGTTGAACGTCGGGGGCCATGACGATCTGAGCCGTGAAGGTCGTGGCGAGGCCCGCAACGGTTGCGATGGCCGCAATCGCGAGAAGGAATTGGGGCCAGGGCGTTTCGCCTACTTGTTGTTCGTTGGTCTCTGATCGATTCATGGGTCGAACCGGTAACCAACTCCAAATACGGTCACGAGATGCTTCGGCTTGGACGGATCTGTTTCGAGGCGACCGCGAAGACGACGGACGTGAACGGTCACCGTCGACGGGTCCTGCCATTCAGTTGAGCTGCTCCAAACCTTCTGCAGTAGGTCCTCACGGGTGAGCGCTTCACCGGGGTGGGCGAGAAAGCAGTTGAGAAGTTCGAACTCTTTGCGGGGCAGATCGACGGTTTCGCCGTTCTTTGTGACGGTCCAGCGGGACGGGTCGACGACGATGTCGCCGAATTCGGAGATCATTGCAGACTCAGAACTTGCTTCGGCGCTTCTCCGGAGAACGGAGCGAACTCGGGCAACGACCTCTCGGGCAGAGAACGGCTTGACGACGTAGTCATCAGCTCCCGCTTCGAGGCCACGTACTCGGTCGGCTTCTTCGCCGCGAGCGGTGAGCAGGATCACCGGAAGCTGAGATGTGCTGCGAATGAAGCTGAGAACGTCAAGACCGTTGCGCTTGGGCAACATGAGATCCAGCAGTACCAAGTCTGGACCATGTTCGGTCACGGCTTCGACGGCGGCATCGCCGTCTCCAGCTTCAACAATTGTGAATCCGTCGGCAGACAAGTACTGCGAAAGCACTTCTCGGACCATTGGTTCATCATCTACTACAAGGACAGTCGACATGTTGCTCACGGTAGTTATGAACACGCTATCTGTCTCAAGACTTCCCCATCTGTTCGCGACTTGGTAAGAACACGCCGAGCGGTTTGGGCTGTCACCAGGACCGATTTGCTGGAATCGTTGATTACGCGATGATTTTGGCGGTTTCAGATTGGTTTGTCCGGATGGGGCATCTAGGCTTGTCAGCTGGACTGAGGCCGCCTATTTTCCCGCGGCCGTCTCGCAGGAGTCGGAAATGACCACCACAACACCAAAAGCATCAGAGATTCAGCGTGATTGGCACATCGTCGACGCTGAGGGCATGGTGCTCGGACGTCTCGCAACCGAGGTTGCAAACGTACTTCGTGGCAAGCACAAGCCCACGTATACGCCAAACCTCGATACGGGCGATCACGTCATTATTGTGAACGCAGACAAGATCGTCCTCACCTCGAACAAGGCTGAGCGCAAGATGGTGTACAGCCACTCCGGATATCCGGGCGGGTTGAAGGAAAGCACCTACGCCGAAGCAATGGACAAAGACGCTGCAGCGGCAGTGACCCGCAGTATCAAGGGGATGTTGCCAAAGACCCGGCTTGGTCGCCAGCAGATTACCAAGCTCAAGGTGTACGCAGGTCCCGAGCATCCTCACGTTGCACAGAATCCACAACCACTTTCATTCGATCACGCTAAGCACCGGGCATAGGAAGAATACAAACAATGGCAACCACCACTCCGATCCAGACGACCGGCCGCCGCAAGCGTGCAGTAGCTCGTGTGCGCCTCGTACCGGGCAACGGCACCTTCACGGTGAACGGTCGCACGCTCGAGGACTACTTCCCAAGTGCAGTTCACCGCCAACAGCTCAGCGAGCCGTTCCGAGTCACCGAGACCGAGGGTGCGTGGGATGTCAGCGTCACCATGCACGGTGGGGGTCCAACCGGACAGGCTGGAGCTATGCGTCTCGGCATTGCCCGTGGCCTCCTCGAGGTCGATCCAGAATTCCGTGACTCGTTGAAGAAGGCCGGATTCCTCACGCGCGACTCTCGCAAGAAGGAATCGAAGAAGTACGGCCTCAAGAAGGCACGTAAGGCGCCGCAGTACTCGAAACGCTAAACGAATACTCTATATTTTGGAGTATAACATACTCTAAAATATAGAGTATTGTCCGTGTTGGATGGTACGGTGTCTTCATGCCGGTCACCAGCCCGTTTCCTCACCACGGCCCTCTCGCGCCCGAACAGGTGCGAGGTCGTGCCGATGTCGTTATTGAGTTGGCGCAAAGAGTTGCTGATCGTCGGGTGACGGCGCTGCTTGGACCGCGCCGCTACGGCAAAACCAGTGCGTTAAACAAAGTCGCCGCCGATCTTCGCGCGTCCAGTCACGAGGTGATTTGGGTCGACCTGTACGCACTCACGTCGATGCCCGACCTCTCCGTCGCTCTCGCAATGGGGATGTCGCGAGCGACCGGCCCGCTTCGAAAGGCCTTAGACGCGGTGGCGAGCGGACTATCGCTCAACCTTGGAGTCGCAACCTACGAGTTCACTGGAGCTGGCAAGCGAAGTGCAAAGATGGCGGCTACCGAGCTGTTGTCAGTCCTGACCACGGCTGCTCAACGAACGCCAACGTGCATCATCTTCGACGAGTTTGCAGGTATCGATGTGGTCAAGGGGGGAGCCGAGCTGCTTCGGACCGGTCTCCAACATCACACGCAGGATCTCGGGTTGTTGTTTGCGGGTTCGCAGCCGTCGACCATGAGAATGTTGTTCACCGATCAAGCGCAACCATTTTTTGGCCAGGCCGATCTCATGGAGCTTGGCCCGCTTGTGGCGAGCGATGTGGTCGCCCTTGTTCAAGACGGTTTTGCGAGTACCAATAGAGACTCGGGTGTCGCTCCGGGACGGATTGTTGAACTCTGTGAGGGGCATCCGCAGCGGTCGATGCAACTCGCCGACGCGGCATGGCGCGCAACTCCCCATGGCGGAGTAGCTGACGAAGGCGTGTGGGAGGTTGCTATTGCCGATGTCCGGTCCTCAGTCGACCTTGGATCGGAACGAATCTTCGCATTGCTCAAGACTGGCGAGCGCAAAGCTCTCCGCGTCTTGGCCTCCGGTGGATCGATATACGGCAGTGCAGCGAAGGCGATCGAGCTGCCCCCTGCCACGGCCAAGAACGCAGTTATGAACTTGGTTGATCAAGGCTTCGTCGAAAAGCGTGACGATCGGTGGAGGATTGTCGACCCGCTATTTCAAGACTGGCTCGTTCGCCGCTTTGGCTAGCGGTATCGGAGGGTATCGTTGTCGGTCATGCTGCAATTTGGGACTGATGGAGTTCGGGCTGAGGCTCTCACGGAGCTAACGGTCGAGTTTGCTCGGGCGTTGGGGGCTGCGTCGGCGCGTACGCTCGCCGGTGAGACGATCATCGTTGGCCGTGACACTCGTGAATCGGGCCCCGAGCTCCAGCGTGCATTTGCTGAGGGAGCAGCGAGCGAAGGTGTCGCAATTCGCGACCTCGGCGTTGTTCCGACACCTGCCGTTGCTTGGTTGTGTAAGGCAGACGAGCTTCCTGGGGCGATGCTCTCGGCATCGCACAACCCATGGCAAGACAACGGAATTAAACTGTTCTCGGCAGGTGGGCTGAAACTGTCCGACGCCGACCAAGATGTGATTCAAGAGCAGCTCGACGCTGCGTATGCGGCGAACTACCCGCTCGCATCGGTTGAGCCAACGGTGACCATGGGTTCGATCGATCGGTATGTCGATGCGGTCGTCGACTCGATCGAAGGCCCCAGCTTCGCGGGCAGCACCGTCGTGCTCGATTCGGCCAACGGCTCTGCGTCGACCACCGCCTCGATCATCTTTGAACGCCTCGGCGCGACGGTGATTGCCTTGGCCGACCAACCGAACGGCCGAAACATCAATGAGGGTGTGGGTTCAACCCATCCCGAGTTTCTTGCGTCTGCGGTGACCGAACATGAGGCCGATGCTGGCTTTGCGTTCGATGGCGATGCCGACCGGATTGCGGCGGTTGGTCGCGACGGTGTTCTCATCGATGGCGACCGGATCATTGCGATGAGCGCACTCGATCGCCGAGAACGCGGAACGCTCGCGAACGAGACCGTCGTGATTACCGTGATGGCGAACCTCGGCTTCCGGCGGGCA
>CALHXU010000232.1 GCA_938040365.1 uncultured Acidimicrobiales bacterium
ACGCACTCAGCGAGTTCGCAATCGAAGATCTCGATGCGCACAACCACGAACAGGCCCGACAAAATATCGCACGTATCCACGATTCGGTCGCGACCGCACGCGCGCTACTCCAAGGCGTCCACCGATTCGAGAAGGCCGCGCAGCTACACGCGGTCGAATCGACCGACCTACCTCGCCTGCTTCGCTCGATCGTCGCCGACCTCGAGATGGGACCAATGCTGACCACCGTCGTTGCAACCGATGAGCTGGGAGATCAATCGACCATCTACATTCAGCGAGCTGCACTGAAGACCTGTGTGTTCGAAATCGTCAAGAACGCCGTTGCTCACCGAACACGAGAGAAGGGCGCCATCGTGGTCGCGGCGTCGATCATCGACTCCGAACTGTCGATCCGCGTGGCCGACGACGGCGCAGGTATCAAGCCTGAGTACTGGAACGTCGTCTTCGAACCGCTCCGAAAGATTCAACTCGGCGTCACCCGAGGTGTGGGGCTTGGACTATCGATCGCGGCGAGAAGCGCGCTTGCCCACGGCGGCAGCGTACGCATCCTGTCGAGTTCTGACTCGGGTTCAGAGTTCGAGATTCGTTGGCCGATCTCGCGTCCGCAACGACGACAGGCCCTTTCCGACAACTGAACTACTCGGTCCGTCCCGTCAAGTGCTGCCCGTTCCTCTGGGTGCTGGCTCGACCGAGTTGCTAGTCTCCATTCCGACGGCATGAAACGAACAACGTGGGACGGAATGAGGAAGAGGTGGCCGCGAACGACTCGAACACCAACGATCAAGCGTCTGGTGGTGACGCACTCCAAGCAGGTGAGCCACAACCGGTAAGCGGATCACCCTTCAGCGCCCCCAACCAAACGCCGCTGCGCTGGGTTGGAATTGGTGCCTCGGCGGGCGGGCTCGAAGCGCTGCGCGGATTCGTTCGCAGTCTTTCGCCTGCGCTACCAGCGACCTACATCGTGGCCCAGCACATGGCGCCTCATCATCGAAGCATGCTCGTCGAGATCATTAGTCGCGAGACAGATATTCCGGTTCGAGATGTCGCCGACGGCATCACGCCCGAGGCGAACACGATCTACATCACACCACCGAACGCCAATCTCACCGTCGAAGGCGATGTCTTACGACTCACCGAACCCGACAAGAGTCTCGCCGCGCCAAAGCCATCGGTCGATGTGTTCTTCACGTCGCTAGCAGAATCAAAAGGTACAGACGCGATCGGGATCGTGTTGTCAGGAACCGGATCGGATAGTTCCGAGGGCGTACGCGCACTTCGAGAACACGGCGGAATCACCATTGCCCAAGATGAAGCGACCGCAAAGTATTCGTCGATGCCGTCGTCTGCCCTCGAGACGGGCTGTATCGACCTCGTCATGTCACCCGAGCAAATGGGGCTCCAATTCGGCAAAGTCGTAGACGAACCGAGAGATCTTGATTCGCTTCGATCATCACCGATCGACCTCGACAGCGTTTCCGAACTGGTACGCCTACTGCTCGAACAAACAAAGGTGAATTTCCGCCACTACAAGACCGCAACATTCCAACGACGCGTCGAACGGCGAATGGCAGCGATCGACGTTACGAGTCTCGATGCCTACGTAGCGGTGGCTCGTTACTCGCCGAGTGAAATCGATTCACTCTTCAAAGACCTCCTCATCTCGGTCACCTCATTCTTTCGAGACCCAAGCGAGTTCGAGACCATCGGTCCCTACATCGAACAGATCGTCGAGAAAAAGGACGGAAGCCCGATCCGTATCTGGGTCGCCGGCACCGCAACTGGTGAGGAGGCCTACTCGCTCGCCATCATGTTCGCCGAAGCATTCGGTGGTCTCGTCGAGTTCGAGCGAGCGAGAATTCAAATCTTTGCGACCGACCTCGACGAACACGCCATCGCTGTCGCCCGCCAAGGGCATTATCCCGAATCATCGCTCCAAGAGGTGCCACAGTCTTTCATCGATCAGTACTTCGACGTTGTTCCTGGTGGCTACCGAGTCAAAAAGTCGCTTCGAGAGAAGGTCGTCTTTTCGACACACAACATCGCCGCCGACCCGCCCTTTCTCAATATTGACCTACTGAGTTGCCGGAACCTCCTGATCTACTTTCAAGCGGTTCTCCAAGCACACGTGTTTGCGCGCTTCCACTACTCGCTGGTCCCCCACGGCGTCTTGTTCCTCGGCAAGTCCGAAACCGTGGCCGCAGCACCATCGCTGTTTCGCCTAGCGGGCGATGAAAAACACATCTTTTTGCAACGGCCTGCGGCGAGCCGCAGTCCCCTCTCAGACACGCTGTCGCCGAGCACCAACCTTGCCCTCGCGCGCACCACTCGAAGGAACGAGCAAGTGCTCTATCCGCCTCCAGAGGCCCGGGAGCTCGCAATCGCCGAAGCCCGGTTCGAGTCGCTCGTTCGAGGACTCGGGCCAAACGGCATGCTGTTGTCATCTGAACTCAACGTGCTTCGGGTATTCGGTGACGTTAGAGACTACGTCGGCCTCTCGGAGGGGCCCGTCTCGACGAACGCCGATTCGTTGCTGCGCGAACCATTCCGCCGGGACGTGCGCGTGCTCGTCCCGAGCGCCATTCGCCAAAAGGCCGTCATGGAGGGCGTTGCCCGCACCGTCATCGACAATCCCAACGAACGCGAACGAATCACGGCATACCCGATCGGAAACGGGCCAGAGGATGAAACACTCGCACTCATTGTCTTTAGCCGGTGGACCGAAGACCTCATAGTTGGTGACGGCGAAGACTTCGATTCGGCCTCGACCGAGACGATCGAGCGGATGCGCCGAGAACTCGCTATTTCGCAAACAAACCTGCAGCACACCATCGAAGAACTCGAGACCTCAAACGAGGAACTCCAAGCCCTCAACGAGGAGCTCCAATCAAGCAACGAGGAGCTCCAGTCGACGAACGAAGAACTCGAAACGTCAAACGAAGAACTCCAGTCGACGAACGAGGAGCTCTCGACGGTGAACGAAGAGCTGCAGGTCAATGGCATGCAGCTCAATGCGGCGAACCAGAGTCTCCAGAGCATCTTGGACAACGTTGCGGTCCCTATGATCGTGGTCGACCGGCAGATGAACATCACCCACACGAGCGCAGCATCAACGCAGCTGTTTGGGATTTCACCCGACCTCGTACTTCCCCACCTCTCTCGCTGCCGCGTGCCGCAGGGCTTCCCGAGCCTCACCGATGCGGTCGATCGAGCACTCGAAACCCGTGCTCGTGTAGACCTAGAAGTCAGTACGGTTGCGATCAGCGCGCATGTATCGGTCGTACCAAACTTTGAGACGAACGGTGAGATGGTCGGTGCGATCGTGCTCGTGAGCGACAGTACGTTCGCGCTGCAGCAAAGCAACGCACAACTCAACGCTGCGGTTGGCCTTGCGGGCGTTGGCTACGTCACCCGTGACCTGATCAAGAACGAAGCGCGATGGTCAGAGCATATGTACGAGATGCTCGGCGCGACCAATGAGTTCAGCTTCGTTCCCTCCGAGGAAAACGACTGGGGCCTCAGCCTGCTCAGCGCGAACAGTCGGGTCGAGATGCGTGCAGCGCTCAAAAAGCTTGAAGAGGATGAACTTCCCTTCGATATCGACGTCGACGTCATCGACGTGCGGGGGATGCACAAGTCGATCCGACTGAATGTGACGCCCGGATTCGACAATAACAACGAACTCGTCGGGTGGCTCGCCGTCGCAATCGATATCACCGAACAAGCTGATCGCGAGGCCAAACTTCAGGCGACGCTTCGCGAGCTGTCCCGATCGAACGAAGAGCTCAACCGATTCTCCTATGTCTGTTCCCACGACATGAAAGAACCCGTCCGAATGATCGAATCGCTCGCCGAGCTGCTGCTCGACGATGACGTTCAGACCAGCGACGAGCAAGGTCAAGCAATCCTGCAGCGAATCAGCAGCAACATGACACGACTTCGTCGCACGATCGACAGCCTCCTCGCCTATTCGAGAATCGATGCAAAGGTTGAAGAGTCGACGATCGACCTGCGCGATGTCGTGATCGAAATGGATGACTCGTTGTCGCTGATGATCACCGAGCAGGACGCCGACATCATCATTGGTGAGCTACCAAACGTCGTCGGAGCACGAATCCACTTCGCGCAGCTCTTCCAAAATCTCATCGGAAACGCGTTGAAGTTCTCCGATAAGGATCAGCCGATCGTGAAGATCAGCTCGGCCCAAGATGAGCACAATGTGTACCTGTTCATCGAGGACAACGGACCGGGAATTCCCGAAGAACACCGCACAAAGGTCTTCAACCTGTTCGATCGTCTCCACCGACAAGACGAAGTAGAGGGCGTGGGCTTAGGGCTGTCCATCTGTCAACGAATCGTTAGCCAATATGGCGGCCAGATTGCCTGCGGTGACAGCGAGCTCGGCGGCGCCCAGTTCAAGATCACGATTCCAATTCCCGAACAGCCCGCTGTTCTGTAGAGCCGCCGACCCGCCATGACTCGAACAGATTCCACCCAGGTCACGTGCATCTTGTTTGTCGACGACTCAGACGACGAAGTCTTCATCTCGAACATTGCCTTCGAGCGAGATGATTTCAGAATCGAGCTTCGTCACTTCTTCGACCTCGACTCGTATTTCTCAGCGCTCGACGAGTTCACCCCCGACCAACTCGTGAGCTCCCTGACGATTCTCGACCTCAACCTCACAGTCTCACGAGGCACCGAAGGCGTTCAACGGCTCCGCAGTCAACGCCAGTTTGATCAGCACATCGTCGGTATCTGTTCAGGCTCTGACGACCCGGCCGACCGGCAAGCCTCGATTGACTCTGGAGCATCATTCTTCATTGCGAAGCCGCTCAACCCCGG
>CALHXU010000233.1 GCA_938040365.1 uncultured Acidimicrobiales bacterium
GCACCTGCTTGCCAGAGCGACGAACGACGATCACCGAAGGCCCCAGCGGTCGCCAAGGCTTCGAGCACCTCGATCGAACAACCGGTGCGACGTTTCACATCCTCGATCGACGCCCACGGCCGCCCCTCATCGAGCGCCTTAGCGAGGTCTTCACCAACATGGCGAATCGAACCAATGCCCAACCGCACCGCAGGCCCACCTTCCCCCCACCGCGAGGGGTCGACCCCAGCACCCTGTCGAAAAGCCGGATCATCAGAAACACCATTTGGCCATTCGAGCGTTGCCCCCGCCGCCGACTTATTGATGTCGGGAGTGAGCACCTCAACCCCGTGACGACGAGCATCACCAACGAGTGAGTGCGGCGAATAGAACCCCATGGGTTGAGCGTTCAACAACGCAGCACAGAACGCTGCCGGGTAATAACGCTTCAACCATGACGAGGCATAGACGAGGTAGGCGAAGGACACCGAATGACTCTCGGGAAAGCCATAGTTCGCAAAGGCGGCAAGCTTCTCCCAGATCTGGTCGGCAATGTCGCCCACGATCCCTCGCTCGGCCATCCCTTCATACAGACGCCCCCGAATCTCCTCCATCCGCTTCCGACTGCGCTTTGACCCCATGGCTTGGCGAAGCTGATCGGCTTCGGCCGGCGTGAACCCCGAAACATCAATCGCCATCTGCATCAACTGCTCCTGAAAGAGCGGAATGCCCAACGTCTTCGAGAGCGACTTTTCGAGCAGCGGATGCAGATAGGTGACCGGCTCCTTACCATTGCGCCGCCGAATGTACGGGTGCACCGAACCGCCCTGAATCGGCCCCGGACGAATCAGCGCAACTTCGACGACAAGGTCATAGAACTTGCGCGGTTTGAGCCGGGGCAACGTCGCCATCTGAGCTCGCGACTCGATCTGGAACACACCGATCGTGTCCGCCCGACACAACATGTCGTAGACCTCTGGGTCTTGGGGCATCGACGCCATGTCGATATCGGTCTCGTGCACATCGGCCACGAAATCGATGGCGTAGTGAATAGCTGACAACATGCCGAGGCCGAGCAGGTCGAACTTGACCAACCCGGTTCGGGCACAGTCCTCTTTGTCCCATTGGAGCACGCTGCGATTTGCCATGCGCGCCCACTCGACCGGACACACCTCGACGACCGGCCGGTCGCAGATCACCATGCCGCCGGAGTGAATACCGAGATGTCGGGGCTTGTGTTCGAGCTCGGTAGCGAGCTCGGCAACATCGGCTGGAAAGGCATTGGTCTGCGAACTGAGTCCGCCCCATCCGTCGAGCTTCTTCGAGAACGCATCTTGCTGACCGACCGCATATCCCAACGCTTTGGCCATATCGCGCACCGACGACTTCGCCCGATAAGTAATGACGTTTGCGACCTGCGCGGCATGGTCTCGCCCATACCGCTCGTACACATACTGAATGACCTCCTCACGGCGATCGGACTCGATGTCGATATCGATGTCGGGTGGGCCATCACGTTCGGGAGACAAGAAGCGTTCGAACAACAATCCGAGCGCAACCGCGTCGGCGTTGGTGATACCGAGGGCGTAGCAGGCAGCAGAATTCGCGGCCGAACCTCGACCCTGACAATAAATGTCTGACCGTCGACAGAACTCGACGATGTCGGACACGATCAGGAAATAGCCGGGGAACCCGAGCGACTCGATGAGGTCGAGCTCGTGGGCGATCTGGGCGTACGCGCCCGGCACCCGCTCGCTGCTCTCCGAACCGTACCGCCGACGCGCACCCCGACGGACCAGCTCGCGCAACCACGACATCTCATCGTGACCATCGGGGCACGGATACGGCGGCAGGTTCGGGGCGACCAGCTGCAGATCGAATGCACACTGTTCGCCAATCGCTACCGTTGCCTCGACTACGCCGGGGTATCGCTCGAAGCGCCGAGCTTGTTCAGCACCGGTTCGCAGGTGCGCGGTCGATGCAGCGGGAAGCCACCCGTCGTGTTCTTCGAGCGAGCGCCGATGCCCGACCGAAGCGAGCGCCGTAGCGAGCTTGCGGTCGCTCGGCCCGGCATATCGGACATCGTTGGTCGCCACGACCATGAGGTCACGTTCGAGGCCAAGCCTCGCCAACGCGTCGTTACGAGTAGAACAGATCGGCGTGGCGTGATCCCACAGTTCAACCGCAAGGTTGCCCCTGCCGAACCGTTCGATCAACGCGTCGAGTTCCCGTTGAGCAGCGATTGGCCCATTTGCCTCCAATGCTCGATTGAGCGGGCCTTGTTGCCCGCCGGTCAGGACGACCCATTCACCGTCGGCCAGTTCAGCCAACCGATCGAGGGTGTACCGCGGCGCCCCCTTCTCCCCTGCCATCTGCCCTTCGCTGATCGCCCGCCCCAATCGGGCATAACCAGCGGTTCCCCGAGCCAACACGACAAGGTCCCCCAGCGCACCGATCTGTTCGGCCGACGCACCCGGTTCGCTCAAACTCAGCTCGGCACCAAACACCGTGGGCAGGCCATACTCTCGGGCAGCCTCAGCAAAGCGAACCACCCCATAGAAACCATTGCGATCGGTCAACCCCAGAGCGTTGAGCCCCAACCGAACCGCCTCTTCGACTAGCACCTCAGGATCGGACGCGCCATCGAGAAAGCTGAAGTTCGAATGACAATGCAACTCAGCGTACGGAGCGACTGCAACTTGTCGACGCCGTTCGCTTCGCTCACTAACCGAGTTTCTCGCCCGAGGGCTCGAAACATCGACGGAATCAGCCACCTGAAGTTCAGCCAGGGGTTCGTACTTTTCGCGTTTTCGAGACCAGGCTGGGCTATCGCCTCCCGTCTTCGGAACCTCATCCGCGGAACCCGGGGCGCGGTCGGAAAACTGATTTCGTCGTCGAGGCTTCCGCTCGACATCCGCGGAAGCCGGGGCGCGGTCGGAAAGCTTCTGTTCCAGCTCTCGCCACGGGACCGGGGGATTTTGCCAACCCATAAGGGTTCGCGAAGTTATCGAACATCTGTTCGTTTTGCAAGAACTGCCCCCACAGGGCCTGTCCCCATTACATTTCGTAATGTGAGAAGCGGTGAGTTGATCTCGGGGTCTGAAATGGCAGAAGCATTTGTTGACATCTTGCGGGGAGCAACGAATACGTTGGGCCGCACTGAAGAAGTTGTCGACATCGTCCTGGCCGATCATGATCGTGCTCACGAGGTCTACGACCTGTTCTTCCAAGACGACGAATGGGTTCGTCTCCGAGCTGCGAGTACGTCGAAACGATTGTGGCGAGCAGATACGGCCCTGTTCGCACCGTTCATTGAGGGGTGGGTCGATTACGTCTCAGCTATCGACCAGCCGTCAGCACAGTGGACGTTCGCACAGCTCTGCGACGAATGCGACGACCTCCTCTCCCCCGACCAACGCGACAAAGCGATCAAAAGGTTGAGCGACTACATCCAGACGTCAGACGATTGGATCGTGCTCAACTCATCCATGGCGCCACTCGCCCGTTGGGCAGAGGATCGTCCAGAACTCAAGGCCGCGATCCTCCCCCGACTGCAACAACTATCTGAGGACGACCGAAAGTCCGTAGCCGGTCGTGCAAGGAAGGCCCTCGCGCACCTCAATCCCTAGCCAAGGTGGCGAACAAGCCACGCATGAATCGGTGTGGTGCGCTCCAGCTCAGTTGCGCACCAGTCGGCGAACTTTGCCGTGGTGATCGACTTCGGTGCCTTCTTAATCCATCGAACCTGAAAGCCTTTGTGGCGCAGGAGATCCCCACGAGGATGATCCTCTGCATACGGCTTCGGGACCTTCTTCAAACCCTCGCCGACAACATCGGCCTTCGTCTTGCTCACGAGCACGTCGAGATCGGCGGCGAATGACTCCCCCTGT